>NZ_AKKF01000124.1 GCF_000281955.1 Caulobacter sp. AP07 | reverse complement strand
CGCCCAGCCACAGGCGGTCGGCGACCAGCTCCATCAGCGAACGGTCGTGGGTGATCAGGATCACCGCGCCCTCGTAGTCGTTGAGGGCGTCCAGCAGGGCCCGGCGCGAGTCGATGTCCAGGTGGTTGGTCGGTTCGTCGAGGATCAGCATGTGCGGCGCGTCCATCGCCACCATGTTGAGCAGCAGCCGGGCCCGCTCGCCGCCCGACAGGTTGGCGACCGTGGTCTCCTGCTTCTCGAAGCCGAGGCCGAACTGGGCCAGGCGCGAGCGGCGCGAGCTTTCCGAGGCGTCCGGCATGGCCCGGCGGATGATCTCCAGCGGGGTGTCGTCCGGATCCATCGCCTCGATCTGGTGCTGGTGGAACCAGCCGACCTTCATCTTGCGGTCGCGGTGCAGTTCGCCCGACTGGATGTTCAGGGCCCCGGCGATCATCTTGGCGAAGGTCGACTTGCCCGCGCCGTTGACGCCCAGCAGGCCGATGCGGTCGTCCAGGTCCATGCGCAGATTGAGGTTCTTGAGGATCGAGCGGCCTTCCTCGTAGCCGACATTGGCCCGTTCCAGCCGGATCAGCGGCGGGGCCAGGGGGCGCGGCGGCGAGGGCAGGGTGAAGGGGGCGACGCGCTCCTCGATGGTGGTGGCCACCGGCTGCATCTTGGCTAGGCGCTTCATGCGGGACTGCGCTTGCGCCGCTTTCGAGGCCTTGGCCTTGAAGCGGTCGACGAAGGCCTGCAGGTGGGCGCGCTCGGCGTCCTGCTTGGCCTTGGCCGACAGCTGCAGGCGGGCCTTCTCGGCGCGGCGCTGCTCGAAGTCGTCGTAGCCGCCGGTGTAGAGCTCCAGCTTGCCGCCGGCCAGGTGCAGCATGTGGGTGCAGCTGTTGTTGAGCAGTTCGCGGTCGTGGCTGACGATCAGGGCGGTGTGCGGGTACTTCTGGAGGCGGGCCTCCAGCCACAAGGCGCCTTCCAGGTCGAGATAGTTGGTCGGTTCGTCGAGCAGCAGCATATCCGGTTCGGCGAAGAGCGCCGCGGCCAGGGCGACGCGCATCCGCCAGCCGCCGGAGAACTCGCTCATCGGCCGGGCCAGGTCTTCCTGGCTGAAGCCGAGGCCCACCAGGATTTCCGAAGCCTTGGCCGGCGCCGCGTCGGCGTCGATCTCGATCAGCCGCGCCCAGATCTCGCCCATGTCCTCGGGCTCGGCGGTGTCCAGGCTGGTCAGCAGGCGGTGGCGCTCCTCGTCGGCCTCCAGCACGGTCTCCAGCAGGGTGAAGGGCGTGGCCGGGTGCTCCTGGTCGACCGAGCCGATCCGCGCGCTCTTGGGCAGGCTGATCTCGTCGTCGCCGGCGTGCAGCTGGCCGAGGATCAGCTTGAACAGCGTGGACTTGCCCACGCCGTTGCGGCCGATCAGGCCGACCTTGGCGCCGGGGGGCAGACTCACGCTGGCGTGGTCGAAGAACTTCCGTCCCCAGGCATTGAAGGTCAGGTCTTTGATCTGGAGCATGTGATTTTGAAGGTACGCGGCGGGTTGGCGGGGAGGGAGCGCCCGGCTATAAGCCCGCAACCTCCCAATTCACAACTTTATGTGTGAGATTTTCGGAACATGACCGAACGTACCTTCTCGATCATCAAGCCTGACGCCACGCGTCGCAACCTGACCGGCAAGATCAACGCCGTCATCGAAGAGGCCGGTCTGCGCATCGTGGCCCAGCGCCGCGTCAAGCTGACCGACGCCCAAGCCAAGAAGTTCTACGAAGTCCACGCCGAGCGCCCGTTCTACGGCGAACTGGTTGAGCAGATGACCGCCGAGCCGGTCGTCGTGCAGGTGCTGGAAGGCGACAACGCCGTCCTGAAGTACCGCGAAGTGATGGGCGCGACCAACCCGGACAACGCCGACGAAGGCACGATCCGCAAGCTGTTCGCCCTGTCGATCGGCGAGAACTCGGTCCACGGTTCGGACAGCCTCGAGAACGCGGGCATCGAAATCGCCCAGTTCTTCAAGGACGAAGAAATCGTCGGCTAAGGCTTTTCAGCCTTGGCGACAGCAAGAGGCCGGCGGGGCGACCCGCCGGCCTTTTTGTTTGGGTTGAACCTCACCTGATCACGAAAATTCTTGAACCTTGCTCGTCCGTTCCAGGGCGTTCAGGCGATCGAGGACCGAGAGGAAGGTCAGAAAGAAGAATATCGCCGAGACGACGAGACCAACACCGGGGACTAGCGTCCCGATCGTCCAACCCCAGGGATTGATTCCGCGCTTTCGGGCAATGACGTAGACGATGGCCACGTAGAACAGGCTCAGCACGATCATCGGCATGAATTGAATCATCTGGGCTTCCACATTGTTTTCCTTCGCTTTGCTTGCGGAAGGTTATCGTGACTCCTGAAGCCGCAAAGCGATTTCCAAACACACATGCGCGGACGATTGATCCGCCGCTCACACCCGCCGCAGGCCCAGCAGAAACAGCCGGCCGACCTCGCCGGAAATCTCGCTCGCCGGCCGGTTGTCGCCCGGCGGTAGCCATTTCGACAGGTGGCTGAAGGCCCCGGCCGAGGCCAGGGCGACGGGCTCGAGGTCGAAGGGGCGCAGGGTGCCGTCCTTGACGCCGCGCCGGGCCAGTTCCACCGAGCGGCCGGCCAGGGCGGCGGTGCGGCCGGAGAATCGCTTGCGGGCGGCCTCCGAGAAGATCTCCAGACCCGTGGTCAGCGACAGCGGGTGCAGGTCCTCGATCTGGGCCTCGACGTTCAGCCCCAGGGCCAGCAGCGAGCATTCCAGCCCGCTGTCGCCGGTCTCGGCGACGTCCATGATCCGGTCGTAGAGGTCGAAGGCGCGGTCGTAGCAGTGGGCCACGAAGGCCGGCTTGCTGTCGAAATAGTGGTAGACCAGCCCCTTGGTCGCCCCGACCTCGGCGGCGACGTCGTCCAGCGACACCCCGTCGATGCCCCGGCGGTTGAACAGCCGCGAGCCGGCCCGGGCCAGGGCCTCGAGCCGCTGGTCCTTTTCCGAACCCTCGCCCGGCGTGATAACGTCGGCGATGTGCCGCCGCATCGGCGGGATCGTCGCGCCCTCCGACGCCACGCCGTCGATGATCAGGCTGGGAATCGCCGCGGCCATGCGGATGGCGAAGGTGTCGTCGTCATTGTCCATCCAGGCGCGGCCCAGCGGCGCCCAGGACAGCATGCCGAAGATGGTCTGGCAGGCCAGGTCGGCGTCGCAGGGGCGGATCGAGCCGTCCTCGACGCCCTGGCCGACCAGGGCCTTCAGCGTCTCGACATTGCGGGTCCGGGCGGCCTGGACCTCGTGGCGGGACGCCTCGGGCAGGAAGGCCAGTTCGCTGAGCACCGCCACGGGCGGATGGTCCAGCTCGACCGCCAGCCGGAGGAACCCGGCGACCTTGTCCAGGCCCCGGCCGCCGCCGGCCGCCGCGCGGGCCAGATCGGCCTGGGTCAGGTCGCAGGCCCGCAGGTAGCACTGGCGGACCAGGTCCACGCGGTCTGCGCAGTAGTTGTAGATCCCCGCCCGGGTCAGGCCCACGCGCCGGGCGATCGCCGCCAGGCTGGCGCCGGCCACGCCCACGCGGTTGAACTCGACGGTCGCCTCGTCGAGCACCGCCGCGTGGCGGGCCGCCCGCGCTTCACCGGCCAGCGATCTCATCAAGGCTTCCAAGCTCCGTCCATGCGTCCTTCGTCCGTCATCGCAGCAAAGAGATACCGCTTCGATAAATAAATTGACAGATGCGTATGTTCAGGCGCGTCATACTCAAGTGTCAGAGCGAACGACGTCAACGTATCGCCAAGCCAGGCACGGGGAGGAAGACGCATGCGGGATGCTCGCGGGGCCTGTCGGTCCATCACGAAGGTTCGCCGTCGCGCCGCGATGGCCTTGGGCGTTTCGGCGCTGTCGCTGATCTGGGCCGGGGGCGCGGCCGCGGCCGACGACGCCGTTCCCGTCGCGACGACGCCGGCCACGGTCGACGAGATCGTGGTCACCGCCTTCAAGCGCGAGGAGCGCCTGCAGGAGGTGGGCGCGACGATCACCGCCCTGTCGGCGCAAACGTTGCGGTCCTCGCGGATCGGCGGCGTGGCCGACCTGTCGTCCTACGCCCCCAATGTCGACATCAAGGAGACCGTGCCCGGCGCCCTGCCGACCGTGACCATGCGCGGCATCGGCCTGGACGACTTTTCCACCACCAGCAGCCCGGCCGCCGGCGTCTATCTCGACGAGGTGCCGCTCAGCTCGCCCGGGCTGATGAGCGGCGACTTCCTCGACCTGGCCCGCATCGAGGCCCTGAAGGGACCGCAGGGCACGCTCTACGGCCGCAACACCACGGCCGGGGCCCTGAACATCATCTCGGCCAGGCCGGAGAAGGACTTCGGGGCCCTGGCCAAGGTCGGCTACGGCGACTACCGCGCGTTCGAGGCCGAGGGGATGGTCAATGTCCCGCTGTCCGACAGCGTCCAGCTGCGCCTCAGCGGCAAGACCATCCAGCAGGGCAGGGGTTACTGGAAGAGCACCCTGCTGGCCGACGGGACGCCAGGCGAGCGCGACATCGGCTCGCGCGACGTCTGGCTGGGCCGGGTCCAACTGGCCGCGCAACCCACCGACGCCCTGTCGATCAACCTGAAGCTGGAGGGCCAGCGCACCCGGTCGGAAATGGGCGTGCCCAAGACCTTCGGCGCGTTCACCCCCGGCGCGCCCTTCGTGCCCTGCGCGCCGGTGCTGGCCGGCCACACCGACAACACCCAGTGCGTCGACGCCTTCGGCTACCGCAACAGCCATTCCAGCCCGTATCGCGGCGACTGGGCCGGCGAATTTCCGTACGAGATCGACCAGGTCAACGCCACCTCGCTGGTCAATTACGACCTCAACGGTTTCAGCCTGACCTCGGTCACCGGCTACATCAACTTCGCCCGTTTCTACCACATCGACGTCGACGCCACCCCGCGCCAGCAGTTCGACTATCTGGAGAACGAGGCGGTGCGCCAGTTCACCCAGGAGTTCCGGGTCGGCAAGGACACCGCCCTGGTCGACCTGCTGGGCGGGGCCTTCGTGTCGTGGGACCACGTGCTGGGCGACAACGTCAACCAGAGCGACCAGTGGCCGCTGCTGCTGTTCGGGGCCGCCAGCGGCTCGGGCAAGACCACCTACAACCAGACCACCCGCTCGGCCGCGCTGTACGCCAACGCCACCTGGCATCTGCGGAGCGACCTCGATCTGGTCACCGGCCTTCGCTACACCGGCGAGGAGCGCCACTATGCCGGCGGCACGACCTTCATCACCCCGTCGCCGCTGGTCGGGGTCAACGACACCTTCCTCGACGACAAGATCCACGACCACAACGTCACCTGGAAGCTGGGCCTCAACTACCGCCTGACGCCAGACGTCCTGCTGTACGGCTCGGCGGCGCGCGGGGTGAAGAGCGGCGGCTTCTTCAGCGGCTTCACCAACAACGCCGCCCAGCTGCTGCCCTACCGGCCCGAAACCCTGACCGCCTATGAGCTGGGAGCCAAGACCCAACCGGCTTCCAGCCTGATCCTGAACGGCGCGGTGTTCTACTACGACTATTCGGACCCGCAGACCTTCGTCCGCTACGTCGATCCGGTCACCACCCTGTCGGTGCAGAAGGTCGGCAATGTCGACGGCGCCAAAGTCTATGGCGCGGAGGTCGACGCCAACTGGCGGCCGGTGACGGGGCTGAGCCTCAACGCCGGCCTGGGCCTGCTGCACACCCGGCTGTCGTCATTCACTACCGCCGCCGGGGTGATCCCGGCCGGCAACCGCCTGCCCAACGCTCCCAAGGCCACCTTCAACGGCTCGGCCCGCTACGAATGGTCGATCGGCCAGGGGCTGACGGCCGCGCTCCAGGGCGAGGCCCACTATTCGGGCGCGGTGTTCAAGGAGGCCTCGAACGACCCGCTGATCGCGGCGGGCGCCTACTGGCTGTTCAACGCCCGGGCCACGATCGCCCGGCCGGACGACCACTGGGAGCTGGCCGTGTGGGGCAAGAACCTCTCCGACAAGCTCTACGAGGTGCAGGGCAACAACCTGTCGTCCCTGGGCCTGCTCAACAGGAACTACAACACGCCGCGCACCTTCGGCGTCGAACTCACCTATCGCTACTGAAGGACCGTGCCATGAGCGTGCTCGAAATCGAGATCGGCGGCGTCTGCGCCCCCCAATACGGCGCCGTGAAGGACGCCTTCGCCGCCAACCTGCGCGATCGCGACGAGGTCGGCGCGGCCTTCAGCCTGTGGGTCGGCGGCGAGCCGGTGGTCGACCTGTGGGGCGGCTGGAAGGACGCGGCGCGCACCCGGCCGTGGGCGCGCGACACCGTGGCCAATGTCTGGTCCACCACCAAGGGGATCAATGCGGCCTGTTTCGCCATGCTGGTGTCGCGCGGCCAGGTTTCCTACGACGACCCGGTCGCCCGCTACTGGCCGGACTTCGCCGCGGCGGGGAAGGGGGCGATCACCGTCGGGACCCTGCTGTCGCACCAGGCGGGGCTGAGCGGCTTCACCGATCCGGCGACCATGGACGACCTGCTGGCCGGCGAGGCGGCGGCCGGACGCCTGGCGACCCAGGCCCCGATCTGGGAGCCCGGCACGGCGTCGGGCTATCACGCCATCAGCGTCGGCGTCCTGGCGACGGCGCTGTTCGCCCGCATCGAGGGCCGTTCGATCCGGCAATTCGTCGCCGAGGAGATCGCCGCGCCCTACGGGCTCGACCTGGCCATCGGCCTGGCGGCGGACCAGGCCGACCGTGCCGCCGAGATGCTGGCCCCGCCGGGCATGGGCTCCTCCAGCATCGGCGCGCTGAATCCGGCCCAGGTCGCGGCCCTGACCAATCCGTCGCTGGACCCGCGGGTGGCCAACACCGCCGCCTGGCGCGCCGCCGACCTGCCGTCGGCCAACGGCCACGGCCACGCCCGGGCCCTGGCCGCCTTCTACGCCGCCCTGCTGCCGGACGCCGATCCCGCCCGCCGTCCGGCCTCGCCGGCGGCGATCGCCCAGGCGACCGCGCCGAGAATCGAGGGCGTCGACCTGGTCCTGGGCCTGTTCGCCCGCTGGGGCGCCGGGTTCCTGGTCAATTCCGAGGAACTCTACGGCCCCAACCCCGAGGCTTTCGGCCATTCCGGCTGGGGCGGCTCGTTCGCCTTCGCCGACCCGAAGGCCGACCTGGCCATGGGCTATGTCATGAACCGGATGAGCGACCAGCTGCGCGGCGATCCCCGGGCCATGGCGCTGATCGAGGCCGTCTACCGGAGCGTCTGAAGCGCGGGCGCGGGCGATTTCCCATGACAGGCGGCGACCGGATCGGTGACGATCCGGTCGTCGTCCTATCGGGGATCGGAGCATGAAGGACTATCGTCGGCGCGACGTCGCCCTGGCCGCCGGACTGTCGGGCGTCGCCGGCTATGTCGACGCCATCGGCTTCCTGAAGCTGGGCGGGTTCTTCGTCTCGTTCATGAGCGGCAATTCCACCCGGCTGGGCGTCGGGGCGGCGACCGGCCATTGGGAGACCGTGCGCACGGTCGTGGTCCTGGTGGGGCTGTTCGTCGCCGGGGTGGTGGCGGGCGCCCTGGTCGCCCGGCGGGCGGGCGAAGGGCGGCGGTCGGCGGTGCTGGCCCTCGAGGCGGCGTTGCTGGCGCTCGGGGCGGGTCTGATCACCGGCGGGTTCGACGCGGCCGGCGTCGGGGCCATGGTCCTGGCCATGGGGGCCGAGAACGCCGTCTTCCAGCGCGACGGCGACGTCGGGGTCGGCCTGACCTACATGACCGGGGCCCTGGTCAAGGCCGGCCAGCGGATCGCCGCGGCGTTGAGCGGCGGCGACCGCTGGGCCTGGGGGCCCTATGCCCTGCTGTGGGCCGGCCTGACCCTGGGCGGGGCCCTGGGCGCGGCCGCCTATCTGAGGTTCGGCGTCGCCGCCCTGTGGGCCGCGGCCGGCGTGGTGGCGACCCTGGCGGCAGTGAAGGCCTGGCGGGAGCGGCGGGCGGCTAGCTGACCCAAGCTGAATCGGCCGACGCGGCTTGGGTCCCCCGAACAAGTCGGGGGATGACGAATGTGGGTGGGCCGGGGCGCCAGAATATCCGCGGCGAAGCTCCAACCGTCCGCCTCACCCCGTCGGCGCCTTGGCCGCCTCCGCCGCGCGCAGCAGGCGCAGGACGTTGCCGCTCCAGATCTTCTCCAGGTCGGCCCTGGTGTAGCCCTCGGCCAGCAGAGCCTGCGAGATCTTCCAATAGTCGGAGGCGTCGTTCAGCCCGGTGACCCCGCCGCCGCCGTCGAAGTCGATGCCGATGCCGACGTGATCGACCCCGGCCACCTTCAGGGCGTGGTTCAGGTGGTTCATGAAGTCGGCGAAGGTGGCTTTCGGAACCGGCCACTTGGCCTCGATCGCCTTGTACTCGACCATGAAGGCGGCGCGCTGTTCCTCGCTCATTTTCGACCGGGCCCCGGCCTTGGCCATCAGGGCCGCCATCGCCGCCTCGCGGTCGGGGTTCTTGGGCGTCTCGATCAGGTAGCTGGAATAGGCGTCGACCTGGATCACCCCGCCGCTGTCGGCCAGGGCCTTGATCCGCGCGTCGTCGATATTGCGCGGGTGGCCGAACACCGCCTTGCAGCCCGAATGGGTGAGGATCACCGGGGTCTTCGACAGGGCGATCAGCTGGTCCAGCACGTCGTCGGACGAGTGCGAGCCGTCCAGCACCACGCCCAGGCGGTTGGCCTCGGCGACGAACTGCTTCCCCAGCGGGCTGAGGCCATGCCACTCCGGCTTGTCCGTCGAACTGTCGGCCATGTCGTTGTTCTTGAAGTGCGCCAGGCCGCTGATCCGCACGCCCAGGGCATAGAAGGCCGACAGCAGGGTGACGTCGCCGTCGATCGGGTAGCTGTTCTCGATGCTCATGAACACGACGCGCTTGCCTTGGGCGGCGATCATCGCGGCATCGTCGGCCTTCAGGGCCAGGCCGAACTTGTCGCCGTGCTTGGCGACCATCTCGCGGATCTCGACGCCGCGGATCAGCGCCCCGTCGCGGGCGGCGCGGGTCGCCTCGGGCGTGCGCGGGCCCTGCGGGGTGTAGATGGCGAAGAAGCCGCCATCCAGCCCGCCCTCGACCATGCGCGGATAGTCGATCTGCGAGCCGTCCTTGAGGGCGTCGTGGCGGTCGAGGATGTCCCAGCCAGGACGGCCGAAATTGGCCGGGGTGTCCAGGTGGGTGTCGAGGCTCAGCAGGCCCTCGTGGATCTTGCGCGCCGAGGCGGCGGTTTCGGCGGCCTGGCCGGTGGCGGCGAAGGCCAGCGCCGAGACGGCGGCGGCCAGGAGCAGGGAGCGGGTCGTGAAGCGGGTCATGGGGATGAGCACTCGTACGCTGTCCGGCCGGCCCCCCGTCCCCTTTTCTGGGGCGAGAGACCGGCCGGAACGTGGACCTAGAAGTCGGCGGAGAGGGTGAACTGCACCGTCCGGTGCGAGCCCGGCCGGAAGCTGGCCGGGGTGTTCACCGTGGTGTTGATGGTGCCCAGATAGTCCTTGTCGAAGATGTTATCGATGTTGACCCGGGTCTTGACCTGCTTGAACGGCCCGGCCGCGAAGCCGTCGCCGAGGTCGAGATAGGCGTTCCACAGCGTGTAGCCCTTGGTGCTCTCGCTGTTGATGAAGTTGGTGAAGCGGTCGTCGATGTGGCGGACCGACAGGTTGAACACCACGCCTTCCGTCGGCTCGACCGTCACCCCGCCCTGGAACAGCCATTCGGGGAAGTCGGGCACGACCTTGCCCTTGGTCGGCAGGGTGACCGGCGTGGCCGTGGCGCTGGACCGGTAGTTCAGGACGTCGTCCTGGAACTCGGACTTGTTGTAGGAGAGGTTGGCGTTGAAATAGATCTTGCCGCCCAGCAGGTCGGGCTTCCATTGGCCGCTGAACTCGGCCCCCGACGCCTTCACCGCCCCGACGTTCTGAAAGAAGCTTTCCAGCGTGACGCTGCCCGGCACCACGGCGTTGAACTGCTGCAGCCGGTTCTTGAAGTCGGTCTTGTAGACCACGAACGAGGCGTTGAAGGTCGGCCGGTTGGCGCGATAGCCCAGTTCCAGGTTGGTCGAGGTTTCGGGCTTGGGGCCCGGCGCGCTGGGGCTGGCGGCCGAGAAGATGTCGTCGGCGCCGCGCGGCAGAGCCATGTTCTCGGAATAGGACGCGAAGACCTGGTCGCGCGGATTGACGCTGTAGACCAGGCCGACCTGGGGCAGGAAGTTATCCTTCCAATTGGCGTCGATCGACGGCGTGCGGCCGGTGCGATAGTCGGCGATCTGGCGCTTGCCATGGATGTTGTAGTCGACGTCGAGCGTCTTGAAGCCCAGCTCCAGCTTCAGCTTGTCGTCCAGCAGGGTGAGGGTGTCCTTCAGGAAGAACTGGGTGGTGTCGCGGGTCGAGACGTAGTCGCGCTGCAGGTGCACCGGCTGGTTCAGCAGCGGCGCGCCGTCGGGGTCGCCGTTGACGGTGTTGTAGCGCGCCTGGGTGCGGTGATAGTCGTCCTTCTCGAGCCAGACCCCGGCCTCGAGCTTGTTGAAGCCGAACTTCCAGCTGCCCTTGGCCGTGACGCCCTTGCGCGTGCCGTCGATGGCGGAGAGACCGTATTGCAGGCCCTTGGGCGCGGTCAGCCCCGTCAGGCCGGCGGCCACCTCGGCGTCGTAATTGCCCTTGGACGTCGCATAGTCCTCCGGCGAGACGCCGTAGCCGCCCTTGTCCTCGTAATAGGCCGTCGTGGTCACGTCGATCGCGTCGGTGATCGGCGTGTTCAGGGTCAGGCCGTAGAGGTGGTCCTTCCGCTTGTTGACCGCGAACTTGTAATAGTTGGCGTAGTTAGGGTTCGAATAGACGATCCCCGCCGCGGTCTGCGGCAGGCTGGCGGTGGGGACGATCACCGGCGCGCCGAGCGGCACGGACAGCGGCACCGCGCCCAGATAGGCGAAACTGCGCCCCTTGCGGCCGAAGATATCGCCCGCCGTGCCGTTGTACTGCGCCTTGGTGATCGAGGGGCTGTCGTAGTCGTAATAGTCGTTGTGGACGGTCTGGAAGGTGATGTCGCCGCCGGTGGGCAACTCATAGCGCAGCTTGCCCTCATAGTGCTTGCGGTCGATCGTGCCCGGGCCACGCCACAGGTCGCCCTTGATCCACGAGCCGCTGACATAGGCCGAGACCGGACCGATCTTGCCGGTCTCCAGGCGCAGGAAGCCGCGCTTCAACGCGTCGCTGCCCAGGGTGGCGCTGGCCGCGCCGCCGAAGTCCTCGGACGGCTTCTGGGTGAAGTAGTCGACGATCGGGCCCAGCGAGGCGTAGCTGGGCAGGGACACGTCGCCGGCCCCGGCCGAGGCGGTGACCCGGTTGAGGTTCTCGTTGTCGACATAGCGATAGATCGGGCTGCCGCCGAACTGGTCGCTGCGGCCCATCGGGATGTTGTCGAGCAGGAAGCCGATCTGCTGGAAGTTGAAGGCCCGCACCGACACCGAATTGCCGAACTCGTACATGCCCAGGGCGTCGTTGGCCTGGACGTTGAAGCCGGGCAGGGACTCCAGCATCTTCAGGCCGGTGACGCCGGCCGGGGCCGACAGCAGCGCTTCGCGGGTGATCGAGACGGTCGCGGTGGCGTGGTCGGTGCCGATGGCGACGCTGGCCTCGGAGACCCGGCTGCCGGTGACGACGATCTCGTCGACCGCCGAGGCCTTGTCGGCCTCCTGGGCCAGGACCGGCGTCGCGCCGCCCAGCACGGAAGCCGCCAGCAGGAAGGCCCGCAGGCGGCAGGCGGCGGGCGAAGAGCTGTTTCTTGTCATGACTATCCCCAATCATTTTGACTGAGGTCAAGCTCGACGTTCCGTTCTGATTGGTAAATTCAGAAAAGCTCTTGGCGACCTTAATATAAAGAACAAGTCAAACGGTGCGCATATGTGCCTAGAATATGAACATCACTGATGTTGTATATTTGAAGTTCAAATGAGTATCTCGCGATAGTTGCGTGAACTATCGCGTTGGGCGCGAGCGAGGTTCCAGGTGAGGCGGGGAACAGGTCTGGATATCAGGTCATGGGCAGCCGCACGGGTGTAGGGACGCGCCGGAATGGCCCGTCTTCCGCACCCCCGCTGTCCTTGGCGCCTGAGAGATTCAGCGCCCCTATCGGCTTGATGAGGGGGCGCCTTGCTCCTTCGGCGAGGGCGCATGCAGCGCGCCCTGCTTTCCAGCGTTTCGAGGCTCGCGCGGTCCTTCTGCTTGAGCGTTTCCGGGGCGGTTTCGCCTTCAGCGCCGGGCCAGGCCCGGTCTCTCCCGCGAGAGCGGGGACAGGAAGGTCCGCAACAGGCCTTGCGTCAATTCACGGCGACGCCGCGCTCACCACATGACGCCGGGCGCCGTTTCGAAACGCAACGCGCGCCGCTTTTCGCGGCGTCGGAGGGGCGCGAGTTCGCCCTCGTGCAAGTCGAAGTACGCTTAGAGCCCGCGCACGAACTCGGCCAGGGTGGCGGCGTAGAGCTGGTGCTCCTGCTCCAGCACCCGGTCGGACAGCATGTGCTCGGTGTCGCCCGGCAGGATCGGCACGCGGGCCTGGCCCAGCACCGGGCCCTCGTCGACGCCGGCGGTGACCAGGTGGACGGTGCAGCCGGCCTCGACTTCGCCGGCGGCCAGGGCGCGGCCGTGGGTGTCCAGGCCGGGATACTTCGGCAGCAGGGACGGGTGGATGTTGAGCATCCGGCCCGCCCAGGCCTCGACCAGGAACGGAGTGAGGATGCGCATGTAGCCGGCCAGGGCGACCACCTCGACGCCGCGGGCGCGCAGGGCGGCGTCGATGGCCCGCTCGTGGGCCTCGCGGTCCTTGCCGAACGGGCGCTGGTCGACGGCCAGGGCCTCGATCCCGGCCTCCGCCGCCGTGACCAGGCCGCCGGCCTCGGGCTTGTTGGACAGCACCAGGACGACCTCGAACGGGCAGGCCGGGTCCTGGGCGGCGCGGACCAGGGCCTCCATGTTGGAGCCTCGGCCGGAGATCAGGACGGCGACTTTGGTGCGTTGGGTCATCGGATATTTCTAATCCTTCTCCCCTTGAGGGAGAAGGTGTCGGTCGAAGGCCGACGGATGAGGGGGCGAAGGCGGGGGCGACCGCGCACGGTGACGGCGGTGCGCCCCCTCTTCCGATCCGCTGCGCGGGCCACCTTCTCCCACGAGGGGAGAAGGACGAAACTCAGCCGGCCACCAGTTGCCCGCAGATGAAGGCGTCTTCGCCCGCGTTCAGCAGCGCCGCCAGCACGGGCTCGGCGTCGGTCGCGGCCACCACCAGGATGAAGCCCACGCCGCAGTTGAAGGTCCGGCGCAGCTCGTGGTCGGTGATGCCGCCCTCGCGTTGCAGCCAGTCGAACACCGGGGGCAGGGGCCAGGCGTTCCAGTCGAACTCGGGGACCAGGCCCTTGGCGATGCAGCGCGGCGGGTTCTCGATCAGGCCGCCGCCGGTGATGTGGGCGCCGCCCTTGACCCGGCCCGACTGCAACAGCGGCAGGATCGACTTCACATAGATGCGGGTCGGGGCCATCAGCGCCTCGGCCAGGGTCTTGCCGTCTTCGAACGGGCAGGGCGCGTCCCAGGCCAGGCCCGAGCGCTCGACGACGCTGCGCACCAGGCTGTAGCCGTTGGAGTGCGGGCCCGACGAGCCGATGCCGATGATCACGTCGCCGGCCCGCTGGGCGTCCAGCTTGGGCAGCACGCCGTCGCGCTCGACCGCGCCCACCGAGAAGCCGGCCAGGTCGTATTCGCCGTCGCTGTACATGCCCGGCATCTCGGCGGTCTCGCCGCCGACCAGGGCCGCGCCGGCCAGCTTGCAGCCTTCGGCGATGCCGGCCACCACGCTCTTGGCGACCTCGAGGTCCAGCTTGCCAGTGGCGAAATAGTCGAGGAACAGCAGCGGCTCGGCGCCCTGGGCCAGCAGGTCGTTGACGCACATGGCCACCAGGTCGATGCCGACCGTGGCGTGCATCCTGGCGTCGATGGCGATGCGCAGCTTGGTGCCGACCCCGTCGGTGGTGGAGACCAGCAGCGGGTCGTCGTAGCCGGCCGCCTTCAGGTCGAACAGGGCGCCAAAGCCCCCCAGGCTGCCGTCGGCGCCGGGGCGGCGGGTGGCCTTGGCCAGGGGCTTGATGGCCTCGACCAGAGCGTTCCCGGCGTCGATATCGACGCCGGCCTGGGCGTAGGTGAGGCCGTTCGGCTGGTCGCTCATGCGTGGGCTCTGTGTCGGTAACGACCCAACGGGCCGTTTTTGAAAGGAAACTTGCCGCTCCCCCTAAGCTTGTGCTTGCAGACTCGGGGGTGCGCGAGGCTATTAGCAGCCGATGACGACGATCACCACCACCGCCGCGCTGGCGGCGTTCTGTAATGAGTTGAAGGGCGCCCCCTTCATCGCCGTGGACACCGAGTTCATGCGCGAAACCACCTATTGGCCCAAGCTGTGCTTGATCCAGGTGGCCTCTCCGGACACCGAAGCGTGTATCGACCCGCTGGCCGAGGGCTTGGACCTCGCGCCCCTGCTCGACATCCTGCGCGATCCCGCCGTGCTCAAGGTGTTCCACGCCGCCCGCCAGGACGTCGAGATCTTCAACAATCTCAACGCCATGCCGACGCCGCTGTTCGACACCCAGGTGGCCGGCATGGCCGCCGGGTTCGGCGAGCAGATCGCCTATGACGCCCTGGTGCGCCAGATGCTGAAGATCGAGCTCGACAAGTCCAGCCGGTTCACCGACTGGGCCCGTCGTCCGCTCAGCGAGGCGCAGCTGACCTACGCCGTTGCCGACGTGACGCACCTGGCCACCCTGTTCCCCATCCTGCGCGAACGCCTCGAAAAGGCCGGACGCCTGGCCTGGGTCGAGGAGGAGATGAAGGCGCTCAACGATCCGGCCGCCTACGACGTCGATCCTGAAAAGGCCTGGCGTCGCCTGCGGCCGCGCAAGACCGCCCCGAAATACCTGGCCGTGTTCAAGGCCGTCGCCGCCTGGCGCGAGCGCACCGCCCAGACCCGCGACCAGCCGCGCGGCCGCATCCTCAAGGATGAGGCCATCGACGAACTGGCCACCCAGGCCCCGACGTCGCTGGAGGGCCTCAACACCCTGCGCAGCGTGCCCAAGGGCTTCGGCGGCTCCAAGTTCGGTCCCGACCTGCTGGCCGCGATCAAGTCGGCCCTGGCCGATCCCGAGGGCTACGCTCCGGTGCTCGAAAAGTCCGGCCCGCCGCCGCCCGCTTCCGCGGGCGCCGTGGTCGAGCTGCTGAAGGTGCTGCTGAAGGCTCGGGCCGAAGAGGCCGGCGTGGCCTCCAAGCTGATCGCCACGGTTTCCGACCTGGAAAAGATCGCCGCCGACGACGAAGCCAACACCCCGGCCCTGCAAGGCTGGCGGCTGGAGGCCTTCGGTTCCGACGCCCTGAAGATCAAGCGCGGCGAACTGGCCCTGGTGCTGGACGGCGCCCGGGTTCGTGTGGTGGAAGTGCGCCGCGCGCCCAAGCCGGACTGAGGGCGCCGGGGGGCTTCGGCCCTCCAGTGTTCGGTGCGGTAGGGGCTGTGGGTGTGCGCATGACGTGGGACAGTCTGGCTGAAGCCTACAGGCCCGCGGCCATTTCCCATCGACGCCAGATTCCGCTGCGGCTGTTCGTCATCCTGGTGGTCTGCGTCGTCATGGCCTGGCGACCGGCTTTCAGCTTCATGGTCCCCTGGGCGGCGGCCTGCATCGTCGCGCAGATCGCCGAGCAGCAGGCGCTGAGGCATTTTCTCACCCGGCCCGCGCCGGGCCGGGCGGTCGCCTTCAACCTGACGACGGACGTGCTGCTGGCCATGGTGTTCGGCTGGCTGGCCATTCCGCTGTGGCAGGTGGGTACGCCCGTCGCGTCGGCGGGGGCTGTGCTGGTGGTGTCCGGCTCGGTCCTGACCGCCCTGATGGGCGCCGAGGGCTGCGTCGCGGCCTTCGTGGCGGCGGTGACCCCGCACATCACCTACATGTTCGTGCTGCCGCTGGTGGCCGGATCGCGCCACGATCCGGTGACGCCCTATTTCCTGATCGGCGTGAGCCTGTTCTCGCTGGTGCTGGGCCTGGTGTTCGCCTGGTCGCGCCGCACCTTCGAGGCCGAGCGCGCGGCGCGGCGGGCGGCGGAGGCCCAGACGGCGGCCAAGTCGGCCTTCGTGGCCATGGTCAGCCATGAGCTGCGCACGCCGCTGGGCGCGATCCTGAGCGGAGCCGGCGACCTGTCGCGCGACGACGGCGGAGCCCTGGCCCGCGACAAGGCCGCCTTGATCGCCGACGCCGGGGCGATGATGCGCTCGTTGCTCGACGACCTGCTCGACTATTCGAAGATCGAGGCCGGCCAGATGAGCGTCGAGACCCTGGATTTCGACCCCCGCGCCCTGGTCGACGACACGATCCGGTTCTGGCGGGCCGGGGCCAGGGCCAAGGGGCTGTCGCTGAGGATGACCGGCGGCGACGACCTTCCCGACTGGCTTCGGGGCGATCCGATGCGGATCCGCCAGGTGCTCAACAACCTGTTGTCCAACGCCATCAAGTTCACCGCCGAGGGCCAGGTCGAGATCGCCGTCGAGGCCCGGCGTCAGGGCGGGGCCTGGCTGCTGACTCTATCGGTCACCGATACCGGCCCGGGCCTGTCGCCCGACCAGTTGGCGCGGTTGTTCACCGCCTATGACCAGTTGGGAGCCGACACTGCCCGCACCTTCGGCGGCACCGGCCTTGGCCTGTCGATCAGCCGTGACCTGGCCCTGTTGATGGGCGGCGACCTGGTGGCCCAGTCGGCGCCCGCCGGCGGCGCGCGCTTCGTCCTGACCGTGCCGACGCCGGAAGGTGTCGCGCCCGCCGCCGAGCCGGCGCCGGCGCCCGCGGTCTTCGCCGGCGCGCCGCGGGCCCTGGTGGTCGATGACCACGAGGTCAACCGCCGCGTCCTCGACCAGATCCTCGGCGCCCTTGGCCTTCAGGTGGAGCTGGCGGGCGACGGCGAAGCGGCCTTGGCCGTGGCGGGGGAGCGACGGTTCGACGTCATCCTGATGGACGTCAACATGCCGGGGCTGGACGGGCTGGACACCACGCGCCGGCTGCGGACCGAAGGGCCGAACCGCCGGACTCCGGTGATCGCCGTCACCGCCGGGGTCTCGTCCGCCGAGCGCTCGGCCTGCCTGGCGGCGGGCATGGACGGCTGGGTCGAGAAGCCCTTCGAGGTCGCGGGCCTGCACGCGGCGCTCAGCCTGGCCCTGGAGGTCCGGGGTTAGGCGTTTTCGACACCTAGCCAGGTGGAGCGATTTCATTTCCGCCGATATTCCGGCGCCCACGCCCACCCACAGTCGTCATCCCCCGACTTGTTCGGGGGACCCAAGCGGAGTTTGACGTTGGGTCCTGCGCTGCTTGGGTCACCCGCATAAAGCGGGTGATGACGGAATTTTTGAGTTGAAGAAGCGCTCACGGTCCACGCGCCTAGAGCGCCGTGATCTTCAGTTTCAGCCCCAGCAGCGTGGCTAGCGTCCCCGCCCGCTTGCCGGTCTGCTCGCCCAGCAGCAGGTCGGCATAGCCCGGCTCGGCGGCCAGCAGCAGGTCGCCCTTGTCGATAGCCAGGCGCGAGCGGGCCAGCAGGGGGGCGCTGCGGCCCGACAGGTCGCAGCCCAGGCGGATGGCGGCCCCCAGGGCGCGGGCCCGTTTCAGCTTGGCCGGGGTCAGCAGGCGCTCCAGCACCTCCAGCTCGGGCGGGGTGAAGGCCGTGGCGTGGCGGGCGAAGGCGGCGGCGGCCAGGAAGGCGCGCTCGGCGTGGGTCTGGCCGGCGATCGGGGCGCGCAGCACCTGCTCGAACACCAGGTCGGCGCGATGGTCGGGGTGCAGCCGCGCGCCCAGGTCGGCCAGCCGGCAGGCGGCCGAGACCAGCACCGCGTCGCGCGCGTCGCCGAAACAGGGCGGCAGGAGGCCGAACGCCGGGGTCAGCCAGGCGTCGAGCGCCGCGCCCAGCTCGTCGGCCACCCCTTGCCGGGCCCCCAGGGAGGCGCAGCCTTCGATCAGCGGGTCTAGCCGCCGCACGCCGGGCGCCATGGCCTCGAACAGCAGCCCCTCGCGCACCCCGAAGGCCGAGATCTCGATGCGCTTGAGGTCGAGGCTCTCGATCAGGGTCTCCAGCACCACGGCGGCGTAGGGCAGGGTCTCCGAGCGCTTCTTGCTCATGCCCTCGATGCGGTCCAGCGAGCTGCGCGACTGGTGGGCCACCAGGCGCGCGGCCTCCAGGGCCTCGCCGCGGCTGATGCTGTACTGGTGGACGACGTGCAGCGGGTAGTCCGAAAGCCGCATGTGCAGCAAGGCGAGGTTTCGCCAGGCTCCGCCGACGGCGTGGAAGGTGTCGCTCCGGAAGGCCTGGGCCACCGGGGCCAGGCGCTGGGCGCACAGCCGGCGCACGCGTTCGCCGTCGAAACCGTCCGACAGGCCCAGGCTGAACGGCCCCAGCGGCAGGGTGACGCCCAGGCCGGCGCCGGTGGATTCGAGCCGGACCAGTTCCAGGCTGGCGCCGCCCAGGTCGCCGACCACGCCGGTGGCGTCGGGCGCGCCGGCCAGCACGCCCAGGGCGGCGTAGCGGGCCTCTTCCTCGCCCGTCAGCACCCGCATGACCAGGCCGGTCTCTTCGCGCACCAGCTTGACGAAGGCCGCGCCGTCCTTGGCCTCGCGGACGGCGGCGGTGGCGGCGACGAAGGTCTCGGCGGGCTTGACGGCCTCGAGCACGGCGCGGAAGCGCTTCAGCGCCGCCAGGGTCTGGGCCACGCCCTCCGGGTTCAGGCGTCCGCCGTCGCCGAGGTCACGGCCCAGCCCGGCCAGCACCTTCTCGTTGAAGACGGTCCAGATGGCGCGACCTTCCAGCCGGTACACCACCAGGCGGACCGAGTTGGAGCCGATATCGATAACGGCCGCGTCGCGCGGCGCCGCAAAAGGCATGGGGCTGGTTTAGCCTATTGGGCGGGGAGGGGAAGCCTCGAAACGCTCCTTCTCCCCTTGCGGGAGAAGGTGGCCCGCGAAGCGGGTCGGATGAGGGGGTGAAGGCGAGTTCAGCCGCTCGCGGCGTCAACGCCCCGCGACCCCTCATCCGTCGGCTTCGCCGCCACCTTCTCCCGCAAGGGGAGAAGGAAAAGCGCGATCACCCCCGCCGCGGTCCCACATGGTCGAACGCCTGCGGCAGGTCCTTCACCTTGTGCCCGCGGCCCGACAGGCTGGGGTTGGTCATGAAGTATTCGTGGGCCGAGAAGGCGCCCTTGCGGTCCCAGGCCGGATCGCGGGCGTAACGTCCTTCGGCGTCGAGGGTCCAGCTCTGGGCCTCGTCATTGAGGTTGGCGACCATGATCTGGTTGAGGATCTGCTCGTGCACGGTGGGGTTCTCGACCGGCACCAGGCTCTCGACCCGGCGGTCGAGGTTGCGCGGCATCCAGTCGGCCGAGCTGATGAACACCCGGGTCTGGCCGCTGGGCATGGCCGCGCCGTTGGCGAAGGCGACGATGCGGCTGTGCTCGAGGAAGCGGCCGACGATGCTCTTGACGCGGATGTTCTCGGACAACCCCGCGATCCCCGGCCGCAGGCAGCAAATCCCGCGCACCACCAGGTCGATCTGCACGCCGTCCTGGCTGGCGCTGTAGAGGGCGTCGATGATCTGCGGGTCGACTACGGCGTTCATCTTGGCCCAGATCGCCGCCGGCTTGCCGTCGCGGGCGTTGCGGGCCTCGGTGGCGATCATGGTCAGCAGGTCGGGCTTCAGCGTCTCGGGCGAGAACGACAGCTTCTCCAGCCCGTGCGGCTGGGCGTAGCCCGTGATGAAGTTGAACAGCTTGCCGCCGTCGCGGCCCAGGGCCGGGTCGCAGGTGAACAGCGACAGGTCGGTGTAAACCTTGGCCGTCTGCGGGTGATAGTTCCCCGTGCCGAAGTGGCAATAGGTGCGCAGGGCCTCGCCCTCGCGCCGCACCACCACCGACAGCTTGGCGTGGGTCTTCCAGTCGACGAAGCCGAACACCACGTGGACGCCGGCCCGCTCCAGGTCGCGGGCCCACTTCAGATTGTTCTCTTCGTCGAAGCGCGCCTTGATCTCGACCAGGGCCGTGACGTTCTTGCCGTTGTCGGCCGCCTCGATCAGGGCCGCGACGATCGGGCTGTCCTTGGAGGTGCGGTACAGGGTCTGCTTGATGGCCAGCACATTGGGGTCGCGGGCCGCCTGGCGCACGAACTGCACCACCACGTCGAAGCTCTCGAACGGGTGGTGGACCAGGATGTCCTTCTCGCGGATCGCCGCGAAACAGTCGCCGCCGTGGTCGCGGATGCGCTCGGGGAAGCGGGCGTTGAACGGCTTGAACTTCAGGTCCGGCCGGTCGGGCGGGATCAGCTCGGCCATCTGGGCCAGGCCCAGCTTGCCGTCGACCATGATCACGTCGTCGGGCTCGGCGCGCAGGCCCTCGATGATGAACTCGCGCAGGTCGTCAGGCATGGTGGTCTGGATCTTGACCCGGACGACGCGGCCCAGCCGGCGCTTCTTCAGCCGCGCCTCGAACTCGCGCACCAGGTCTTCGGCCTCTTCCTCGATCTCCAGGTCACTGTCGCGGATCAGGCGGAACAGCCCCCGGCCCTCGACCTCGTAGCCGGGGAACAGGTGGCCGAGGAACAGGATGATGAAGCTTTCCAGCGCCACGATCCGCCGCTCGCGCTTGCGGGTCTTGGTCGGGCCCTGCGACAGCTCCCAGAACCGCTGCACCTGGCTGGGCACCGGCACCAGCGCGTAGAGGTGCTTGTCGTCGGAGATCCGCCGCAGCTTCAGGGCCAGGCAGAAGCCGAGGTTGGGGATGAACGGGAAGGGGTGGGCCGGGTCGATGGCCAGGGGCGTCAGCACCGGGAACATCCGGGTCAGGAACAGCTCCTCGGCCCGCTCGCGGTCGGGGCCGGCGATGTCCTTGGCGTCCAGCAGCTTGAGGCCCTCGCCCCACAGCTCGGCCCGCACCTCCGTCCAGATCCGCTGCTGCTCGGCCATCAGTTCGGCGGCCGAGGCGTTGATGCGCAGCAGCTGCTCGCCCGGCGTCAGCCCGTCCTGGCTGACCACCCGCACGCCCTCGCGCACCTGGCCCTTCAGGCCGGCCACCCGGACCATGTAGAATTCGTCGAGGTTGTTGGCGCTGATCGACAGGAATCGCAGCCGCTCCAGCAGCGGGTGGCGGGGGTTGGCGCTCTCCTCCAGCACCCGCTGGTTGAAGGCCAGCCACGAGGTCTCGCGGTTGAAGAACCGTTCGGGCGAGGCCAGGAACTCCTCGTCCAGCCGCAACCCCGCCGGATCCGGCGCGGCCGGCGACGGCGCGGCGGGCAGGGACAGGGCGGCGGCGTCGGTCATGGGGGGCTCCGGATTACTGCGCACAGAGTGACGGAGGGTCGTGACGGGAGCAAGACAAAGCACCCTCTCCCATGGGGAGAGGGAGGGGCCCGCCGCGCAGCGGTGGGAGGGTGAGGGGGTAAGACGTTCGACGGCGTGCCGGCAGAGTGTTCGCGTGAAACCGGTGAGGGCGTAACCCCTCACCCTCCCACGCTCTTCGAGCGCGGGCCCCACCCTCTCCTTATAGGAGAGGGTTTACTCCTCCCCGTCATCCTCCCCGAACGCCAGCACCGCCAACGCCAGGGCCTTGTTGACCTCGCGGCCCTGATCGATCGACGCTTCGTCCAGCGCCGCCACCGCCGCCAGCGCCGCCGGGGCCGAGCGCGGCAACCGCGCCATCAGGTAGGGATAGAGGTCGGCGGCCGGCCGGATGCCCGCCGCCTCGAAGCCGCGCCGCAGCACCGCCTGCAGCACCAGGTCGTCGGGTTCCTCGATGCGGGCTACGGGGAGGGCGTTGAGCCGCGAGCGCAGGTCGGGCACCGCCGCCTCCCAGGCGATCGGGGCCAGGCGGCCGGTCAGCAGCAGGCTGCCGCCGTCGACCCCGGCCATGTTGATCAGGTGGAACAGGGTCTCGTCGTCGACAATATCCCCGTCGGACCTCCGGTCCGCGTCCTCGACCAGCAGCGGCCGGCCGCGCAGGGCCGCCAGGTCGAGCGGCGCGCTCCCGGTCGTGGTCGCCTCGATCACCACGGCGTCGTGGGTCCGCGCCCAGTCGCGCGCCAGGTGGGTCTTGCCCGTCCCCGCCGGCCCGACCAGGGCCAGCCGCCCCTCGGCCCAGGCCGGCCAGGCGTCCAGCGCCGCCAGCGCCTGGACGTTGGTCGGCGACGACACGAACGTCGCGCGGTCCCAGGCGGGCGGTTGGTGCAGCGGCAGTCGGAACTGACGGGGCAAGGCGGGGTCCGGACGTGGTTACTCTGTTACCGCAGATATAGGGCGCGGACGGACGGAGGGCGAGGTGTGGGGGCGGTTTGGCTGGGGATGAGGGGCGGGGAGGTGTGGATGACTCAGGGAGGTTTTCTCCAATATTATTTCTTAGTCGATTTCTCAATCTGAGTTCGAAGTGACATCACATTCACAGCGGGAGTAGATGCACCGACGTAGAGAGCCGTCATTTTCGCTAAAAATGGTTGCAAGTCCGAGGATATTTTGTCGGATAATCTGTCGACAGCAGGTCCTCCCGATACCCATTTGTTTTTCTTTGCGAGAGTTACTAGGCCCGATGTTGCAGCTCCAACAGCTCCCGAAGCCGCTGGTCCGCCAATGCATCCAGCAAGGCTTCCCGCCAAGCCAAATGCGCCTGCAAATAACGCGGCGTTCGCCAATGCGGCATTCTTGCCGTAAAATCCAGAGCAAGCTTCAAGCAGCATGTATCTTCTGGATTTTGCTATCCTTTCTACTTCCGCATTAATGTTCATAATTTCCCGCTGAATTTCGGCGAAATCGCTTCTGATATTTTCCTTTGACTGGGATGTAATTCGGTTTATTTCTCTAGAAATTAACGGACGAAAATTTTCTACGATATCCAGATACGAATTTATATCGATGTCTGTCGGGATTTTTAGCCCAAGCCCTTTTGCAACTTCCATATCGAGACTGCTGGATATGGTGATCGCTTCATCTATATCAGATGTGACGCCTGTCGGTAGTGTGGCTATGTCTTTTCCGTCAATATTTATTGGGGAGTTGAATACTTGAGCGGTTCGAATTGAATATATCGTCTCGCTCATATTTGTAACATGAGATATTTGTTCTGAATTTTTTGATTTTACAGCATATTTGAATTCATCGAGAAGTTCATTGTCTGGAGAGATAAAAGGATATAAATTCTCTATTATTCTGTCCACGTCGTCACGATGTTTTCTTATGTTGATGCTGCGAGATATGCTTCTCTTTGTATTTTTCTCCCAGAGTGAAACGCAGTGGGAGCAAATTCTTCCTGGGCCAATTTCAGTCACACCGAAATAGCGATACGCATGATACTCATAGCTGTTAACGTGATGGTGCGAGTAAACAAAATCTGCAATATTTTCTGAATATCTACTATATGGTGCTGTCAATATTGGAGTAATAGCTTTTCTTTCCACCAATGTTTTAAAGTTATTGAAATCGCTCTTCTGTATACATTCTGGACATACCGTTACATAGATAACGTCGTTGTAGGGTAGTTGAGCCAATATTCTATCAAAATTATAGTTTGGGAGTAGAGTTTTTGGGGAGCCAATTGTTTCATCGACGTACTCGCTTACAAAGAGGCTTTCTTCGTTGAGATCCTCGTAAGAATCCGACTCTAAGCGGTCAACGAAACTCGCAACGCGTTCGCTATGAAGCTGATCGCGGTCGATCGAAAATTTTGTCAAAACTCCACCTCCCCAGACGGCCATTCCCGCAGAATGTGCGGAAATCCGCCGAACGGCAACCTGATCGCTATGAATCTGAGGGCGCGTTCGCGTCGCTAGGTGGAATGCAGAACTTCGTTTTCACGGAGTACGCGAGCAATTTTGACTCAGCGATATGTTCAGTCAGTTGAGAGAAGCACGATAAGTCTTCTGCATGAACGAGATAGCCTCCGACCTCGCCGCCTGGCGCGCCCGCATCACGCGTCCCGCCGGCCCGCTCGGCGCGGCGTCCCGGGCCGTGCAGCGACGGATCAACCGGATCATTCCCGAGAAGGTCCACGCCGCCGTCACCGCCGCCATGCAGGGGATGACGCGGGCGATCCTGACCGGGGCCGACTTCGCCACCGCCTCGCCGCTCCACAACGCCAGCCTGGAGGACCGCGAGGCCAAGGTCCGCGCCGCCATCGACGGCTGGAAGAAGGCCGCCGGGGCCGAGGGCGGGGTGGCCGGGGCCGGGGGCTTCCTGCTGGCGGCGGCCGATTTTCCGCTGCTGATGAGCTTCAAACTCAAGCTCTTGTTCGAGATCGCCGCCCTCTACGGCCATGACGGCAGCGTGCTGAGCGAGCGGCTCTATATCCTGCACATCTTCGAGCTGGCCTTTTCCGACGTCGAACACCGGGTCCGGGTGCTGGCGGCCATGGACGACTGGGACACGCGCCCGCACCCCACCGACCTGGCCGATTTCGACTGGCGGGCGTTCCAGCAGCAGTACCGCGACCACATCGACCTGGCCAAGCTGGCCCAGCTGCTGCCCGTGGTCGGCGCGCCGGTCGGGGCCGTGGTCAACTGGCGGCTGACGGCCCACCTGGGGGAGACGGCGATGATGGCCTACCGGATGCGGTGGGCGGCGGCGTGAGGCCGGGGACATGCTCTCACGCCACGGCGTGGGTCGGATTGCAGAGAGCCTGCCGTGAGTGCGTGTCCCCAATTCATCCGCTGCGCTTGGCTCCTTGGAGCGGGAAAGCTTGGAAGCGCCGTGGACGCCGATGGGGACACGCACTCACCCCCGCCGCCTGGGCAGGTCTTCGAGGCCTTGCCGTGAGAGCATGTCCCCGGCCGCGCGCCGCCCCAGAATCCTTGACATCCACGCCCCCCCATGCGCCTTTCCGCGCCTTGCAAATCACCGCGTTTCGAAGCCTTTCAAAGACCTTTTCATGACCTCGATGCACGCCTATCGCACCCATACCTGCGGCGCCCTGCGGGCCGCCGACACCGGCGCCAGCGTCCGCCTGTCGGGCTGGATCCACCGCAAGCGCGACCACGGCGGCCTGGTCTTCGTCGACCTGCGCGACCATTACGGCCTGACCCAGCTGGTCCTGCACCCCGAGACCCCGGGCTTCGCCATCGTCGAGCGCCTGCGCGCCGAGAGCGTGATCCGCATCGACGGCGAGGTGGTGGCCCGCGACGCCGCCGCCGTGAACCCCAACCTGCCGACCGGCGAGGTCGAGATCCGCGTCGCCGCCGTCGAGGTGCTGAGCGAGGCCGCCGAACTGCCGCTGCCGGTGTTCGGCGAGCCGGACTACCCGGAAGAAATCCGCCTCAAACACCGCTATCTGGATCTGCGCCGCGAGACCCTGCACAGGAACATCGTCCTGCGCAGCAAGGTCATCCAGTCGATCCGCAGCCGGATGTTCGCGCAAGGCTTCAACGAGTTCCAGACCCCGATCCTGACCGCCAGCTCGCCGGAAGGCGCGCGCGACTTCCTGGTGCCGTCGCGTCTGCATCCGGGCAAGTTCTACGCGCTGCCGCAGGCCCCGCAGCAGTTCAAGCAGCTGCTGATGGTCTCGGGCTTCGACCGCTATTTCCAGATCGCTCCGTGCTTCCGCGACGAGGACCTGCGCGCCGACCGGTCGCTGGAATTCTACCAGCTCGACGTCGAGATGAGCTTCGTCACCCAGGAAGACGTGTTCGCCGCCATCGAGCCGGTGATGCACGGGGTGTTCGAGGAGTTCGCGAACGGCAAGCGGGTCTCGGCCTATCCGTTCCAGCGTATCCCCTACAAGGAATCGATCGCCAAGTACGGCAGCGACAAGCCCGACCTGCGCAACCCGATCGAGATGCAGGACGTCTCGGAACACTTCCGCGAGGGCGGTTTTGGCCTGTTCGCCAAGATCCTGGCGGCCGACCCCAAGAACGCCATCTGGGCCATCCCGGCCCCGACCGGCGGCAACCGCGCCTTCTGTGACCGCATGAACAGCTGGGCGCAGGGCGAGGGCGCGGCGGGCCTGGGCTACATCTTCTGGCGCGCCGCCGACGAGCACGGCAATGAAGAGGGCGCGGCCGGGCCGATCGCCAAGAACATCGGCGACGAGAAGGCCGCCGCCATCGCCGCCCAGCTGGGCCTGAAGACCGGCGACGCCGCCTTCTTCGTGGCCGGCGACCCGGCGGTGTTCGCCAAGTTCGCCGGCCTGGCCCGCACTCGGGTCGGGACCGAGCTGAAGCTGGTCGACGAGGACCAGTTCCGCTTCTGCTGGATCGTCGACTTCCCGATGTTCGAGTGGAACGAGGACGAGAAGAAGGTCGACTTCTCGCACAACCCGTTCTCGATGCCGCAGGGCGAGATGGCGGCCCTGGAGAACGAGGACCCGCTGTCGATCCTGGCCTATCAGTACGACATCGTCTGCAACGGCTACGAGCTGTGCTCGGGCGCGATCCGGAACCACAAGCCGGAGATCATGCTCAAGGCCTTCGAGACCGCCGGCTACGGCGCCGAGGTGGTCGAGGAGCAGTTCGGCGGCATGCTCAACGCCTTCCGCTATGGGGCCCCGCCGCATGGTGGTCTCGCCCCCGGCATCGACCGCATCGTCATGCTGCTGGCCGAGCAGGTCGCGATCCGCGAAGTCATCGCCTTCCCGCTGAACCAGCAGGGCCAGGACCTGCTGATGAACGCCCCGGCCGAGGCCCAGGAGCGGCAGTACAAGGAACTGCACATCCGCTCGGCGCCCCCCATCAAGATCTAGGGCGATCGAGGTCTAAGGCGGATACGAAAAAGCCCTCCGGTCCCGATGGATCGGAGGGCTTCTTTTCAGGAGCTGGCCGCGCTCAGTATCTCGGCGGGGCCGGCGGCTTGGGGGGCTTGGGCGGCTTGGGAACGGCGGCGATCCGGGCCGCAGCTTCGATCTGGGCGCGGTGAGCCTCGACCTGGGCCCGGGCGGCCTCGGCCTGGGCGCGCTGGAAGTCGGCGCTGACCCGGATGCGCGAGCGGTCGCCCGAGCAGTTGCGGACGGTCAGGCCGGGCGGCAGGCGGGTGCCGCCGTCGCCGCAGGTCTCGTCCAGCTGGTCCTGGTCCAGGCCCCGGGCGCCCGACAGGTCGGCGCCGCCCAGATTGGCGCCGGAAAGGTCGGCGCCGTGGAAGTCGGCCCCGCCGAAGATCGCGCCGCGCAGGGTGGAGCCGGGGAACTCGGCGTTGCGGAAGTTGGCTCGCTCGAAATTGCCGCCGATCATGTTGCTGGCGTTCAGCTCGGCCGACTGGAAGCTGGCGTAGCGGGCGTTGACGCCCTGCAGATTGGCGCCGACCAGCTCGCTGCTGGACAGGTTGGCCTTTTCGAGGTTGGCGCCGATGAAGTTGGCGCCGTGCAATTCGGACGACGACAGGTCCACCCGAGCCAGGTCGGCGCCCTGGAAGTTGGCGCCGCTGCTCTCGATGCCCGACAGCTTGGCGTCGGTGAAGATGGCGCCCACGAAGTTGGCGCCGCGCATCTCGGCGCCGCGCAGGTCGGCCCGCGACAGGTCGGCACCGGTGAAGTTCGAACCGAAGAAGCTGGCCCCGCGCAGGTCGGCGCCCATCAGGTTGGCCTTGGCATAGTTGGCGCCGGTGAAACGGGCGCCGGTCAGCTTGCGGCCGGACAGCTCGCAATTCACGCAGGTTCCGCCGAGCGAAATCATCCGCGGCACGTCCTTGTCCTCGACCCCCGCATAGGCCTGTTGGCCAAGGGCCGACAGGGCGAGAGTCAGGGCTGCGATAGTCATCCCCAATCGGGACATCGAGACCTCCAGGCCGGTCGAGAATAAGCGACCGCTTGAGTTACGATTTGGGGCCACGAGGCGCTGGGCGCCACTTAAATCGCGGTAATGACGGAAGTTTAACGACAGGGGCGCACCGACAGGCCGCGCGGAAGTTGAGTGGAGCCGTCACCGCAAGCGCTGTTCAGCTGGGCCTGGGTCAGGCCGGTGGCGCGGTCCATTTCGGCCCCCGACAGGTTGACCCCGGTGAGGGTGGCGCCCCGGAAACCGGCCCCTTCCAGATAGGCGCCGACGAAGCTGGCGTTGGTCAGGTTGGCCCCGGCGAAGTTGGCGCCGCCGAACACGCCACCGTAGAAATTGACGTCGCGCAGGTCGCCGCCGGCGAAGCTGGTGCGGTTCATTTCGGCCAGGCTGAGGTCGGCCTGGCGCAGGCGGGCCCCGGCCAAGTTCTTGCCCTTCAGCGCCAGGCCCGACAGGTCGGCCTGGAACAGGTTGCAGCGCGGACAGCTGGCGCCGGCCCGGACATTGGCGATCTGGCCGGCGTTCTGGGCCATGGCCGGAGCGGCCGCGGCCATCAGCGCGGCGAGGAAGAGCGGGGCGATCAGCTGGGCGGGTTTCATTCTGGCACGCGTCTTTCGGCGGGAACGGCGATCAAGCATGGCCTCGCAAGCTTAAGGCCAAGGAAACGGCCTAGCTGGCGCCGTCGCCTTCGCTACGGCCGGTCGCCTGGGTTCCGCAGCTGTCGCAGGTCACCAGGCCGCCCATGCGGCGCAGCGCCATGTCGCCGCAGGCCGGGCAGACGTCGCCGGACGCGCTGGGCGGGGGCGCCTCCTCGGCCCGGCGACCGCCGAACGGCAGGAACACCAGGTTGTCGGGCGCCGCGCCGCGCGAGAAGCCCTTGGAGATGAACTTGCTGGCGGGCAGGGGCTCGGCCTCGTCCTCGCTGTCCGGGGCGCCTTCGCCCCGGCCCAGGCCGTCGGCGTTGAACTCGCCGGGGTCGGCGTTGGCCAGGTCGTCGCGACCCAGGTACGACACCCCCAGCTCGCGGAAGATGTAGTCGAGGATCGAGGTGGCCGAACGGATCGAGTCGTTGCCCGTCACCGGTCCGGCCGGCTCGAATTTCGTGAAGACATAGGCGTCGACGAACTCGTCCAGCGGCACGCCGTATTGCAGGCCGATCGAGATGGCGATGGCGAAATTGTTCATCAGGCTGCGGAAGGCGGCGCCCTCCTTGTGCATGTCGATGAAGATCTCGCCGACCTCGCCGTCCTCGTATTCGCCGGTGTGCAGATAGACCTTGTGGCCGCCCACGGCCGCCTTCTGGATATAGCCCTTGCGGCGGTCGGGCAGCTTGCGGCGGGCGCGGCCGCCGCGCTCCACGACCCGCTCGACCACGCGCTCGACGATCCGCTCCTTGGGTGGGGCGGGCTTGGCCTCGGCGGCGACAGGCTCAAGGGCGCGGGCCGGCTTGGGCGCCTCGACCTCGGCCTCGGGCAGCGACAGCACAAAGCCGGCCGGCGGCGCGACGCGGTTCAGGCGCAGGGCGCGGACCCCGGCCCGGGCGGCGGCGGCCTGCAGCCGGGCGGCGTCGGCGGGGCGGGCGTCGAACGGCAGGTCCAGCACGGCCGCGGTGGCCAGGCAGGTGAAGGTCTCGACCGCCTCGATCATCGCCAGGCGGTCGGCCAGCACCGGCGCTTCGACGGTGGCGAACAGGGCGCGGATGTCGTTGTCCAGGGCCTCGCAGTCCGACAGCCGGCGCGCGCCCAGGGCATGGCGCTCGGCCGCGTCGATCTCGACCTCAGAGAAGCCGGCGAAGGCCAGGGTGTCGAAGTTCGGGTCAGCCAGGGCCTCGGCCGGGGCGCCGAGCACGTCGCTGAGGAAGCCCGCGCCGATCACCGCCGGGGCGAAGGCGGCGCGCAGGCCGTCGGCATGGCGCAGGGCGTCTTCGGCCTGCTCGATCTCGTGGGCGGTGAAGCCGCGGGCCTGCAGGACCATGTGGTCGATGGCCGGGGCCTCGGCCAGGCTGCCATGGCCCATGGCGTGGCGACGGGCGGCGTCGAAATCGGACCCGGCCTGGGTCAGGCAGACGTGGGCGGCGGCGCTGAAGGTCGGGATCAGCAGGCCGTCGGCGGTCTGGGCGGTCGAGACCGGCGACGCGGCGGCGGCGTGGCCCAGGGGCTTCCCGCCGAGGCGCAGAGCGGTCTCGGCGTCGGCGAAGGCGGCGACCAGGCGGGCCGAGCGCAGGCCGTGCTTGCGGGCCAGGCCATGGGCCACGGCCAGGGCGGCGGCGGCCTCGGCGGCCAGGGGCGAGCGCAGGGCGGCGGCGCGCACCCGGCGCTCGGCCAGGCCGCGCAGCAGGACCTGGCGTTCCTGGGCGAAGATCGGGTCGACGCCGAGCACGGCGGCGGCCTCGGCGCTGGCCGACAGGGCCGCGCCGACGGCCAGGGCCCAAAGGGCGGCGGCGGCGTCGCGGCCGGCGTCGCTGGCCAGCGACAGGCCTTGGGCCAGCAGCCAGTCGCCGACGCCGGCCAGGCCGATCTGCGCCGGGCGCTCGCCGCGCTCGATCTCCAGGGCCGTGGCCCACAGGCCGACGGTCTGGTTGAAGCCTTCGAAGTCGAAGGCCCCCTCGTGCTGAAAGGCGGTGACGTCGATGGCGGCGCGGACGGCCGCGCCCCGGGTCAGGGCCTCGGCGTCTTCCGGCGACATCGCCAGGGTCAGGGCGCTGGTCTCCCAGCCGACCTGGGCGGCGAAGCTGGTCGCCTCGTCGACGGCCGCGACGCCCTGGCGCGAGGCCGAGGCGACCAGCGGGACGGGGCCTTGCGCCTCCGGGTCGATCAGGGCGGTGCGCGGCGCGCCGGCCAGGACGATCGCGTCGAGGATCATGCGGTCGTCGGCGCCCAGTTCGCGGGCCCGGCGGGCGGCGCGGCCCAGGGCGCTGTTCTTGCGCGGGTCGGAGCAGGCCTTGGCGTCGCCGTGGCAGCGGGCGACGGCGTCGCCGACCTGGGCCAGGGCGGCGTCGAGGCGCGCGGCGGCCTTCGCGGCCAGCTGGGCCGAGCGCCAGCGGGCCAGGTGCCCCTCGGCGACGCGCTTGAACTCGATCTCGCCGACGTCCGGCAGGTGCATCGGAGCGGTCTGCGGGCCGGCGGGCGAGGCGACGCCGGTCAGCATGGTGCCCAGCAGGGCGTCGCGGAAGGCGTCCGCGTCGGCGGCGTCGCCGAACAGGCCCTCGGCCAGGCCGGCGCGGGCCAGGCGGCCGGCGTAGAGGGCGGGGGCCCCGCCCAGCGGCAGGTCGGCGTCGAACGGCTCCTGAGCCCAATCCAGCCAGGCCTCGACCCGGGCGTCGGTCCAGTCCTCGGGAGCCAGGACCTCGATCACTTGATCGCAGCGTTCCAGGGCGCGCGGTTCCACCTTGGGAGCGGGACCGGGATGTCGGGACTGAATGCGCATGGGCGATTCCGCGTCTGAGCGCCAAGAATTGGCTATCCTAGATCGCTCCACAGCCCCCTTCAATAGATGTGGGGTGCGTTGGGCCCTTGATCCACAAGATGTTGAAGGCTCGAGCCATCGCCCGAAGCTGGACGCTGGCGGGCCGCCGACCTATAGTCTGGCCGCTTCGCAACGCCTCCCGCGCTGCGCGAACCTTCCCAGAAATGGGCCTTTACGAGATTGGGTGCTGACGCGGTGCTGAAAGCGATCTTCACGTGGTGGAACGGTGCGACCATCGGTCAGCGTTTCCATATTAGCCGTCGCGGCGTGTTCGTGGGCCAGGACGACTACGGCAACCGCTATTTCGAGGCGCGCGACAACCGCGACAGCTACGACGCGCGCAAGCGCCGCTGGGTGATCTACGACGGCTACGCCGAGGCCTCCAAGGTGCCGCCCGAGTGGAGCGGCTGGCTGCACTATACGTTCGACGAGCCGCCGACCACGGCGCCGCTGATGCGCCGCGCCTGGGAAAAGGACCACCATCCCAATCTGACCGGCACGATCCACGCCTGGCGTCCCAAGGGCTCGCTGACCCGCGGCGGCCAGCGCTCGGCCGCCACCAGCGACTACAAGCCCTGGTCGCCGGAATAGGATGACCATTCGGCGGTCATTGACGGGCGTCGCCACGCTGGCCCTGGCGGTTTCGCTGGCCGGCGGCGGCGCCTGGGCGCTGCAGAACGCGCCGCAACAGCCGCCGGCCGCGCAGACGCCACCGGCGGCCCAGCCCGCGCCGATCGTCGTGCCGGCTCAGTCGCGGCCGGTTCCGGGGCCTCAGGCGGCTCCGACGACCGCCCAGCCGACTCCCGCCCCGACCACGGCGGCCTCCGCGCCCACGGCTCCGACGCCAGCCCAGCCGGCCGCCAAGCCCGCCGCGACCCCGCCCGCCAAGCCGGCCGAACCGGTCAAGCGCGCCCGCTCGTCGGTGGCCATCATCCAGGCGCTGGACAAGGTGACGACCGAGACCATGAAATTCGAGGCCCCGGTCGGCCAGCCCATCCGCTACAAGACCCTGGTCTTCACGGTGCGAGCCTGCGAGACGACCGCGCCCGACGAGGACGCCCCGGACTCCGTGGCCTATGTCACCGTCGACACCCAGCCCAAGGCCCTGCCGGGCCGCGTGGCCCCGCCCGGACGCCAGATCTACAAGGGCTGGATGTACGCCAATGCGCCGGGCCTCAACCCGCTGCAGCACCCGGTCTATGACGCCTGGCTGATCGCCTGCAAGACCTCGGCCCCGGCGGCGCCGGCCGCCAGCCGGTAGAAGTCGGCCTGGCCCGTCCAGGCCCGACCCAGGCGGCGGCGATAGTCGGCCCGGGTGATCTCGGTGGTCCCGAACTGTTCCAGGTGCTCGGTGATGAACTGGGTGTCCAGCAGGCGATAGTCGCCGACCACCAGTCGGCCGGCCAGGTGGACCAGCGCCACCTTGCTGGCGTCGCGCCGGGTCGAGAACATGCTCTCGCCGAAGAACGCCGCGCCGAACGCCACGCCGTAGAGGCCGCCGACCAGTTCCTCGCCGTCCCAGCACTCGACGCTGTGAGCCAGGCCGCGCGCGAACAACTGGCCGTAGAGCCGTTGGATCGGGCTGTTGATCCAGGTTTCCAGCCGGCCGGGACGGGCGGCGGCGCAGGCCTCGACGACGGCGTCGAAGGCGCTGTCGATGCGGACCTCGAAGGGCTCGGCGCGGACCGTGCGGGCCAGCCGGCGCGGGACGTGCACGCCGTCCAGCGGCAGCACGCCCCGGCGCTCGGGATCGATCAGGAAGATGCTCTCGTCATGGCGCGCGTCGGCCATGGGAAACACGCCGCGCTCGTAGCAGGCGATGAGATCATCGACCGTGAAGGCGTCGTCATCCATGGTCGCGGGTCTGTCCTCCAGCGCAAGCCAACCCAAATCCGTCATCGCCCGGTTCATCCGGGCGACCCAAGCCGAATTGGCCGAAGCCGCTTGGGTCCCCCGAACAAGTCGGGGGATGACGAAGGAGGTTTACCCCTGCGCCTTGATCCAGCGCTCCAGCCAGTGGATGTCGTAATCGCCGGCCAGGATGTCGGGTTGCACCAGCAGGTCCTGGAACAGCGGGATCGTGGTCTCGATGCCGCCGACCACCATCTCGCCCAGGCAACGCCGCAGGCGCGCGATGCATTCCTCGCGGTCGCGGCCATGGACGATCAGCTTGCCGATCAGGCTGTCGTAATAGGGCGGGATCGCGTAGCCGGTGTAGATCGCCGAATCCAGCCGCACCCCCAGGCCGCCGGGGGCGTGGAAGTCGGTGATCGTGCCCGGCGACGGGGTGAAGGTCCGGGCGTTCTCGGCGTTGATCCGGCACTCGATGGCGTGGCCTTCGAACACCACGTCGGCTTGGGTGAACGACAGCGGCAGGCCGGCGGCGATGCGGATCTGCTCGCGCACCAGGTCGATGCCGGTGATGGCCTCGGTGACCGGGTGCTCGACCTGCAGGCGGGTGTTCATCTCGATGAAGAAGAACTCGTCGTTCTCCCACAGGAACTCGATGGTGCCGACGCCGAGATAGCCGATGGCCTTGATCGCATCGACCACGACCTTGCCGATCTTCTCGCGGCCAGCGGCCGAGAGGGCGGGCGAGGGGGCTTCTTCCAGCACCTTCTGGTGACGGCGCTGCAGAGAGCAGTCGCGTTCGCCCAGGTGCACGACATTGCCGTGGCTGTCGGCGATGACCTGGATCTCGATGTGGCGCGGCTTCTGGAGATAGCGCTCCATATAGACGGTGTCGTCGCCGAACGCGGCGCGGGCCTCGGAGCGGGCGGTCGAGACCGCCTCGGCCAGGTCCTCGCGGGTCTGGGCGACCTTCATGCCGCGACCGCCGCCGCCGGACGCGGCCTTGATCAGGACGGGAAAGCCGATCTTGTCGGCGGCCTCGAAGGCTTCTTCCTCGGTGGTCACGCCGCCGTCCGAGCCGGGGACCACCGGGATGCCGGCGTCCTTGACGGCCTGCTTGGCGGTGATCTTGTCGCCCATCATCCGGATATGTTCCGGCTTGGGCCCGATGAAGGTGTAGCCGTGCGCGCCGACGATCTCGGCGAAGCGGGCGTTCTCGGACAGGAAGCCGTAGCCCGGGTGGATCGCCTGGGCGCCGGTGATCTCGGCGGCCGCGATGATCGACGGGATGTTCAGGTAGCTCTTGGCGGCCGAGGCCGGGCCGATGCAGACGCTTTCGTCGGCCAGCCGCACCCACATGGAATTGGCGTCGGCCTCGGAGTGGACCGCCACGGTGGCGATGCCCATTTCCTTGCAGGCGCGGTGGACCCGAAGCGCGATCTCGCCTCGGTTGGCGATGAGGATCTTGTCAAACATGCCGATTACTCGACGATGACGAGCGGCTCGCCGAACTCGACGGGCTGGGCGTCTGTCACCAGGATCTCGACGACCTTGCCGGCCTTGGTGGCGGCGATCGGGTTCATGGTCTTCATGGCTTCGACGATCAGCAGGGTCTGGCCGGCCGCGACCGTGTCGCCGACCTTGACGAAGGCGTCGGCGCCCGGCTGGGGCGACATGTAGACAGTGCCGACCATCGGCGACTTGACCACGTCGCCGGCGGCGCGCGCGGCGGGGGCCGGGGCGGCGTCAGCGACCGGCGCCGGCGCGGCGGCGGCCGGAGCGGGCGCGTAGGCCGCCGCCTGGGCGGGAGCCTGGACGTAGGTGGTGGCCGCGGCGGCGACGGTCAGTTCGCGGGCGACGCGGATCTTCAGGCCGGCATGTTCGACCTCGATCTCCGACAGGCCGGTGTCCTTCAGGATGTCGGCCAGCTTGCGGACCAGGCGGGCGTCGATCGACGGGGTCTCGACCGGATCGGCGGGGGCCTTGGGATTGGACATGGAAGCTTACCTTGCTGTGTTCTTTAGGAGCCGGGGTCGCCGGCTAGTTGGCGCCGACCAGGCCGGCGGCGGCCTCGATCGCCAGTTCATAACTCGCCGCGCCGAAGCCGGAGACGATCCCGGTCGCCGCGAGCGAAACATAGGTGTGGCGGCGGAAGTCTTCCCGCGCCGCCGGGTTGGACAGGTGACACTCGATGATCGGGATGTTCAAGGCCTTGAGGGCGTCGAGCAGGGCGATCGAGGTGTGACCGTATCCGGCCGGGTTGATCACCAGGGCGCACGCTTCCAGCCGGGCCTCATGAACCCAGTCGATCAGCACGCCTTCGTGATTGCTCTGCCGGAAGACGACGGAAAGGCCCCGAGCGGCCGCCCGCGCCTCGCAGCGCGTACGGACATCGTCGAGCGTGTCCTTGCCGTAGATCTCGGGCTCGCGCGTTCCCAACAGGTTGAGGTTGGGTCCGCTCAGCACATGGATCGGTTTTACCATTCGGCTCCGCCGTCGATTCCGGGAGGTCTTGTATAGCCGGTTCCGTCAGGTCACAAGCAGGCCGAGTTTCGGAGGTGAGATGAAGCTTCTATTGAACGGCGAGGAACGGGTGTTCGACGGCGTCGATACGCTGGCGGACCTGGTGTCTTCCCTGGGCCTGGACGCCCGCAAGGTGGCCGTGGAGCGCAACCTCGAGATCGCCCCGCGCTCGACCTACGCCGACACGGCGCTGGCCGACGGGGACCGCATCGAGATCGTGACGTTCATCGGCGGCGGGTAGGCCCTGCGGGTTTGAAACCCGCTGCGGGGAGGCGTAAACCCACCCCATGAACGCGCACGTCCCCCCCGAATCCGCCACGCCCGTTTCCGCCGTCGAGTCCGACGACACCTGGACCGTCGCCGGCCGCACCTTCACCTCGCGGCTGATCGTCGGCACCGGCAAGTACAAGGACTACGCCACCAACGCCGCGGCGGCGCGGGCGGCCGGCGCCGAGATCGTCACGGTGGCGGTGCGGCGGGTGAACCTGACCGACCCGACCCAGCCGCTGCTGGTCGACTACATCAAGCCCACCGAATTCACTTATCTGCCGAACACAGCGGGCTGCTTTACCGGTGAGGACGCCGTGCGCACCCTGCGCCTGGCCCGCGAGGCCGGCGGCTGGGACCTGGTGAAGCTGGAGGTGCTGTCCGATCCCAAGACCCTCTATCCCGAGATGGAGGAGACCCTGCGCTCGCTGAAGCTGCTGGTCGCCGAGGGCTTCCAGGTGATGGTCTATTGCTCGGACGATCCGGTCTACGCCCGCAAGCTGGAGGACGCCGGCGCGGTGGCGATCATGCCGCTGGGCGCGCCGATCGGCTCGGGCCTGGGCATCCAGAACCGGGTCAACCTGCGGATCATCATCGAGAACGCGGGCGTGCCCGTGCTGGTCGACGCCGGGGTCGGCACCGCCTCGGACGCGACGATCGGCATGGAGCTGGGCTGCGACGCCATCCTGATGAACACCGCCATCGCCGAGGCCAAGGATCCGATCCGCATGGCCCGGGCGATGAAGCACGCGGTGATCGCCGGCCGGGAGGCCTATCTGGCCGGGCGGATGCAGAAGCGGCTGTACGCCGATCCGAGCTCGCCGCTGGGCGGGCTGATCTAGGCCGAGACGTCGAGGAGCGATCCCGTCTTCATCTTGGGATCGTTCATCACCTGCTCCTTGATCTGCTGCTTGATCTGGTCCTCGAGCCTCTGGCGCTCGTCGGCGGACATCGCCTTGACGTCGTCCTCGGTGAGGCCCATCCGCTTCAGCATGGCGGCGCGCATCTTCTCCGCCGGGGTCATCTTGGCGTAGTCGAGGAACTCGTCCTTGGCGGTCTTTTCGGGCGCGGCGGTCATCCCGCTCGCCGAGGTCGCGTCAGTGGCCTTGGTGGTGGCCGCGGCGGTCGCCTGGTTGATCTTGTTCAGGGTCGGCATGGCGAGCGACGCCATGATGCTGGAACCGGAAATAAGCATGGGAGCTCCCGCCGTGTGGATGGCGGGATGTGCAAAGCAAGAGCCGTGCGCGCGGGAGCGGACAGGGTTTTCAAGGGCTTAGGAACGCGCGACCGGATGGCGACGGCGCGCACGGCAGAGTTGGCCCTGCAGTTTCTTCCGCCAGGACCGGAATGGTCGTCCTCCGTCGCCTTCCTGAACCCTCTCCCAGCGGGAGAGGGAGGGGCCCAAGCTAAGCTTGGGAGGGTGAGGGATTACGCTGGTGCAGATCCGGGCAGGGCGTGGGGGATGGGCGGTTGACGTCTTACCCCTTCACCCTCCCGCCGCTGCGCGGCGGGCCCCTCCCTCTCCCTATGGGAGAGGGTTCCGTGAGAGCATCGGCGCCCTTCGCATCCAGCAAAATCAACGACTTGAAGTTTTTCGATCTTTCTCGTCCTCACCCTCTCCCGACGCCCCGATACTGACCTCACCCCATCGCACGGGGAGGGACGTCGGCCGGCGACCTGACGAGCGGTGGGCAGTGGTCGAGCGGGAAGGCTTGGCCGCCGCGCCTTTCGGGGCGCCCTTGGTCGGTTCGGAGCAGGTTCGCCTCAGTCGCGACGAAACTCCGACGCCGAGGGTAGGCGGACAGGCCAGCAGGCATGCGGGGGTTACGCATGCGGTCCGGGACCGGGGCTCGCCGCCCTGGCCCGCCCGTCGGGGGCGAATGCAGACCGGCTAAGCGATAAAACCGCTGCCTACCGGACGCTCTCGGATAACGGATTACGCGAAGCGCCAGACTTCGTCGAAACGGTACTCAAACTCGCAATCCTTCCGGGCGGAGCCCGGGCGCTTCGCGACCCTCCCCATCCAACTCACAGCCAATTGGCGTGAGATCACACCCACTTGCCCCCACCTGACCGCTTCGCGGTCTGTCCGCCCCTATAGGGGGCGAAGCCGCGCGCACCGGGCTCTTCCCCCTATGGGGGAAGACGGCCGCGAAGCGGCCCGTAGGGGGCAAGTAAACCGCTGGCGCCGCGCCTAGACCTTCTTCGTCTTGCCCGCCCGGGCCTGGTCGATCGCCAGCTTCAGGGCCCTCATATCGGCCCCGGCGATCATCGTGTCGCCAACGAAGAAGGCGGGGGTGCCCTCGATGGCCAGGGCCTGGGCCAGGGCGTGGGTGTCGGCCAGGTGCTGGGTGGTGGGCTCGGCGCCGGCGGCGGCGCGGGCCTTGGCCACGTCGATCCCGACCTCCTGGGCGATCCGCATGACCGCCGCCTCGTCCAGGCTCTTCTCAGCCATCAGGCGCTTGTGGAAGACCAGCGACTTGCCCTGGTCCCTGGACCCCAGGACCATGCGGGCGGCGACCTCGGAATCATGACCGAAGATCACGAAGTCCTTGAACACGAAACGCACGTCCGGGTTCTGCTGGATCAGGGCGATCACTTCCGGGGCGGCCAGCTTGCAGTAGCCGCACTTGTAGTCGAAGAACTCGACCACGGTGATCGCGCCGTCGGGATTGGCCACGAAGTCGCGCGGATCGCGTTCCAGCGCCTGGCGGTACTTGCCGATCGCGCCCCGGGCCTTGTCGGCGGCCTGGGCGGTCTGCTTGGCCTGCAGCTTGGCGCTGACCTCGACCAGGACCTCGGGATTCTCGAGCAGATAGGCCCGGACCTTCTCGCCGAACGCCTTGTCGGGCTTGGGCGGACCGCAGGCGGCCAGGCCCAGGGCGGCGACGGAGACGGCGGCCAGCGCCAGTCGGCGCGCCAGGGGACGATCAAACAGGGACATGGGGTTCTCTGGAAAGGGGACGCCTCAGCGGCGAAGCCCCGAGGTGACGGCGCCTTCCTTGGCCAGGTCCTTGAGGTCCTGGTTGGAAGGATTGGAGGTCAGGACGATGTCGGTGGCCCGGCGCCATTCGATGCTGTCCTTCTTGAGCAGCTCACGGGCCCGCATGGCGAACACCCGGGCCTCCTGGGCGGCGCCCATGTTGAAATACTGTTCGGCGGTGGCCAGGCGGGCCTGGCCGTCCTCGCCGCGCTGGTCATAGGCCTGGGCCAGCAGACGCCAGGCGACGGCGTTGTCGCTCTCGTCGATCAGCGAGCGCTTCAGCTCGGCGATGCCTTCCTCGACCTTCTTGGGATCGCTCTGGCCGATCAGGGTCTGGCCCAGATTGACCCGCAGCAGGGCGGCGTCGGGCTTGAGCGCCACCGAGCGGCGCTGCGGCTCCTCGGCTTCCTTGACGCGGTTGAACTCGAACAGGATCTGGCCCTTGAGCTCCCAGAGATAGGGATTGTTCTCGTTCTCGGCGATCAGGCCGTCGAGGATCTTCAGGGCCCGGTCGGGCTCCTTCATCTGGTAATAGGCGATGGCGCGGGCGTAGCGGGCCGGGAAGCCTCGGTCGCTTTCCTTGTACTTGACGATGGCCACGCCGGGATTGAGGAAGCCCTCCAGCTTGGCCTTCATGATCTCGTGCTCGGCCAGGTCTTCGGGGCTATCGACCGCGTTCCAGTGCGGCTGCCGTTCGACCCGGCTGCGCAGGGTCTCGATGCGTTCCGACGACAGCGGGTGGCTGCGGAAATAGGCGAAGCGTCGCGACTGGTCGAAGACCTCCTGGTAGCGGAAATTGTCGAAGAACTCGACCAGGCCGCGACCCGACTGGCCGGTGGCCTCCAGGAAGCCGGCGCCGGCCTGGTCGGCCCGCGACTCTTGGTCACGGCTGTAGCCCAGCGCGCCCAACTGGCCGAAATAGGAGGCGTTGCCCAGCAGCACCGCCCCGGCGTCGGGGGCGCCGGCCAGGGCGGCCAGCACGCCCAGGCCCATGGTCAGGATCATCGGCGTCAGGCCGGCCTTCATCATCTCGCCGGACCGCAGCGGGTGGGCGCCGGCCAGGTGTCCGGTTTCGTGGGCGATGACGCCCTTCAACTGGTTGGGGGTTTCGGTCTGCAGGATCAGGCCGGTGTTCAGCCCCATCATCAGGCCCTGGGTGGCGAAGGCGTTCAGTTCCTTGTCGCCGACCAGCAGGATGCGCACGGTCTTGGGGTCCAGGCCGGCCGCCGCGTAGATCGGGTCGGCGTCGCGGTGCAGGATCTCCTCGATCTCGGTGTCGCGGATCAGGGAGGGGCCGTCCTGGGCCCGCGCCGGGGCGGCCGGCGCCAGGGTGGCCGTCAGCAGGGCCAACGCCGACAGCGCCGATCCCGCCTTCTTGCCGATTCTTCCGGAAGCCGCCCAACTACGGGAGGTCATCGAAGCTCTCCTGATCGCGCCCCCGCGCTCAAGCAGCAGTCTAACGCGGTTCTCGACGACCTGGGAACAACGGTCGATCAAGCTACCCACGGATATAGTCGCGACGGCCGGCGGGACCAGGGCCCCGCCGGCCGTCATCGAACCTTGCTAGCCCCGGCGCCACCAGCCGCGCTTCGGCTTTTCAGGCGGCGTGGAGATCTCGGCCGGATCGGGCTCGACCGCCACGGGCTCGGCGACCGGTTCCGGGGCCACAGGTTCCAGAGCGACAGGTTCCGGAACGATCGCCACGGGGACGGGCGCGGCGCGGCGCGAGCGCGTCGCGACGGGGGCCGGGGCCGCCACCTCGACATCGGCCGCCACCAGCGGAACGTCCTCGACCACCGGAGCGGCGACGGGAGCGGCTTCCACGACCTCGACCGCGACTTCGGCGACGGTTTCGGCGACGACGGCTTCGGGCGCGGCGTCCTCGCTGGCCTTGCGGCCACGGCTGCGCGGACGGCGGGCCTTCTTGGGCGCTTCCTCCTGGGGCGGCAGTTCGACCCAGACGTCGGCCGGGGGGCCCTCGATCACGGCCGGAGCCAGGGGCGCCAGCTCCAGATCGGCGGCGTCGACCCGCAACGCGGGAACGCGTTCGCCGCGCGGCGCTTCGGCCTGCTCGGTCCGTTCGCCGCGTTCACCGCGCTCGCCACGGCCACGACCGCGACGACCGCGCTCCGAACGCTCCGAGCGTTCAGGACGCTCCGCACGTTCGGCGACCGGCGCCTCGACGGCTTCCGGACGCTCGGCGCGTTCCGGACGATCGCCATTGGGGCGGCGCTCGCTGTTGCGGCCGTCCAGGGCTTCGGGGTCGTGCCAGACGAAGGCGCTCTCGCCGAACGGCACCCGCGGACGGGTCCAGGCGAAGACGTCGGCCGGACGATCACCGTCCTCGCGACCACCGCGACGGCCGCCTCGGCGACCGCGACGGCGACGACGACGACGGGCTTCCTCGTCCTCGCCGTCGATGTCGGCTTCGGGACGGTCGGCGTCATCCTCGTCTTCATCGCCAGCGGCTTCGACCGGCGCGTCGTCGGCGGCGTCATCGCGACGGCCGCCACGGCGGCGACGCTTGCGGCCGCGACGACGGCTGTCGTCGTCCTCGGCCGGTTCTGCGCGGGCCGGACGGGCGGCGCGGGGCTCGGCCTCGTCTTCGCCGGCGGCCTCGTCGTCGGCCTCGATCTCTTCTTCGTCCTCGTCCTCCTCGTCGTCGAACGCCTCGTCGTCATAGACGGGGTCCGGCTCGATCGGGGCGAAGATCTGCGGGGCGGGGCGCTCGCCCAGCTCCGTGCGCTCGATGTCGTGCTCGGCCTGGTGCAGGGCGTCGTCGACCAGCACGGTGACGAACAGCGCGTGGGTCTGCTGCAGGCGCAGCAGATAGGCGCGCTTCTCGTTGAGGATGTAGATCCCCACCGGGCGGCTGACCTTCAGGGTGACGGCGCCGCCGCCCTTCAGGGCCTCGACCTCGACCGCGCGCAGCGCCGCCAGGGCGCTGGACTCGACCGAGCGGACGCGGCCGGTGCCGTCGCAGTGTTCGCAGACGTGGGTGGTGCCTTCCAGCACGCCGGTGCGGCGGCGCTGACGGCTGATTTCCATCAGGCCGAAGCCGCTGATCTTGCCCATCTGGATGCGGGCGCGATCGTCCTTGAGCGAGTCCTTGAGGACCTTCTCGACGGCGCGGTTGTTCTTGCCTTCATCCATGTCGATGAAGTCGATGACGATCAGGCCGGCCAGGTCGCGCAGACGCAGCTGGCGGGCGGCTTCTTCCGCCGCTTCCAGGTTGGTCTTCAGCGCGGTGGCTTCGATGTTGCGCTCGCGCGTCGCCTTGCCCGAGTTGACGTCGATGGCCACCAGGGCCTCAGTCTGGTTGATCACCAGATAGCCGCCCGAACGCAGGGGCACGATCGGCGAGTAGATCTGGGCCAGATGGTCCTCGATCTTGTGCTTGACGAACAGCGGCGCCGGCTCGCGGTAGGGGAAAACCTTCTTGGCCTGGCTGGGCATCAGCATGCGCATGAAGTCGCGCGCTTCCTTGTAGCCGGCCTCGCCCTCGACCCAGATGCCTTCCAGGTCCTTGTCGTACATGTCGCGAATGGCGCGTTTGACGAGGTCTTCCTCCTCGTAGATCAGCGCCGGGGCGATCGAGTGCAGCGTGTTGTCGCGGATGTTCTCCCACAGACGCAGCAGGTACTCGTAGTCGCGCTTGATCTCGGCCTTGGTGCGCTTGGCGCCGGCCGTGCGGACGATCAGGCCCATGCCCTGCGGCACGTCCAGGCCCTGGACGACGCTTTTCAGGCGCTTGCGGTCGGTCACCGTGGTGATCTTGCGGCTGATGCCGCCGCCGCGGGCGGTGTTGGGCATCAGGACGCCGTAGCGGCCGGCCAGCGACAGGTAGGTGGTCAGGGCCGCGCCCTTGTTGCCGCGCTCTTCCTTGACGACCTGGACCAGCATGATCTGCCGGCGGCGGATCACTTCCTGGATCTTGTACTTGCGCATCAGCCGGCGCTTGCGGCGCGCCAGTTCTTCCTCGACGGCGTCTTCCTCGTCGTCGACGGCGTCGCCTTCGTTCTCGCCGTCACGAGCGTGGTGATGGTCGTCCTCGTCGTCGTGCGAATCGTCGCGCATCAGCGCTTCGCGGTCGGCGACCGGGATCTGGTAATAGTCCGGATGGATCTCGTTGAAGGCGAGGAAGCCGTGGCGGTTGCCGCC
>NZ_AKKF01000123.1 GCF_000281955.1 Caulobacter sp. AP07 | reverse complement strand
GCTCCGCCCCCCATGGGGGCGGACAGGCGGCGCAGCCGCCAGGTGGGGGCAAGTGGACGGTTCTACCCCCGCAACCCCGCCACCCGGGCGATCGTCGCCTCGGCCTCGGCCATCACCCGGGCCACGATCTCGCCGGCCGGCAGCACCTCGCGGATGCCGCCCGCGCTCTGGCCCATGGCGAAGCAGGACTTGTCGGCGTCCAGCCCCTCGATCTGGCCGGCGATGCCGCCCAGGGCCCCGGCCTGGATGCTGACCATCGCCTGGCGCGGGAAGGGCTGGATGTCGGTCGGGCGGCCCTCCCAGTCGTCGACCCAGGCGTTCTTGCGCACCCGCATTGGCTTGCCGGAATAGGAGCGGGTGCGGACGGTGTCCTCGTCGGCCGCCTCCAGCACCGCCTGGCGATAGAGGTCGCCGGCATGCGCCTCGGTAGAGGCGATGAACCGGGTGCCCATCCACACGCCCTGGGCTCCCAGGGCCAGGGCCGCCGCCAGGCCGCGACCGTCGTACAGGCCGCCGGCCGCCACCACCGGGATGTCGACGGCGTCCACCGCCTGGGCCACCAGCGGCAGGGTGCCGACCAGGCCGGTGTGGCCGCCGCCCTCGCCGCCCTGGCAGATCACCGCGTCGCAGCCGGCCTGCTGGGCCTTGACCGCGTGCTTGACCGCGCCACAGACCACCATGACCTTCAGCCCCGCCGCCTTCAGCCTCTCGATGATCGGCAGCGGCACGCCCAGGCCGGCGATGAAGGACGAGGCCCCTCCTTCAATGATCACCTCGACGGCCGCCGTCAGGGCGTCGGGCGTGGCGGCCAGCAGGTCGACGCCGAACGGCTTGTCGGTCAGGGCGCGGACCGCCTCCATCTGCGCGCGGATGAAGGCGGGCGTGGTCCCGGCCATGCCCAGCACGCCATAGCCGCCGGCGTTGGAGACCGCCGCGGCCAGCGGCGCGTAGGACACCCCGCCCATGCCGGCCAGCAGGATCGGATGCTCGATGCCGAGCAGCGCGCAAAGCGGCGTCTTGAGGGTCATGTGGCGGCCTCCCTTTTTCAGGAGGATGGGCGCTTGTGGGCCGGCGGCAAGCGTGCCGCGAGGTCAGCGTAAATGTCCGCTCAGTCCTTGCGGAGGATCTCGGGCTGGACCTCGGCTTCCGACGTCCAGAAGCAGGCGGCCATCGACGTCAGGATCATGGCGATCAGGGCCAGCATGCCGCGCGGCGGCGCCAAGCCCATGACATCTTGCGGGGTCATCGTCGTTTCCTCTGGCGACGTCCCGGTCTGGCGCCGGGACTGTCGACAAAGGAAGGTTCTCACCGGCCCGAAGGTTCCGCAAGTCCCTTATTTATAACGGGATTTCATGGACCGGCGCGTCCAGTTTTCGTCAGAAGATCGAATAGGCCCCGTCGATCACGAAGGTGTCGCCCGAGTGGTAGCTGGACGCGCCCGAGGCCAGGTAGACGGCGATGCCGCCGAAGTCGGCCGGTTCGCCCCAGCGGCGGGCCGGCACCCGGGGGATGACCTTCTCGGCGAAGGCCGGGTTGTCCTGCGCGCCCTGGGTCATGTCGGTGGCGATCCAGCCGGGCAGGATGGCGTTGGCCCGCACGCCGTAGCGGGCGTGCTCGACGGCCACCGACTTCATCATCGAGATCACCGCCCCCTTGGTGGCGGCGTAGGCCTGGTTGCGGGCCGCGCCCTCGATGGCGGCCAGCGAGGCGATCCCGACCAGCGAGCCGCCCGGGTCGCCGGCCTTGGCCCGCTCGACCATATGGCGGCAGGCCTCGCGGAAGGTGAAGAACACCCCGTCCAGATTGACCGCCAGGATCTTGCGGTAGGTCTCGGTCGGCATGTCGACGAACGACGGCGCGCCGTAGCCAACCCCGGCGTTGGCGAACACGCTGTCGACCCGACCCATGGCCGCCACCGCCTCCTCCATGCCCTCGCGGACCTGGGCTTCCTGCGAGACGTCGACCACCTGGGCCTTCACCCGCACGCCGTGCTTGAGCAGTTCGCCCTCGGCGGCCAGGTTGCGTTCGGCGTTGCTGCCCCAGATGACGATGTCGGCCCCCGCCTGGGCCAGGGCGCTGGCCATGCCCAGGCCGATGCCGCGATTGCCGCCGGTGATCAGCGCGACCTTGCCGGTCAGGTCGAAGGGTTGGTAGGCCATGGCGTCAGCTCCCGAACGTTTGTTCGAGGGGAGCGGTTGCGGGGCGCGGCGTCAAGGGCCGCGAACCCCGCGCCGTTCAGATCTTGGCCCCGAGCGTAAGCCGCACGGCGGTGCGCCATGGCGTTTCCAGCTTGTCGCGAAGATCGGCAAGAGCCGCTTCCAGGGCGGCGGTCCTGGCCTCGCTGGTCTGGCGGTAGGCGGTGAAACGCCCCTCGACTTCGTAGAGCCGGGCCCGGGCCGTCGCGGCTTGCGTCAAGGCCGTGGCTTGGCTTCTCTCGCTGTCGTCGAGGGCGACGGCCCGCGCCGCCGCCTCCCGCGCGCTCGCGGCCGCCTGCACGGCCAGCCGGTTCAGATCATCCTGGGCCTGGGCCAGTCGTTGCTCAACTTGAAGCGTACGCCTGGCCGCCTCCACCGACTGCCGCTCGGCCTCGTCGCGGACCTCGACCAGGCGGCGCTCAAGCTCGGTGGCGCCTTGGGGCCAGTCCGCCGCCGGGCTTTCGGCCTGGCGGCGCGCCTGAGCAAGGCTCCGTTCCAACGCGCGTTCCCGATCAGCGACCGCCGCCTCGAGCGCCTCCGCGCGAAGGGCCAATTGCCGGCCCTGCTGCTCGACGTGACCCAGGCTCGGGCCGAACAGCAGCGCGGCTTCGGCGAATTCCAGCCGGACGCGATCAAGCTCGACCATCGCCTCGCTCGACGTCGCATCCGCGACCAGCCGCATCATCGCGGCGTGCGTGTCACGGATCCAGGCGTTGGCCGAGAGTTCGGCCGCCAGGGCGTCGTCGAGCGTCTGATGCCGTAGACCCCTGTCGAGAAAGGCGTCGATCCGCGGCTCCGCCACGTCGAGGGGAACCGGCCAGTCGATCTCCAGCGAAGACACGGCCGAAGCCAGCAAGGGGCGCCAGTCGTTCAGCAGGTCGGTCCAGGCCAGGAAGTGCCGATCGCAGCCGCGCGATCGCAGTTCAGCCTCCAACACGCCGCCCAGCCATATCATCAAGCCCTGAGCCATCGGCATGGCGTCGCGCGCCCGGAGCGAGGCGGCGACCTCGAGCGGATGGCGCAGCGGTATGAGCACGCCGACACGGTATCCCGCCACCGACAGCGTTTCGCGCCAGAACGGGAAGAGCCGGGTGATGCGCGGATCCTTGAGCGCGATCAGCGGGGCGTCGCCGAACTCCGAGTCCAGCAACGCGGCGGCGCGACCGCGATAGTCCTCGACGGATGGACCCGACAAACGGTCCAACGGAAGGGCCCGCCAGTCCGACCAAGTGGAGCTCAGTTCGCCGAGGATCTCGTCGTTCAGGGCGGCGACCGGCACGGACTCCCAATAGCCGCGAGAATTATCGTCGGTGATGGGCATGAGGGTCCGAGGCATGGCCGCCCCAAGCAGACCCAAGACGCCAGTCAGGCTGGAGGTCCCGCTGCGATGCATGCCCAGCACGACGATCGCGTGGCGCAAACCCGCGGAGCATTCTTCCACGCCAATTCCCATAACGCCGCTCCCCCGCCGCCGCACAGTTTTTCTTGGATCAACCTCCAACACAGGCGCTCGGCTCGGCCAGATGAGTGTCTTCTATTTGTTAAAGTGAGTGATTCCCCTGGAGGCCACAACGGCGGAGCTTTGCTCTCGAAAGTCACAATATCGCTGATCGCTCAACGCAGGGTCAATCCAGCCAGTTGCGCCTGGGTCCATTCCAGCACGGCCTGTGAACAGGCGAGCTTGCGCATCGTGCCGAGCAGGGGGTCGTGATACTCGCGCTCCAGCGGATAGTGATGGTGCAGGAGCACGGGTTCGTAGCCGGCCGGCAGCGGCCAGGACCGATCGCGCAGCAAGTGCGCGGGGATATTGTAGCGATTGTCATAGAGGCGGACGTCCAACGTCAGCGACCAGATCGCGATGCTCAACGCAGCCTGGCTGGAGCCCCACCACTCGCTGGCCTCGACCCCAACCAGACCGGTGGAGGCAAAGACGTTGACGCCGCTGCCGGCCAGCGGCCGCATATTCTCTTCCAGCGAGGCGAAGAAGATGTCGCGCGTGCGCCGCAGAACGCCCAGGTCGCGCCGCACGACCATGAAGCCGCCGTTGTAGGAGGCGCGGATGGCGATCCGGTCGATGGCGGTCTCGAGCGGCGGCAGGGTCGACGGCGCGATCCCGGCGAAGCCGCACAGCCGCGTCCAGTAGTCGTCCAGCGGGTCACCCTCGCCCCCCGTGGCCGATCCCTTCATGTCGACCGGCCGCACGCCGACGTCCGCCCGCAGGAAGCAGGGCTCGGCCGTGAAGATCATGTCGGTGTCGAGCACCACCAGATAGGGCTGCGGCAGGTTGGCCTCGGCCCAGGCGCCGGTCACGATGCGGTTGATGGTGCCGTAGGGGCTGCCGGTCTCGTTCAGGGGCATGGAAACATAGGTGACGCCCAGCGCCTCCAGCGCCGCCTGGGACGTCGGCGACAGGGCCAGGGCGGGGCGGGGCGAGACCGCCACGATCGGCGCGTCCTTGTAGCGCCCGCCGAAGCGGCGAAGGCTGGCGCACAGCAGATGGGCCTGGACCTCGAGCGGGTTGGCCTCGACGCAGATCAGGAAGACGACCTCGTCGGCGTCGAGCGTTTCGCCCCGGGAAGGCTCGGCCGGCTGGAGTCGTTGCTTCGTCATGCCGGCCAAAAGCCGGTCCCAGAGGTTGGGCGAGCCGGCGTCGCGTTGAACAAGAAGGTCGGAAGGTGTCAAGGGCGGGTCCATACCAGATCGAATTTCCGCGCCGGGGCCAGGACCCGGGGCCGGGACAGGCTACAGGGGATCACCTAGGCGTTCGAGCGCATTTGCGGCCTGGGAGGCCGACCTGCTCCGAACCGTCCCGAAGGCGCTCCCCTCCACGCGCGACGTCGAGGGCCGCCCTCACTCCACCGCGAACTTCAGCCCCGCCCGTTCCCGCAGGCGCTCGACCAGCCGTCCCTGCATCGCTGCGCCCGGCGTCCAGATCCCGCCGGCCACTTCCGGCGACTGCTGGACCAGGCACAGGGCCGTCTCGGCGATCATCTTCGAGGTCGAGCCGTAGCCGGGGTCCTTGTCGCCGGCCACCGAGGCCCGCACCTGCTGTCCGTCCGGCGTGAGGCCGACGAACAGCACGTCGTAGAAACCGGCCTCGCGCTCGGCCTTGCTGGGCCCCTCGCCGGGCTTGGGCCCGCCCTCGGCGCCCATGCTGGCGTTGGCGGCGGTGATGGCCTTGGCCACCGCCTCGCCCTGCTCGCCGGGACCGGTCAGCATCATCTCGTCATAGACGAAGCCCTCGCCATAGGGCTGGCCCATCAGCCAGTTGGAGCGGTGGACGTTGCGGGTGTTGATCGCCGCCATCACGAACGGCGCGGTCCAGGCCTCCAGGTCCTCGTCATAGGCCACGGCCGCGCCGTGCGGCTGCTTGGGGCCGGCGAAGCCAGGGGTCAGGGAGAAGGGGTTCTTCAGCAGCTCGATCACCGACGGGTCGCGGGCCGCCGCCATGGTCGCCTTGAGGCTGGCCGCCGTGCCGCCCGAGAACGCGCCCTGCATCCGCCGCACCCGGCCCTTCACCCGAGCGACGGGACCGCCAAATTGCCGGGTCGCCTCCTGTTGCAGGAACCAGACGCCCAGCTCGAACGGGATGGAGTCGAAGCCGCAGGAGAAGACGATGCGCGCGCCGCTGGCCTTGGCCGCGGCCTCGTGGGCGTCAATCATCTGGCGCATCCAGGCCGGCTCGCCGCACAGGTCGAGATAGTCGGTCCCGGCCTCGGCGCAGGCGGCGACCAGGTCCGAGCCGTAGAGCTGGTAGGGGCCGACGGTCGTCAGGACCGCCTTGGTCCGCTGGACCAGGGCCCGCAGCGAGGCCGGGTCGTCTGCGTCGGCGACGATCAGCGGCGTGTCGGCCGGGGCGCCGATCTCGTCACGCACGGCGGCCAGCTTGTCGGCGTTGCGGCCGGACATCGCCCATCTGACGTCGGGGTGATGGGTCGCGAAATGCTCGGCCACCAGCCGGCCGGTGAAGCCGCTGGCGCCGTGGACGATGACGTCGAATTCCGCCGACGGGTTCATGAGGTCGCCTCCCGAGGTTTTATCGTTGGGCGGGAGAGTGGCGCGAATGCGTGGCAACGGCAAACAAGTGTTTGCCGTTCAGGCGCCGGAATGAGCGGGTGTGAGCGCAGGCTTCAACGCCCACAGCCCGCCGAAGCTCAGGAGCGCCGCCACGGCCAGGTACAGGCCGACCGGCGCCAGCCCGCCGCGCTCGGCCAGAGCCTGGGCGATCATCGGGGCCAGGCCGCCGCCCAGGATGCCGCCGAGGTTGAAGGCCGCCGAGGCCCCGGTGTAGCGCACCCGGGCCGGGAACAGGTCGGGCAGGAAGGCGCCCAGCGGTCCGTAGACGAAGCCCATGACCAGCAGGCCGATCGCCAGGAACAGCCCGATCAGCGGCAGCGAGCCGGCCCCCATCATCGCCGGCAGCAGGGCGCCCACCGCCACGGTCATGCCGCAGCCCGCCATCAGCACCCGGCGCGGGCTGGTGGCGTCCGACCAGTAGCCGGCGGCCACGATGCCCAGGGCCATGAACAGGATGGCGCCCAGCTGCACGCTGAGCATGGCCGTGCGGCTGTAGCCCAGCGTGGTCACGCCATAGCCCAGCGCGAAGGCGGTCATCAGGTAGTAGACGGCGAAGCAGCAGATGGCCGCCAGGGTGCCGCAGACGGTGGCGCGCCAGTGGTCGCGCAGCAGCTCGCCCAGCGGCACGGCCGGCGGCGGCTCGTGGGCGATGGCGGCGGCGAAGGCCGGGGTCTCGGTCAGCTTCAGCCGCACCCACAGCCCCACGCCCACCAGGGCGGCGCTGCCCAGGAACGGCAGGCGCCAGCCCCAGCTCATGAACTGCTCCGGCGTCAGCACCATGCCCAGGATCAGGAACAGGCCGTTGGCGGCGATGAAGCCGACCGGCGCGCCCAGTTGCGGGAACATGCCGAACCGCGCCCGCCAGCCGGGGGGCGCGTTCTCGACCGCCAGCAAGGCCGCCCCGCCCCACTCGCCGCCCAGGCCGAAGCCCTGGCCGAACCGCAGCAGGCACAGCAGGGCCGGGGCCAGCCACCCCGCCATGGCGTAGGTCGGCAGGAAGGCGATGGCCAGGGTCGAGCCGCCCATCAGCAGCAGCGAGGCCACCAGGGTCGATTTGCGGCCGATCCGGTCGCCGAAATGGCCGAACACCGCCGCGCCGATCGGCCGGGCCAGGAAGGCCACGCCCAGGCTGGCGAAGGCGGCCATCTGCTGCAGGCTGGCCGACTTCGACGGGAAGAACAGCGACCCGAACACCAGCGAGGCGGCGGTGGCGTAGATGTAGAAGTCGTAGAACTCCACCGCCGTGCCGACCAGGCTGGCGGTCAGCACGCGGCGGTTGGAATTGCCGCCGGCCGGCTTGGCTACTTCGCTCATGACGCCCCTCGAAAAACCCGGCCATGGCTTGGCGTCATGAAGACCTGGCGTCAACTCCGAAGGGGAAAACAACCCTCGCCTCAAGCCAATAGGTGGCGGCGACGACCATTTCGATCCAGCAAACCAGACCAAGCGGGAAGGACGTACCGGAACAGCCTCAAAGGCGCCTTCGTCGCGTCCATGGCGCGACGACGCCTTAGGCTCTTCCATAGGTTGCGCCACGCTGCTAGCGTTCGCGCCTACGGGGGAAAGACATGTCGAAGATGGCGCGCGCGACGATTCCGACCTTGATCTTGACGCTGGCCCTCTGCGCCGGTGCGGCGGCCCAGACGCCTTCGGAACGGCCGGACGAGCGCCGCCGCCTGGCGACCGGCGCGGCGCCCATCGTCGCCGAGACCGTCGCCCCCGGCGAGACGTTCGTCACCATTCCTTACGAATTCCGGCGCGCCGGCGCGCTCAAGGCCGATCTTGTGGGCATCAGTTCGCCCTACAAGGGCGTGCAGGCCCCGGCCGGCACGGTCGGTTTCCGGGTGGGAGCCTTCGGGTCCGCGTCCCGCCTTGGCGGTGATGTCTGGTGTTTCTACCCGCCCACCCGCAACGCAAGGCCGCTGTGCCTGATGCTGGGAGCCGAGCGGGCGACCGTCCTGCCCCTGACCGATCCGTTCGAAATGGACAACGGCACGGCCCTCCTGGGGGAGCCGAAATACGTCAACCTGCCCGAGATCGAGGAAAAGCCGGTCCAGATCCCCGCCGACCTGCGGATGGTCTACCACTTCGTCGGCTGGAAGCGCGGCTACGCCCATGTCGAGCGCTGGGACAATGGCCGCAAGGTCTTCAATTACAGGCTGCCCCAAGGGCCGGACGGCGGCGCCCGCCTGTGGACCTTCGTTGGCGAATACTGGCTGAGCCCCGTGTCGAAAGACCCGACCCGGGCCCGGGTAACCGCGCCGCCGGCCGTCCTGGCCAGGGCCGGCGCGGCGGCCCCATAGCCCTTCAGGCGGTTCATGCGTTAGAACCGGCGCCATGAAGAACCTGCCCAACATCCTGACCGGCGCGCGCCTGGTCATCGCCCTGTTCATGTTCGTGGCCCTGGCCGCGGCGGCCGGCGGCGTGCCGTGGCTGAGCGAGCGGCTGACCGCCGACCAGCAGTTCTCGCTGCAACGCTGGGCGTTCTGGGCGTTCGTGGTGGCGGCGATCACCGACTTCTTCGACGGCTGGCTGGCCCGCAAGCTGGACGCGGTCAGCGTCTGGGGGGCGATCCTCGACCCGATCGGCGACAAGATCCTGGTCTGCGGCGGCCTGCTGGGCCTGATGGCCCTGGGGCCCAACCCGCTGGTCATCCTGCCGGCCGGCCTGATCCTGTTCCGCGAGTTCGCCGTCAGCGCCCTGCGCGAGGTCGGGGCGGGCAAGGGCATCAAGCTGCCGGTCACCCTGCTGGCCAAGTGGAAGACCACCCTGCAGCTGGTGGCCATCGCCGGCGAGATCGTCCTGGTGTCGTGGAGCGCCTTCGGCCTGCCCAACGACCCGGCGGTGTTCGGCCCGGCCAGCCTGGTCACCCACGGCCTGCTGTGGGTGGCGGCGGTGGTGACGCTGATCACCGGGGCGCAGTACTGGGAAGCGGCGCGTAAGGCGCTGGCCTAGCCGGCACTTGCCCCCTACGGGCCTTCGGCCGTCTCCCCCCAGAGGGGGAAGAGTTCAGGTGTGCGAGGCTCCGCCCCCTCGCCGCTGACAGACCGCGAAGCGGTCAGGTGGGGGCAAGTCTTGAAGACCCCCTACTCCGCCGCCAGCAGCATCGGCGCGCCATCGTCCTCGATCGCGTCGGGATCGGTCGGACCGTGCAGCAGCCATTCGGTGTCGGGCGCGGGCGCGCCGGCCCGGGTGCGCTCGGCCTGCATCATCAGGGCCAGCCATGTGACCCCGGTCGTCAGAAACACCATGATCGCCTCCGAAGCGCTCCGCTATTAATGAGAATGACTCTCAATAACGGCGGAGGCAAGGCGTCTTTCGATCGGGGGTCAGGGCGGCGTCAGGCCGCTTCGACGGTGGCGGCCTTGCGCTTGGCGGCGCTGGTGGCCGAGCGCTTCCTGGTCGCCGCTTCCAGGGTGACCTGACGGCGCTTGGAGGCTTCCAGTTCAAGCACCGGCAGGACCTCGGCGGCGCCGCGACGCTGGTCCGGGGTGCCGACGATGTCCAGGCGGCGGGCGTTTGCGAGGAGCGAGACCAGCTCCTGGTCGTTCAGCAGAGGAATCCGCTCGATCAGGGTCATGGGCTGCTCCTTGGAAATCACAAAACTCCCGCAGTAGCGCGAGAGAGTTCATTAACGTTCAAAGCGACGCTTGGGGTCCAAAACTATTTTGGATTCAGCGAGATTCATTTGAGAATCACGGCGATTCACGAATTCACTTGCCGTGGCCCTTTCCGAGGCTCATGGTGGCTCATCGAATTCGCTGCCGTTCGGCCTGCTATTCCATGCTCTCCTTGTGAGAGCGCCGGACGCGCCCACCGATCCCCAACGAAATTTGATCGTCGCGCGGAACGACTCCGCCGACGAATATTGACTACAAGGACTACGAACTATGGCTACCGGCACCGTGAAATGGTTCAACGGCACCAAGGGCTTCGGCTTCATCCAACCTGACGACGGCGGCGCCGACGTTTTCGTGCACATCTCGGCCGTTGAACGCGCCGGCCTGCGCGGCTTGGACGAAGGTCAGAAGATCACCTACGAACTCGAGCGCGACAACCGCTCGGGCAAGATGTCGGCGGGCCAACTGCAGGCTTAATCGCCTTCAGCCTTCGAGATTTGGAATGGGCCGGCGCTCACGCGCCGGCCCATTTTCTTTGCGCCTCATCTTTGTACGAAACCGCCTGCAAGACGGTGTTCCGGGCGCCCCGCCATGGACGGCCGGCGCCGCGCGGCGTAACACCCAAGAACGTTCAGGCAGCGGTTCCCAGCCCATGCGTCCCATCCGCCTTCTCGCCCTGCTCTGCCTGACCTTCAGCCTCGCCGCCTGCGGTTCGCTGTCGCGCGACACCTTCCAGGCCAGCGACCTGGCCCTGGCCCCGCCCAACGGCCTGGCGGACCTGCGCTTCAACGCCAGCGACAGCGAGGCGGCCATCCGCTTCGGCGGCCCGGCCCGCAAGCGCGCCCAGGCCCAGAAGAGCTTCGACGTCCTGGCCCTGTCGGGCGGCGGCTCGAACGGGGCCTACGGGGCCGGCGTGCTGGTCGGCTGGAGCAAGCGCGGCGAACGTCCCGAGTTCGACATCGTCACCGGGGTCAGCACCGGGGCCCTCGCCGCCCCCTTCGCCTTCCTGGGCTCCACCTGGGACGAGCGCCTGACCGAGGCCTCCACGGGCCCGGCCGCCGGCCGGGTCCTGAAATCGCGCGGGCTGGGCGTGCTGTTCCACCCCAGCTTCTACAGCAACGCCGCCCTGCACAGCCTGGTCGACACCTATGTCACCGACGACATGCTGCAGGCCATCGTCGCCGAGCACAAACGCGGCCGCCGCCTGCTGATCGCCACCACCAACCTCGACACCGAGGAGACGGTGATCTGGGACATGGGCGCGATCGCCAGCCGCGGCGGCGAAGAGTCGCGCGAGCTGTTCAAGAACGTCATGGTGGCCTCGGCCAGCATCCCCGGCGTGTTCCCGCCCACCCTGATCGAGATCGGGGGCGAGGGACGCCACCTGTCGGAGATGCATGTCGACGGCGGGGTGACCATTCCGTTCTTCGTCGCCCCGGAATCCCTGCTGCTGTGGACGGCCGACAAGGGCTCGGCCCGGCCTGGCCGGATGTTCGTGATCGTCAACGGCAAGGTCGGCGGCGCCTTCGGCTTCACCAAGGGCGGGGCGGTGTCGATCGTCGGCCGCTCGTGGGACACCATGAGCAAGGCCCTGATGCGCACCCACCTGGCCGCCAGCAGCGCCTTTGCCCGCCGCAACGGCGGCCAGCTGTTCTACAGCGCCATCCCCGACACCGCCGACGTCGACGCCTCGGGCCTGGACTTCGCGTCCAACAACCGCAACGCCCTGTTCAAGCTGGGTTACGAGCGCGCCATCGCCGGCTGGGCCTGGGCGCTGTCCGACAGCCCGGAGGAGACCGCCGGCGCGCCCCCCGTCGTGCCCGCCCCGCCGGCGACCGGCGATCACTGAACGCGAACGGGGACGGGCGCATGCGCCTGTCCCCGGACGAGGTCCGACTCCGGGGTTGCGCCGATCCGACTCCGTCTCTAAACGGGCGGCTTAACCTGCAAGATGGTCGGCAGCGGGCGCGCGGATGTGCGCGACCGTGTCTACGCGCGAGTTTACCATGCCCAAACGCACAGACATTTCCTCGATCCTGATCATCGGCGCGGGTCCGATCGTCATCGGCCAGGCGTGCGAGTTCGACTATTCCGGCGTCCAGGCCTGCAAGGCGCTGCGCGCCGAGGGCTACCGGATCATCCTGGTCAATTCGAACCCGGCCACGATCATGACCGACCCGGACGTGGCCGACGCGACCTATATCGAGCCGATCACCCCGGAGATGGTCGAGAAGATCATCGCCAAGGAACGCCCCGACGCCCTGCTGCCGACCATGGGCGGCCAGACGGCCCTCAACACCGCCCTGGCCCTGGAAGCCAGCGGGGCCCTGGCCAAGTACGGCGTCGAGATGATCGGCGCCAAGGCCGAGGTGATCGACAAGGCCGAGGACCGCCAGAAGTTCCGCGACGCCATGGACAAGCTGGGCCTGGAAAGCCCCAAGTCCAAGGCCGCCCACAACATGGACGAGGCCCGCGAAGGCCTGGCGTTCGTCGGCCTGCCGGCCATCATCCGCCCCAGCTTCACCCTGGCCGGCACCGGCGGCGGCATCGCCTACAATCTCGAGGAATTCGAGGAGATCGTCGCCCGCGGCCTGGACCTCTCGCCCACCACCGAGGTGCTGATCGAGGAGAGCGTGCTGGGCTGGAAGGAGTACGAGATGGAGGTCGTCCGCGACAAGGCGGACAACTGCATCATCGTCTGCTCGATCGAGAACATCGACCCGATGGGCGTCCACACCGGCGACTCGATCACCGTCGCCCCGGCCCTGACCCTGACGGACAAAGAGTACCAGTGGATGCGCGCGGCCTCGATCGCCGTGCTGCGCGAGATCGGCGTCGAGACCGGCGGCTCCAACGTCCAGTTCGCGGTCAACCCCGCCGACGGCCGGATGGTGGTCATCGAGATGAACCCCCGGGTGTCGCGCTCCTCCGCGCTCGCGTCCAAGGCCACCGGCTTCCCGATCGCCAAGGTCGCCGCCCGCCTGGCCGTCGGCTACACCCTCGACGAGCTGATGAACGACATCACCGGCGGCGCGACCCCGGCCTCGTTCGAGCCCAGCATCGACTATGTGGTCACCAAGATTCCGCGCTTCGCCTTCGAGAAGTATCCGGGCAGCGAGGCCCTGCTGACCACCGCCATGAAGTCGGTCGGCGAGGTCATGGCCATCGGCCGCACCTTCAAGGAAAGCGTCCAGAAGGCCCTGCGCGGCCTGGAGACCGGCCTCAACGGCTTCGACGAGATCGAGATCCACGGCGCCGACGACCCGGACACCGGCCGGGCCGCCGTGGTCCGCGCCCTGGGCACCCCCACCCCCGACCGCCTGCGGGTCATCGCCCAGGCCTTCCGCCACGGCCTGACCGTGGACGAGGTCAACGCCGCCTGTTCCTACGAGCCCTGGTTCCTGCGCCAGATCGCCGAGCTGGTGCGCCAGGAGGGCTGGGTCCGGGCCGGCGGCCTGCCGACCGACGCCGCCGCGTTCCGCGCCCTGAAGGCCCAGGGCTTCTCCGACGCCCGCCTGGCCAAGCTGGTCGGCTCCGACGAGAAGACCGTGCGCGCCCAGCGCCAGGCCCTGAACGTCCGCCCGGTCTACAAGCGCATCGACAGCTGCGCCGGCGAGTTCCGGGCCGAGACCCCCTACATGTACTCGACCTACGAGACCGGCGCGCTGGGCCAGGTTCCCGAGTGCGAGAGCGAGCCGACCAATCGCAAGAAGGCGGTGATCCTCGGCGGCGGTCCCAACCGCATCGGCCAGGGCATTGAGTTCGACTATTGCTGCTGCCACGCGGCCTTCGCGCTGGCCGACATCGGCGTCGAGTCGATCATGGTCAACTGCAACCCCGAGACCGTCTCGACCGACTACGACACCTCCGACCGCCTGTACTTCGAGCCGCTGACCGCCGAGGACGTGCTGGAGCTGCTGGCTGTTGAACAGAGCAAGGGCGAACTGGCCGGCGTCATCGTCCAGTTCGGCGGCCAGACCCCGCTGAAGCTGGCCCAGGCGCTGCAGGACGCGGGCGTCCCGATCCTGGGCACCAGCCCCGACGCCATCGATCTGGCCGAGGACCGCGAGCGCTTCCAGCAATTGCTGAACGGCCTGGAGATCGCCCAGCCCGAGAACGCCATCGCCCGCACCTGGGACGAGGCCCGCGCGGCCGGCGAACAGATCGGCTTCCCGTTCGTGATGCGCCCGTCCTACGTGCTGGGCGGCCGGGGCATGGAGATCATCCGCGACCACGAGCACCTGGAACGCTACATCGCCAACGCCGGCGACATCTCGATCGAGCACCCGATCCTGCTGGATCACTATCTGAGCCGCGCCACCGAGGTGGACGTCGACGCCCTGTGCGACGGCAAGGACGTGTTCGTGGCCGGCGTGCTGGAGCACATCGAGGAAGCCGGCGTCCACTCGGGCGACTCGGCGTGCTCGATGCCGCCCTTCTCGCTCAGCGCCGAGACGGTGGAGGAGCTGAAGCGCCAGACCGTCAAGATGGCCCTGGCCCTCGACGTCCGTGGCCTGATGAACGTGCAGTTCGCCATCGAGGAGCCGCACTCGGACGCCCCGCGCATCTATGTGCTGGAAGTCAATCCGCGCGCCTCGCGCACCGTGCCGTTCGTGGCCAAGACCATCGGCCAGCCGGTGGCCGCCATCGCCGCCAAGGTGATGGCCGGCGAGACGCTGGCCAGCTTCGGCCTGGTCGACAAGCCCTACGACCACATCGCGGTCAAGGAAGCGGTGTTCCCGTTCGCCCGCTTCGCCGGCGTCGACACGGTGCTGGGCCCGGAAATGCGCTCGACCGGCGAGGTCATGGGCCTGGACTGGATCCGCGAGGGCGAGGACAGCCTGGCCCCGGCCTTCGCCCGGGCCTTCGCCAAGAGCCAGCTGGGCGGCGGCGTCACCCTGCCCACTGCTGGCACGGCCTTCGTCTCGGTCAAGGAAAGCGACCGCCCGTGGATCGTCGAGCCGGTGCGCCTGTTGCAGGCGGCGGGCTTCAAGGTGCTGTCGACGGTCGGCACCCGGGCCTATCTGGCCGAGCAGGGCGTCACGGTCGAGCTGGTCAAGAAGGTGCTGGAAGGCCGTCCGCACATCGTCGACGTGATGAAGAACGGCGGCGTGCAGCTGGTGTTCAACACCACCGAGGGCAAGCAGGCCCTGGAGGACAGCTTCGAGATCCGCCGCACGGCGCTGATGATGAAGGTGCCCTACTACACCACTTCGGCCGGCGCCCTGGCCGCCGCCCAGGCCATCTCCTCGGCCCCCGCCGAGACCCTGGAAGTGCGGCCGCTGCAGAGCTACCAGTAGGGCTCTTCCCTTCTTCCCTTGCGGGAGAAGGTGTCAGCGAAGCTGACGGATGAGGGGTTGGAGACCAGAACCGCCGCGATCCGCCGAAAGGCCGGTCGCGGCGGTTTTCGTTTGAGAGGCCCCTCGCCCGACGTCCTCTGGACCGCCGCGCCCACCGCTGGTGACAAAGACCTTCGTTCAAGCCTAGCCTGGGCGGATGACCCCGATCCGCCTCATGCTGGCCTGCCTCGCCCTGTCGATCGCCGCGCCCGTCGCAGCGCAGGAGGAGGGGATCGGCTCGATCCAGCTCAAGCCCGGCGTCTGCACCGCCGGAAAATCCCAACCGGTCGCCCTGGGCGCCCTGATCGTGGCTCCGGACGCCTTCAACGGGAAATGCGTCCGGGTCATGGGCGTCTCGGCCGGGACGGTCCTCTATGACAGCCAGGTCGAATACGAACTGTCCATGGCCGGACAGGCCGCCGCCCCCGTCGCCCGCATCGGCCTCTACGGCGATCCGGCCCTGCTGGACGCCCTGCCGCAAGATCCCACGCCGACCGAGATCGTCGGCCAGGTCGCCCTCTGCGGCGGCAGGCCGTTTGTCGCCGGCTACTGCCACTACGTCGCCGACGGCGTGATCCTGATCGCCAGCGAGGCGGGGCCGCCGAACCACAACGTGGATTGATCTCGAGTTGAAGTTATCCACAGGGGCGCGACCGGGGACATGCCCTCGTGGCGTGTCCCATCAGCCGCGCCAAGGGCCCAGGACCAGAACCGCCGCGCCCTCCTTGGGGACACGCCGCGAGGGCGCGTCCCCGACCTCTATCCCCGCGATTTCCGAACCCAGCCCAAACAAAATCAACGCGCTACAGAAAAACGCACGTTTCCGATCCCCCCCCCCTCTGAAACGGCCGCATCCTTGGGGCATGACCCAAGCCGACATCCCCACCTGGTGCTTCACCTTCCAGCAAAAGCTTATGGCCGCCCTCGACGCGGCCTGGGCGATCCTGGAGAACAGCCACGACCTCGCCCAGATCCGCGCGGCCCGCGACCGGGCCAAGGCCTGCGGCGAACTGGCCGCCGTGGCCCGCAAGATCGCCCTGATCGTGCCGGCCGCCCGGGCCAAGGTTTCGCCGCCCTCGATGCTCGACGCCGCCGCGGCCGCCCTGCATGCCACCCAGGCGGTCGGTGACCTCGGCACGGCCATCCGCGCGCCCCGCGCGCTCGACAAGCTCAAGGGCGGCCGGCGCGGGCGGCTGTGAGAGGCTCGCCTCTCCCATGCGGATGAGCGGACCGGCGGCGCCTGAGCGTCGTCCACGCCTGAAGGTTGCATCAACACTGGTGCTTTGCTATGGCCCCGTTCTTAGGGGAATGCATTCATGTTGCGTAAGCGTTCGTTTTTCGTCCTGGCCGCGATGCTGGCCGTCTCGGGCTGCGCCAGCGGCGGCGGCGGCGGACCAGGCGGCGGCGTCGTGACGCCTCCGGTGACGCCACCGGTAACGCCACCCCCGCCCTATGCCTCCAACTGCACGACGACGCCGGGCGCGATCTCCTGCATCAAGACGGGCACGCTCCAGATGGACGGCCCCCAGATCGGCCTGCGCTTCGACTCGACGGTCAGCGCCGCCACGTTCGACACGTTCCAGATTCTTCGGAAGGACACGCTGCCGCAGATCACCCAGGAGCTTTGGGTCATCGGCTACCTGGGCGGCGTCAGCGTCAACTATCGTTATTTCGGCGACTTCGAGAGCAAGAACGACGGCCTGGGTCCGGTGCGCGTCGGAAAGAGTTACATCAACGACATCAGCGGCTTCAAACCCGGCGGCACGGGCGCTCTGACGCTGTTCGACATCACCAACGTCCTGCAGGGCGGCCTGGACTACGTCCAGTTGGGCGAGGTCGCGCCCAACCCCGTCAACGGCGCCTACACCTTCTTCGCGGTCGGCCGCTCGGCCGGCGCGCCCGCCATGCCGGCCACCGGCTCGGCCCGCTACGACGGCGGCACGCGCGGTGTCTATGTCGACGGCTCGAACGCGGTGTTTTCGACCGCCAGCGACGTGACCATGACCGCCAACTTCGGCACGGGCGCCGTGAACGGATCGACCTCGAACTTCAAGATGACCAACGCCGCGGGCGCGACCGTGACGGCGCCGGCCAGCCTGGCCTTCACGTTCAACGGCAACGTCGCCGGCTCGCGCTTCACCGGCGCGGCCAGCAACACCGGCATGACCGGCAACGTGAGCGGCGCCTTCTATGGCGAGCCCGCCGGTGCGCCCGTCGAGGCGGGCCTGAGCTACAACCTCGTCTCAAGCACGGGCGGCGGCTCGATGATGGGCGTCGGCGGCCTCAAGAAAAACTAGTGACCCCGGCCCTTTCGCGGGCGCTGGTCCTGGCGCTCGCCCTGATGACCCTGGGCGCCCTGGCCCCGGGCGAGACGGTGCGCGCCCAGGAGCCCGCGGCCATCAGCGACCAAGCCTTCGCCGAGGCCCTGACGCCCGCGCTGCGCGGCGGCGACTATGGCGCGGCCCTGGCGCTGCTGGACGCGCGGCCGGACATCGCCGCCCTGCCGGCGGGCGTGCGCCTGCGCGCCGAGCTCCTGGCCAAGCTGGGCCGGACCTCCGAAGCGATCGCCCTGCTGGAGGGCCATCTGGTCCAGGACACCACAGACGCGCTCGCCCGCTTCCAGATCGGCGAACTCCACTTCGCCGCCCATCGCGACCGTTCCGCGACCCTGGCCTATCGCCTGGCTCTGGCGGGGGCGCTGGACCCCGTGCGGCGCGGCGTCGTCCAGGCCCGGCTCGACGCGATCGAGGCCCGGCGCGACCTGAGGATCACCCTGTCCGGTTCGATCGCTCCAGACAGCAACCTCAACGGCGCGACCCGCGCCACGACCATCGACCTGTACGGCCTGCCCTTCACCCTGTCGGAAGACGCCCGGCGCCGGGCCGGTGTGACGGCCACGCTCAGCGGCTCGCTGGAACGCCGAATCCACGTTTCGGGACCCTATTCCGTCAGCCTGGGCGCCTCCGCCGTCGTGCTGGACGCCTCCGGGCGGGCTTTCGATCAGAGCCAGATCAGCCTGTTCGCGGGCCCGGAAATCAGGCTGGCGGACCATGCCCGGCTGGCCCTGCTAGCCACCTATCGCGACATCGACTTCGGCGGCGCTGACCTGGAGACCTGGCGCGGGCTGCAGCTGGGCGGCGAGGTCTACAGCGACGCCCACACCCGATGGGACGGGTCGACTCACCTGGACCGCATCGACAACGCACGCGCCAAGGCCTTCGACGGCTGGACCTACGGCCTCCAGGTCAACCGCACCCGGTTCCTCGGCCCCAGCGCCTTGTGGCGCGCCAGCGTCAACCTCGACGCCCACGATCTGGCCAGCGCCGAACTGAGCTATCGCGACGCCCGCCTGGCGGTGGGCCGCCTGTTCGCCCTGCCCCTGTCCACGCTCGGCTATGTCGAACCCTATGGTCAGCAGCGAGCGTTCGTGGGACGCTCCTCGGTGTTCGGCGTGCGCCGCGCCGATCGCGAGATCGGCGTGTCCTTCCGGGTCTCCCGGCGCGACTGGCGCGTGATGGGGGCCTTCCCGTTCGCCCAGGCCGTCGTCGCGCGCGCGACCTCCAACGTGGCCCTGGGCCGCTACACCCGTCAGCGCCTGGAATTCGGCTTCACGCGTGACTTCTAGAGCACCGTGCGGAAAAGTGGACACCGGTTTTCCGAAAAACGATACGAAAACAAAAGCCTAGAGCAAGCGCCGAAGACATGACCGCCCCCTACACCGACGCCCAGATCGCCGACCTCGCCGAGCGCCTGCTGGACCACAGCCTGCCCAAGGCCCAGTGGACCCACGCCGCGCACCTGACCGCCACCCTGCGTCTGGTCCGCACCCGGAACGAAGGCCTGGAGCGCGACATGCCCGGCATCATCCGCGCCTACAACGTGGCGGTCGGCGGGGTGAACGACGACCACAACGGCTATCACGAGACCATCACCCAGGCGTACCTCGCCGCCATCCGCGCCTTCGTCGCCACCCTGCCGGCCGGGCTCGGCGACGGCGAGGCCGCCGCGCGCCTGCTGGCCACGCCGATGGGCGACAAGGCCTGGCCGCTGAGCTTCTGGTCGCGCGAGCGGCTGTTCAGCGTCGAGGCCCGGCGCGGCTGGGTGGCGCCCGACCTGGCACCGCTCGAGGCGGTCTGAACCATGGTGGTCCAGGTCGCGGCCATCCTTGCGCTGATCAACGTCGCGGCCTTCCTGCTGTTCTGGCTGGACAAGGACGCGGCGCGCCGGGGGCTGGGGCGGATTTCCGAACGCACCCTGCTGCTGGTCGCGGCCCTGGGCGGCGGCTTGGGCGCGCTGCTCGCCCAGCAGATCCTGCGCCACAAGACCCGCAAGCAGCCGTTCCGCACCCGGCTGTTCCTGATCGTGCTGGTCGAGCTGATCGCCGGGTGGCTGCTGGTCATTCCCGGCGTCCGCGCCACGCTGGCGGGCCTGCTCGGGCTCTAGGACGCTCGCGAAGCTTGACGGACGCGCCCGTCACCGTGCCAACCTGCGCGCTTGCCTCGCGGAGCCCGCCATGATCGTCGTCCACCACCTGAACAATTCCCGCTCGCAGCGGGTGCTGTGGCTGCTGGAGGAACTGGGCGTTCCCTACGAGGTGAAGCGCTACGAGCGGGACGCGGCCACCATGCTGGCTCCGCCGGAGCTGCGGGCCATCCATCCGCTGGGCAAGTCGCCGGTGATCACCGACGGCGACAAGGTCCTGGCGGAGACCGGGGCGATCATCGAATACATCATCGACACCTACGGCCAGGGTCGCCTCATCCCGCCGGCCGGCGGCGCCGAGCGCCTGCGCTACACCTACTGGCTGCACTATGCCGAGGGCTCGGCGATGACGCCGCTGCTGCTGAAGCTGGTGTTCACCGCCCTGCCGGCCCGCGCGCCCGGCCTGTTGCGGGGCCTGGTCAAGACCATCGCCGCCAAGGCCCAGGCCGGCTTCGTCGACCCGCAGCTGAAGAGCCACATCGACTATTGGGACGCCGAACTGTCCAAGACCGAATGGTTCGCCGGCCCGGCCTTCACCGCCGCCGACATCATGATGAGCTTCCCGCTCGAGGCCGGGGCCGCCCGGGCGAGCGCCGCCTCGCGACCAAAGGTCGCAGCCTTCCTGGAGCGGATTCACGCCCGGCCGGCCTACCGCAAGGCCCTGGAGCGCGGCGGGCCATACAACTATGCAACGTGACATGGAACATCGCACGGCTTGCGCGATTTTTTAAGGTCTTGGACACCCTCCCCGTGAAAGATCGTCCGATCCGGGGCGCGTGGCCATCTCGCCGCGCCCTCGGCGGAAGCTTCACATGCGTGCAGGACCGCTCGCTGCTCGGCTGATGATCAGGACCGCCTGGCGGGCCCTGCTGGTCGGGCTGGGCATTGTCGGCACGCTCGCCATGGCGGCCGGCGCGGCGCCGCCGCCGGTGAAGCCGGATCGCCTGGCGGTGGTGTTCCCGCCGTGGTGGAGCCGCGCCCACGTCACCGCCGCGGCCGCCTCGGCCGGCGACATCGTCGGGGCCGGAAGCGCCCCGTTCATCCTCATCCTGCGCGGCGACGGCGCCGGCCTCGACGCCCGTTCGCGCCGGGCCGGCGCCCTGCTGCTGCTCGACCCCGCGGCGGCCGGCGTCTGCGCCCCGCCCGTTCAGGAGCCTCGTTCATGAGCTTCTCCTTCGCCACCCTCGACGACCAACGCCGGGCCGGCGGCATACTGGTGGCCGCCCTGAGCTGGATCATGGTCGCGGCGATCGTCGCCACCCGGCTGCTGCTGGGCGGCGAGGTCGGCGGGCCGCTGGTCGCCGCCGGCTGCACGGCCGGCCTGACCGCCCTGGCCGCGCGCTGGGGCGCCGTCGCGCCGGTCGGCCGCGCCCTGACCGGGGTGCTGCTGATGGCCCAGGTCTCGCTGCTGGTCGCCGTCACCAGCCGTCACGCCTGGCAGATCGACATGCACATGGCCTATTTCGCGGCCCTGGCCCTGCTGGTGATCTATTGCGACTGGCGCGTCATCGCCGCCGCCACCCTGACCGTGGCGGTCCATCACCTGGGGCTGAGCTACCTGCTGCCGGCCCTGGTGTTCCCCGGCGCGGCGGGCCTGGGCCGGGTGCTGGTCCACGCCGGCATCCTGATCGTCGAGGCCGGCACGCTGATCTGGGTGGCCGCCAGCGTCAACCGCATGTTCGCGGTCTCGCGCGACGCCCTGGCCAGGGCCGAACAGGCGACCCTGGCCGCCCAGGCCGCCAACGCGACGGCCGCCGAGGCCAACCGCCGCAGCCAGGACGACGCCAGGGCCGCCCGCGCCGAGGCCGACGCCCACGCGGACCGCGAGCGGCAGGCGGTGGTCGACACCCTGTCCGACGCCCTGGCGCGGCTGGCGCGCGGCGACCTGTCGTTCACGCTGAACGACACCTTCCATCACGCCTACGAGCCCCTGCGCGCCGACCTCAATACCGCCGTCGCCCGCCTGGGCGCCGCGCTGACCCGGGTCGAGGACAGCGTCGGCGGCGTCCACCTGGGTTCGGGCCAGATCGCCGAGGCGATCGTCAGCCTGTCGCGGCGGACCGAGCGGCAGGCCGCCAGCCTGGAGGAGACGGCGGGCGCCATGGAGGAGATCGCCGCCACGGTCGACCGGACCTCGACCGGGGCCCGCCAGGCCGCCGAGGCCGTCGGCAAGGCCCGCGAGGACGCCGAGCGGTCGGGCGCGGTGGTCTCCGAGGCCGTGGCCGCCATGGGCGAGATCCAGGAGTCGTCGCAGTCGATCGGCCAGATCATCGGGGTGATCGACGAGATCGCCTTCCAGACCAACCTTTTGGCCCTCAACGCCGGGGTCGAGGCCGCCCGGGCCGGCGACGCCGGCCGGGGCTTCGCGGTGGTGGCGCAGGAGGTGCGGGCCCTGGCCCAGCGTTCGGCCGACGCCGCCAAGCAGATCAAGACCCTGATCACCACCTCCAGCCGACAGGTCGGGGTCGGGGTCGCGCTGGTGGACCGGACGGGCCAGGCCCTGGCGCGCATCACCCACCAGATCGGCGCCGTCGACGACCTGGTCGGCGACATCGCCGCCTCCGCCCAGGAGCAGGCCAGCGGCCTCGCCGAGATCGGCGTCGCGGTCAACCAGATGGACCAGGTGCTGCAGCAGAACGCGGCCATGGTCGAGGAAACCTCGGCGGCGACCCAGGCCCTGGACGAGGACGCCCGACGCCTGCGCCAGCTGCTTTCCGAGTTCGAACTGCCGCCCGGCTCGGCCATTCCGGCCCTGGGCGGGCCGCTCCGGCGATCCGCCTAGGGCGCAAAACGGGGCCGTGACGGACAAATCAAGCTTGGCTATGCGCCTGGTCGACCGTGGGGCTCTTGCTTATCGCAAACGCGCCTCCTATCCTCTCAGCCCCCGGTCGTGCGCGCCAGCGTCCGGGACGTACTTCCTCCCCTAGGGCGAACCGAGCTAAAATCCGCAATGGAAAAAGTGCCGATGACCGCCGGGGGTTACCAAACCCTCGACGAAGAACTGAAGCGTTTGAAGACGATCGAACGGCCGGCGGTGATCGCCGCGATCTCCGAGGCGCGCCAGCATGGCGACTTGTCGGAAAACGCGGAGTACCACGCGGCCAAGGAACGCCAGGGCTGGATCGAAGGCCGGATCGCCGAGATCGAGGACAAGATCGCGCGCGCCCAGATCATCGACGTGTCGAAACTGTCGGGCAAACAGGTGAAGTTCGGCGCGACGGTCAGCGTCGTCGACGAGGACACCGAGGAAGAGGCCCGCTACCAGATCGTCGGCGAGCACGAGGCCGACGTGAAGTCGGGCCGCATCTCGCTGAGCTCGCCCCTGTCGCGCGCCATGATCGGCAAGGAAGTCGGCGAAGTGGTCGAGGTCAACACGCCCGGCGGCGTGAAGGCCTACGAGATCCTCAAGGTCGAGTGGGTCTAGCTTAGGCCCCATTCCGTGGTCATGACACAACGAACGCCGGCCCTGACGCGGGTCGGCGCATCGCTTCGCTATGGCCGGGATCACCGACGTGGTTGAAAACAACAAGCAGGACGCGGCGGCCCAGCCCAAGGCGGCGAAGCCGAAGACCACGCGCAAGCCGAAGGCCGCCGCGCCATCGGCGGTCGAGGCCGCGAGCCCCGCGGCCAAGGCCGCCCCGAAGCCGCCCGCCCCCAAGGCTCCGGCCAAACCCCGGGCCGCCGCCAAGCCGCGCGCACGGCCGGACGCCGCCAAGACCGTCGAAGCCGCGCCGGCCGTCGTCGTCGCGCCCGAGGCGACGCCCAAGGCCCGGACGCCTCGCAAGGCCGCGCCCAAGGTCGTCGTCGAGACCGCCCCCGCGCCGGCTCCCGAACCCGAAGTCCCCGCCCCCGAAGCCTCTGCCCGGCCGCCGATCACCATCTGGGCGATCTCGGACGGGCGGGCCGGCATCGAGGCCCAGGCCGTGGGCCTGGCCGAGGCCGTCGCCCGGCAGGTCCCCGCCAAGGTCGTCGTCAAGCGCGTGGGCTGGAGCGGCAGGACCGGCCGCCTGCCCTGGTGGGCCAACTGGCTGCCGCGCCGCTGGCTGACCCCCGAAAGCGAGATCCACGCCCCCTGGCCCGACCTGTGGATCGCCGCCGGCCGCGCCACCCTGCCGCTGTCGATCCGCGCCCGGCGCTGGTCGGGCGGCAAGACCTATGTCGTGCAGATCCAGGATCCGCGCGTGCCGGCCAACATGTTCGACCTGGTGATCCCGCCCAAGCACGACCGATTGTCCGGCGACAACGTCCTGGCGATCACCGGCTCGCCGCATCGGGTGACAGCTGCGCGGCTCGACAGCGAATACGAAAAGTTCAAGGACCAGATCGACGCCCTGCCTCACCCGCGCGTGGCGGTGCTGCTGGGCGGCAAGTCCAAGGCCTTCGACCTTTCGGTCGAGCGCGCCGCCCAGATGGCCCACCAGATCCAGCTGCCGCTGGAGCAGGAGGGCGGCAGCCTGTTGATGACCTTCTCGCGCCGCACGCCCGAACCGGCCCGCGCCCTGCTGACCGCCCGCCTGCGCCACCTGCCGGGGATCATCTGGGACGGCGAGGGCGCCAATCCCTATTTCGCCTTCCTGGCGGCCGCCGACTACATCATGGTCTCCGAGGACTCGACCAACATGGCCACCGAGGCGGCCTCAACGGGCAAGCCGGTGTTCATCCTCAAGATGGACGGCCAGAGCCTGAAGTTCCGCCTCTTCCACCAGGAACTGGAACGCCAGGGCGCCGCGCGGCCCTATGGCGGGGCCTTCCACGGCTGGACCTACGAGCCGGTCGACGAGACCGGACGGGCGGCGGCCGAGGTGGTGGCGCGGATGGACGGGCGCGGGAAGCCGACGCCTCGATAAGCGCATGGGACGAGCTGGATCGACCGTCGCGCGTGTCGGTTGTTCTTGTTATGTTCACCAGCATGACAGATCCGATCGATCCTACGCCACCCGTCGGGAAGGCCGCACGCAACGAAACCCGCAAGGCGATCGCGGCCACCGCCAATGCGCTGTCGATTACGCTGTTGGTGACGATCTGGCTGCAACCCGTGCTGTCCGGTCGTCCCGCGGGACTCGCCGCTCCCCTCGCGACCCTGGTCTTCGTTGCGCTGCAAGGCGCCGCCCACTATGTTTTGCGCAAGGTGGAGGACTAGCGATGGATCCCCTCGTCTACATGTCCTTGTTGGCCGTCGGGGCCATGGCGCTCACGCTGGGGGCCTCCTGGGCCGTCGGCAAGTTCTTCGACCGCTGACGCCGCTCCCCTTCCCCCCTTGATCCTCGCCGTCATCCAGGCCCGCATGGGCGACGAACGCCTGCCGGGCCGGCCGTCGATGCCGCTGGCCCGGGCGCCGCTGATCGTGCGCCAGATCGAGCGGATGGCGCGGGCCCGGCGCGTGGACGAAATCGTGGTCTCGACCACGACCGATCCGATCGACGACACGCTGGAGGCCGTGGTCCGGCGCGAGGCGATCGCCGTCCATCGCGGTCCGCCCCAGGACGAACTGGCCCGGCTGGCCGGGACCCTGGCCGCCTATCCGGCCGACCACGTGGTGCGGGTGGGCGACGACAGTCCGCTGATCGATCCCGACCTGATCGACGCGACCATCGATCTGCACCTGTCCGAACAGGCCGACCACACCACCAACCGCTCGCCCGGCGCGGCCTGGCCCGCCGGCCAGGGGGTGGAGGTGATCACCGCCGAGGGCCTGCGCCGCCTGGCCGCCGAGAGCGCGGCGTTGCGGTTGCGGGCGGGCGACGGACCGGAGACCCCGCCGCCGGCCGTCCGCTGGTCGTCGCTGGCCCTGCTGGCCCAGCCCGACCAGGGCGAGGTCCGGTGGGCGGTCGAGACGCCGGCCGACTACGCCTTCGTGGCGGCGATCTATGACGCCCTCTATCCGGCCAACCGGGCCTTCACCTCGGCCGACGTGCGCGCGCTGCTGGCCGGGCGCGCCGACCTGGCCACCTTCGGCGGAGCTCGGCGGCTGTGAGCGGCGCGCCCCGCATCCTGTTCGTGGTCGACGCCGGACCGGCGGTGGGCGGCGGCCATGTGATGCGCAGCCTCACCCTGGCCCAGGCCCTGGAGGCCGAGGGCGCGGCCTGCGCCTTCGTCGCGCCGCCGGCGGTGCGGGCGGTGCTGGAGAGTTTCGGGCCGGACATGGGGCGGTTGGAGACCGGCGCGGTTTCGACGTCCGAACTGGTCGAGGTCGCATCGGATTTCGCCAAGGGCTTCGACGCCGTGGTGATCGACCACTACGGGCTGTCGGCGGCCGAGCACCGACAGATCGCGGGCCCCCGCCCCATCCTGGTCATCGACGACCTCGCAAATCGCCCCCTCGCCGCCGACCTCGTCCTCGACTCCGGCCCCGCCCGGAAGGCCGGCGACTATGACGGCCTGGTCGCCCCCGAAACCGAACTGCTGCTGGGTCCCAACAACGCGCCGGTCCGCCCGGCCTTCGCCGCCTTGCGCAAGGACGCCCTGGCCCGCCGGGCGGAAGCCCCGCCGGCGCGACGCATCCTGATCTCGCTGGGCCTGACCGACGTCGGCGGGATCACCGGCCGGGTCGTGGACCTGATGCTGCCGATGCTCGACCAGGTAGAAGGGGGCGGGGCGGCGCTGGACGTCGTGCTGGGGGCCGGCGCGCCCAGCCTGCCGCGCCTGCGCGACCTGGCCCGGACCCAGCCGCGCCTGGCCCTGCACGTCGACGCCCAGGACATGCCGCAACTCACCCTGGAGGCCGACCTGGCCGTCGGGGCCGGCGGGTCCACCAGCTGGGAGCGCTGCGTCCTGGCCCTGCCGACCCTGCTGCTGGTCCTGGCCGGCAACCAGCGCGAGGCCGCCCAGGCCCTGGCCGGGGCCGACGCCGTGCTGGCCCTGGACGTCGCCGCGCCGGACTTCGCGGCGGCCTTCGCGGCCGACCTCCAGCGCCTGATCGCCGACCCCTTGCTGCGCGACCGGCTGTCGGCCGCCTCGGCGGCGGTGTGCGACGGGCGCGGCGCGGCGCGGGTCGCGGCGCGCTTCCTGGCGGTGATCGAACAGAAACAGGCTAGATAACAGCGTTCACCTATCCCATCTTGGCCATGAGCTAGGGCCAGGGGAGCGGGCGCATGAGCCAAACCAGGAAATCCGTCGTCGTCACCGGCGCGTCCACCGGCATCGGCTGGGGCGTGACCAAGGTCCTGACCGAGCGGGGCTTCCACGTCTTCGGCAGCGTGCGCAAGGCCGCCGACGCGCAAGCGCTGGTCGCCGCGTTCGGCGAGGCCGTCACCCCGCTGACCTTCGACGTCACCGACGAGGCCGCCGTGCGCGAGGCGGCCCTGCAGGTCGAGGCGGTGCTGGGCGGCCAGACCCTGGCCGGCCTGGTCAACAACGCCGGCATCGCGGTGGCCGGACCGCTGCTGCACCTGCCGATCGACGAGTTCCGCAAGCAGCTGGAGGTCAATCTCACCGGCGTGGTCATCGCCACCCAGGCCTTCGGCCCGCTGGTCGGGGCGCGCGGGACGGCTCCCCAGAATCCGGGCCGGATCGTCAACATCGGCTCGGTCGGCGGCCGCAACGCCAACCCGTTCATGGCCCCCTACTGCACCAGCAAGTTCGGGCTGGAGGGCCTGTCGGAATCCCTGCGCCGCGAACTGCTGCCGTTCGGCGTCGACGTGGTGGTGATCGCCCCCGGCGCGGTGGCCACGCCGATCTGGGACAAGGCCGACGAGATCGACACCGCCCGCTACGCCGGCACGATCTATGCCGGGCCGATGGAACGCCTGCGGGCCTTCATGCTGTCGATCGGCAAGACCGGCCTGCCGCCCGAGCGGATCGGCGAGGCGGTGCACACGGCCTTGACGGTGGCCAAGCCCAAGGTGCGCTACACCCTGACCCCGCAGCCGATGCAGTTCCTGATCAGCCAGGTGCTGCCCAAGCGGACGCTGGACCGGATCGTCGGCAAGCGGCTGGGGTTGCTGCCGAACTAGGGCCGGGCCGCCGCCGAAAGCGGCCGCTCCGAACGTTCCCCAGAGCAAGCCGCGCGATGTGGAAATCGCACGGCTTGCTCTAGGCTTTTGTTTTCACGTCGTTTTGTGGAGCCCACGCGTCAGTTCGCGCCGGCCGCCATATCCATCCACACCGCTTCCCAGACGTGCCCGTCGGGGTCGGCCAAGTGACGGTTGAACATGAAGCCGAGATCCTGCACGGGATCGACGTCGGCCGTTCCGCCATGCGCGCCGGCGGCGGCGGCCATGGCGTCCACCGCGGCTCGGCTCTCGCAGGTCAGGGCGAGCATGACCTCGCTCGCCGTGGCCGGCGGGATGGGGCGGCTGGTGAACGTGCGCCACTTGGCGTGGGTCAGCAGCATGACGAAGATGGTGTCCGACAGGACCATGCAGGCCGCCGTCTCATCACTGAACTGCGGATTCTTGCTCAGCCCCAGCGCCTCGTAGAAGGCCGTCGACTTGGCCAGGTCGGTGACCGGAAGGTTCACGAAAAGCATCTTCGACATTGTCGTCCCTTGACTGGAGCGGCGCACGCCTTCCCGGAAGAGGCGCATCGAGCTATTGTCTCGCTGTCGTTTTTGTAGGCGGAAAGTATCTCGATATCAAGATACTTTCCGCCGAGGGATCAATGCGCCTTGGATCGTGCCGAAGCCGCCGCAAAACAATGGGCTCGTGAGCGGCCCGATCTTCCCATGCTGCCGGTGGAGGTCTTCGGGCGACTGCTGGACGCCGCCGCGCGGGTGACCCGAGACCACATGAACCCGCTGCTCGCCGAGGTCGGTCTGCATGTGGGCGAGTTCGACGTCCTCACGCCGCTCAGGCGTTCCGGAGAGCCCTACGTCCTCTCCCCCACTCAACTCTACGAGGCGGCTCTGATCTCTTCCGGCGGCATGACCGACCGGTTGGACCGCTTGGAGCGCGCCGGACTGGTGGAGCGCCGGCCCGATCCCCGCGATCGCCGCGGCCGACAGATCGCGCTCACCGCGACGGGCAAGCAGGTGATCGACGACATGATAGGCCGCATGGTGGAGATGGAGACCAAGATGCTTTCGGTCCTCACCGAGGCCGAGCAGAAAAGGCTCAACGCGCTTCTCAAAAAGCTGCTCGCGGGGATCTAGCCGCGCGCGCCGCGCGGTGTCGTTGACCGACATAACCTATGGGTGCAGTCTCCGCTCCGTCGCTCGGCCGCCGGGCCCCTCGAACCGAAGGAGACGAGGTTGATCAGATCCCGCAGGGCGCTGGTTTCGATGGTGGCGATCTCCAGCCTTCTGGCCGGCGCCGTTCCCGCCGTCGCGCAACCCTTCGACCTCAACGGCGCGCGCGCCGGCCAGGGCGAGCTGAGCCTCCAGAACCGCGGCTACGCCCTGGACCACACGGCCGGCGGCACGCAGTACTGGTGGAACGCCGGCGATCGGGAGTGCATCAGCCTCTATGTCGCCAACGGCCGGTACCAGGACGTGGGTCGCCGCTCCGCCGGCGACTGCAACCTGAGCCGCGGCAATGGCAAGAAGGACAATACCGGCGCGATCGTCGCCGGGGCCCTGGCGGTCGGCATCCTGGCCGCCGCGATCGCCTCCTCGAAGAAGAAGCACGACAACGACCGCTACGACGACGATCGGCCCGATGACCGGACCTACTCGCCGGCGCGAAACGTCGACTGCTACCCCGCCCAGCAGGCCTGCTACGAGCGCGGTCGGGGCTATTCGGCCTATTGGACCAACCGCGAATTCCGCTACCGGTATTGAGAGGGCGTCGTCCGATGAACGCGATCCGCACCACCCTCGCCCTGGCCGCGGCGGCCCTGCTCGCTGGTTGCAAGCCCGCCCCCGCCGACAAGGCCGCGCCCCCGACCGGCAAGGACGCCGCCCATGTCGAGACCGGCAAGCTCCTGACCGAGCTGATGGCGCCGTCGTTCAAGCCCGAACAGCAGGGGCGCATCATCAACATGAGCTACTACATGGCCGCCTCGGCCCTGTGCCCGACCCTCGAGGTCGACAGCCAGAAGATGGGGCGCGCCGTGCAGGCGGTGCTGGACGTCGACGCGGCCGGCGCGACGGACGCGCAGAAGCAGCACCAGCACGACGCCCTGCTGATGTTCCTGGGCATGGGCTCCGGCGCGATGATCGCCGACCATATCGACGACAAGGACCAGTTCTGCGCCGACGCGACCAAGCTCAAGGCCGGCGCTCCCGACACCCACCTGTTCACGACCACGACGCCCTCGGCCCCGAACACGGCGCCGGTGCCCGCCGCTCCAGCCCCGGCCGGCGCGCCGAAGACCTGACCCGACCGCGAACGGGCCGGAGCCTACCCCACCATGTCCCAGGCCAGCGGCTCGCCGCGCGTCAGGGCGCGGGCGGCCGGACGGCCCAGCACCGCTTCGTAGTCGGCCGGCGGCAAGCCGTTGCCGGGCCGCACCGAGCGGACATTGGCCTTGGTCAACGCCTCGCCGGCCGCGACGTCGGCGGTGACGTACAGCGAGCGGCGGAACTGGCGGTTGCCGCGTTCGGAGCCCAGCAGGTCGTAATTGACGCCGCCCAGCGCCTTCCAGGCGTTCCTGGTGTCGTCGACCAGGGCGCGGAACTCGGCCGGCTCCAGGCTGAAGGCGGCGTCGGGGCCGCCGTCGGCCCGGGCCAGGGTGAAGTGCTTCTCGATGGCGCAGGCCCCCAGGGTCACCGCCGCCACCGAGGCGGCCGTGCCCGGCGTGTGGTCCGACAGGCCGGTCGGGCAGCCGAAGCGCTGGGCCATGTCGATCACCGTGCGCAGGTTGGCGTCCTCGAAACTGGCCGGATAGCTGGACACGCAGTGCAGCAGCAGCACCCCCGCCGCCCCGGCCTCCAGGGCAGTGTCGCGGGCGGTCTCGATCTCGGCCAGGTTGGCCATGCCGGTCGAGATGATCAGCGGCTTGCCCTGGCGGGCGGCGTGGCGGATCAGCGGCAGGTCGACGGCCTCGAACGAGGCGATCTTGTAGGCGGGGGCGTCCAGCCCGGCCAGCAGGTCGACGGCGGTCTCGTCGAACGGGCTGGAGAACAGGGTCACGCCGCGCGCCCGGGCTCGTTCGAACAGCGGCCCGTGCCATTCATAGGGGGTCTGGGCCTCCTGGTAGAGCTCGTGCAGGCTGCGCCCGTCCCACAGGCCGCCGTGGATCTTGAACTCCGGCCGGTCGACGTCCAGCGTGATGGTGTCGGCGGTGTAGGTCTGCAGCTTGATGGCGTCGCAGCCGGTGTCGGCCGCCGCGTCGACCATCGACAGGGCGCGCTCCAGGCTGCCGTTGTGATTGCCCGACAGTTCGCAGATCAGATAGGGCGGATAGTCCGCGCCGATCCGGCGGCCGGCGATCTCGATGAAGGGGGCGGTCATGGGCGGGGGCTCGATGTTCGTTCCGCGCACATTAACCCTGAAATCGTGGACGAGGCGTCAATCGCCGGGACGCTGCCTCGGATCGAGCTCGTCGTCCTCCAGTTCCCAGTCGTCGAAGGGCTCCGGCTCGTAGAGGCCATTCAGGCCGTCGGCCGCGCGCGCTTGCAAACACCGCTCCTGCTGCTCGACCCGCCAACGCCGGCGCCCGCCCACGAAGCCGATCAATCCGCCGACGACAAGCCCAGGGCCCCAGACGCCGGTCCACAGGTCCACCATCAGGCCACACGTCGCGAGCCAGATGCAGGGTCCCCAGCGAGTTAGCCAATCGGTGAGACGGGGCATCAGTCGCCACCCCCGCCGCCGTCTCCCCCGCCCCCGCCGCAGCTTCCGCTGTCCGAGCTGCTGGAATCGCAGTTGTCCGATCCGCCGTTGCTTCCAAAATCGAAGAAACCGCCGCCGCTGTCGCCGCCGCCGCTCTCCGCGCCCGCCCGCGCAGACCGCGAACCGGGCGGCGACACCAGATGGCCCAGGAAACCGCCGGCGATCAGGCCGGCGGCGACCACGAAACCGGACAACCCGAACACCCAATCAACCAGCCCGCCGATCAGCCCGCCCAGCAGGATCCCCAATGGCGTTCCAGGACGCATGACGACCCCCAAAAGTTCCCCGACGCCATCGCGCCGAACCGGAATCGGCCCTATATCTGCCGTCATGTCGAGCCCCGAACCCCGCCACACCCGCTGCCTGATCATTGGCTCAGGCCCCGCCGGCTACACCGCCGCCATCTATGCCGCCCGCGCGCTGCTGAAGCCGGTGCTGATCGCCGGCATCCAGCCCGGCGGCCAGCTGACCATCACGACCGACGTCGAGAACTATCCCGGCTTCGCCGACGTCATCCAGGGCCCCTGGCTGATGGACCAGATGAAGGCCCAGGCCGAGCATGTCGGCACCGAGTTCGTCAGCGACATCGTGCTGACCGCCGACCTCAGCAAGCGGCCGTTCCACCTCACCACCGACAGCGGCCAGGAGTGGTTCGCCGAGACCCTGATCATCGCCACCGGCGCCCAGGCCAAATGGCTGGGGCTGGAGAGCGAGAGCAAGTACCAGGGCTTCGGCGTTTCGGCCTGCGCCACCTGCGACGGCTTCTTCTACCGCAACAAGGAAGTGGTCGTGGTCGGCGGCGGCAACACCGCCGTCGAGGAGGCCCTGTTCCTGACCAGCTTCGCCAGCAAGGTCACCCTGGTGCACCGCAAGGACGAGCTGCGGGCCGAGATGATCCTGCAGGAGCGCCTGCTGGCCAATCCGAAGATCGAGGTGATCTGGGACAGCGCCATCGACGAGGTAATCGGCGAGAGCAACCCGATGGGGGTCACCGGCGTGCGGCTGAAGAACGTCAAGACCGGCGCGACCCAGGACGTCGCCTGCGACGGCGTGTTCATCGCCATCGGCCACGCCCCGTCGTCGGAACTGTTCGCCGGCCAGCTGGAAACCGGTCCGGGCGGCTATCTGAAGGTCAAGCCGGGCACGACGGCCACCGCCGTGGCGGGCGTCTACGCGGCCGGCGACGTCACCGACGACGTCTACCGCCAGGCCGTCACCGCCGCCGGCATGGGCTGCATGGCCGCCCTGGAGGCCGTGCGCTTCCTGGCCGAGGAAGACCACGCCAAGGCCCATCACCCGATCAGCCACCACGAGGCCGAGAAGATCGGGGTCTGGTGATCGGCGCATGCTGATCCGGCCGGCCACGGCGGAGGACCATCCGGCGATCCATGCCGTGGTCTCCGCCGCGTTCGGGCAGGTTGACGAGGCCGACCTGGTCGTTGCCCTGCGCGCCGACGGCGACGCCCTGGTCGAGTTGGTGGCCGAAGAGGACGGCGTCCTGGTCGGCCATGTGCTGTTCAGCCTCCTGGCCACCGACACCGGCCGATGCTTCGCCGCCCTGGCCCCGTTGTCGGTCGCGCCCGGACGCCAGAAGGACGGGCTGGGCATGGCCCTGATGCAGGTCGGCCACGAGCTTTGCCGGGCGGCCGGGATCGAGGCGGTGATCGTGCTCGGCCATCCCGGCTACTATCCGCGAGTCGGCTATTCGGCGGACGCCGCGCTGCGGGTGGCGGCGCCGTTCTCCGGCCCGTCGTTCATGGCCCTGGCGCTGAAGGACGGGGCGTTGGATCGGCCGGTGAGCATTACCTACGCCAAGGCGTTCGGGCTTTAGGACCTACCTCCGCTCGCCCCTAACTCAGCGGGTTGAACAGGCTCGGCGGCCGGGCCTTCGGCTTGGGCGGCGGGGGCGGCGGCGCGGGAGCGGCGGGCGCGACGACCGGCTGGGCCGGCGGAGCGGCGACCTCGGGCAGGGCCTCCAGCGCCTTGTTGATCTTGGCGATCTCCTCGGGGGTCGGCAGGCGGCGGCCGCCGCGCATTGCGGTCGGGTCGCCGGCCAGCGGGGCCAGGACCTCGACCACGCCGTCGGAACCGACGATCCTGGCCGCCTCGCCGGTCGGGGCCGGGGCCACGCCCATGGCCTGGGCGGCGGCCAGGGTTTCGGCCTGGGCCTGGGCCAGCACGTCGGCCGGGGCCGCCTCCAGGGTGCGCGGGTCGGCCCCCATCATGATCTCGGCCGAGACGTCCTCGTGGGCCGAATAGCGGCCGCGGAACGCCGCCACCGCGCCCGACGGCCCGGTCCAGCGGTAGAAGATATGGGCGCCCACCGTCCTCAGCTTGACCAGGGTCGGGGCCCAGTACGGATAGACATAGTTGGCGTGATAGTGGGTGGCGGTGCCCACGTCCTTCATCACGAAGCCGGCCAGGGCCCGCCTGGCGATGAGCTGGGCGTTGTCCCACACGGTCGGGCTGATGGTCCGCGCCAGCGAGCCGTCGCAGGTGAAGCTGAACTGGCAGCCCGTGCCGCGCGCCGCGCCCTCGTAGACCACGCCGCAGATCGACTTGGGATAGCCCGGGTGACGCATGCGGTTGAGCACCGTCTGGGCCACGGCCTGCTGGCCGGCCACCGGCTCGTAGCCGGCCTCGAAATAGACCGCCTGGGTCAGGCAGCGCAGGGCCTTGTCGCGCTCGACGGCCGGGCCGCTGATCGTGAACGGTCGGGCGGCCTCGATCGCCAGCGGCGCCGACAGCTTGTAGGCGTTGATCCGCCGGGCTTCCTCGAAATCGGGGTCGCGGTCGCCCAGGCGGGGGATCAGGTGGATGTCCAGCCGCTCCCAGCCCCGGACGCGGCCCCAATAGTTCTTGTGCGGACGGGGATCGTGCCGGCGGGCCAGGGCCAGCATCGCCGGGTCCATGTCGGCCACGTAGCGGGCCAGGCCGGCGTCCGACAGCGTCCCGGCGATCGTCGCCATCCCGCCGACCCGCCCGGCGCCGCACGGGATGTAGTAGGTGGCGCACGCGGAAAGGCCGCCGATGGCGACCAGCGCCACGGCGGCCTTGGCGGCCCGGGTTTGACCTGGGGTCGGCAGACTACTTTCCGCCGAGCGTCGAGCGGATCATCCAGGCGTGCTTCTCGTGAGCCGCCAGGCGCTGGGTGTAGAGATCGGCGGTGGCCTCGTCGCCCGCCTCGTCGGCCGCCCCGAAGGCGGCGCGCAGGGTGGCGATCACGGTCTCGTTGTCGGTCAGCAGTTCCTTGAACATGCCTTCCCAGTCCTGCTCGGCGTCGCCGTCCTTGATGCTCGAGAGGTTGCCGAAGGCGCCATAGCCCTGCGGGGCCAGTTCGCCCAGGGCGCGGATGCGCTCGGCGATGGCGTCCAGCGCCGTCCACTCCTCGGTATACTGGCCTTCGAGCAGCACGTGCAGCGCCTGGAAGTTGGGGCCGCGCACGTTCCAGTGGTAGCCGTGGGTCTTCAGATACAGCGCGTAGCTGTCGGCCAGAACCTTGTTCAGGCCGGCGACGATGTCGGCGCGCTGTTTGGCGGTGAAGCCGGTGTTCAGGTTCGCGGCCATCGTCATCTCCCGTGTTGCGTGTCCTAGGTAAGCGTGTCCATGCTCATGGCAAGACGTATGTGCGCGTGGACCATGATGAAGACACAACAACCACTCGCAACAGGTCGCGGGCGCCTTTCGTCCGACGTGCTGAGCGCGTGGCTGGCGCCGAGGGTTCCGCCGCCGGCCTGGAAGGCCGCCCTGGTGACCCTGGCCGCGATCGCCGTGGCGATGGGCCTGCGAATCATCCTGCTGGGCCTGAACGGGGGCATCGGCGTCACCCAGGCCTTCTTCCCCGCGATGATTCTGGTCACGCTCTATGCCGGCTGGCGCTGGGGCTGCGGCCCGATCCTGGCCGGGACGGCCTTCGCCTGGTGGATATGGGGCGGCGGCCGCGGCGAGGCGCTGGACGACGGCGAGGTCGCCACCCTGATGCTGTTCCTGCTGTCCTCGGCCATCACCCTGGGGGTGGTCCAGTGGCTGCGCCTGGCCCTGGTCAACCTGGCCGAGGCCCGCCGCCTGCAGACCGAGGCCGAGGTCCGCCTGCAGGTGACCCAGAGCGCCGCCGGGGTCGGTCCCTGGGAGTGGGACGTCGACAAGAACGAGCTGCAACTGTCGCCCGCCGCGCGCCAGAACCTGGGGATCGCCACCGAGGGGCCGATCGACCTGACGGCCCTGCTGGAGTCGGTCCACCCCGACGACCGCGCCATGCTGACCTCCCGCATCCGCGAGGCGGTCCGGGTGGGTCCGCTCTACGAGGTCGAGTACCGGCTGGCCAAGCACCCGAACGGCGAGCGGTGGATCCACGGCCGGGGCGAGGTGCTGCGCGACCAGCACGGCCGCGCCACCCGCCTGCTCGGCGTCAATTTCGACGTCACCAAGCGCCGCCAGGCCGAAGAGAGCCTGCGCGAGAGCGAGGCGCGCTTCCGGTCCCTGGCCGACAGCGCCCCGGCCCTGATGTGGATCACCGGCGGCGACGGCCTGCGCGTGTTCGTCAACGCCGCCTATGTCGAGTTCGCCGGCGTGACCTATGACGAGGCCCTGGTGCTGGACTGGCGCTCGCGGCTGCACGCCGACGACCTGCCGGCGATCCTCAAGGCCCAGATCTCCGGCGAGGCCTCGCGGCGGCCGTTCAGCCTGGAGGGGCGCTACCGGCGGTCCGACGGCGAGTTCCGCTGGCTGAAATCCTTCTCGCAGCCGCGCTACGCCCCGGGGCAGGTGTTCAACGGCTTCATCGGCATCGCCTTCGACGTCACCGACGCCAAGGAGGCCGAAGCCAAGCTGACCGGCCTCAACGAACTGCTGGCCGACCGCGTGCAGGAGGCGCTGTCCGAGCGCGACGCCGCCCAGGCCGCCCTGACCCAGTCGCAGAAGCTGGAGGCCATCGGCCAGCTGACCGGCGGGGTCGCCCACGACTTCAACAACCTGCTGACGGTGATCATCGGCGCGCTGGACGTGTTGCAGCGCAACCCCGCCGACGACGCGCGGCGCGAGCGGATGCTCAGCGCGGCCCAGTCGGCGGCCCGTCGTGGCGAGAAACTGACCCAGCACCTGCTGGCCTTCGCCCGCCGCCAGCCGCTGCATCCGGAGATCTGCCGGATCGACACGATGATCGCCGAGAGCGAGAGCCTGCTGCGCCGCGCCGTCGGCGAGGGGCTGGAGCTGCGCCTCGAGCTCAAGGCCGGCGACCGCACCACCCTCACCGATTCCGGCCAGTTCGAGGCCGCCCTGCTGAACCTGGTGGTCAACGCCCGCGACGCCACCCCGGCCGGCGGCCGGCTGACCGTGACCTCCGAAGGCGTCGACCTCGTCACGCCGAAGGGCGACCTGCCGCCCGGCCGCTATCTGCGCGTCGCCGTCAGCGACACCGGAGCGGGCATGGACGCCGAGACCCTGGAGCGGGCCTTCGAGCCTTTCTACACCACCAAGCCGGTCGGCAAGGGCACGGGCCTGGGCCTGTCGCAGGTTTACGGCTTCGTGCGCCAGAGCGGCGGCGAGGTGATCATCGACTCCGTGGTCGGCGAGGGCACGACCGTGGCCATGCTGCTGCCGGTGCGCGAGGCCTTCACGCCGATCGAGGTGTTCACCGCCCAGCCGCCCGCCACCCGGGCCACCTCGCACGTGCTGCTGGTCGAGGACGACGTCGAGGTCGGCGACCTGATCGAGGCCATGGTCTGCGAGCTGGGCCACATGGTCAGCCGGGCGGCGACCGCCGACCAGGCCCTGGACATCACCCGCGCCGACCCGACCCTGGGCCTGGTGATCACCGACGTGATGATGCCCGGCGGCAAGAGCGGCGTCGACCTGGCCGTGATCCTGGCCCAGGAGCGGCCGGAACTGCCGATCCTGCTCAGCTCCGGCTATACCGGCCAGGAACTGGTCCGGGCCCACGAAACGCCCTGGCCCCTGCTGCGCAAGCCCTACGCCCTCGACGCCCTGGCCCAGGCCATGGCCGACGCCTGGGACCGACGGCCGACGACCCAGGCCGCGAATTGATCGCATGACAGCCCGCGGCAAGCCCCCCCGCAAGCCCAGGGTCCTGGCTTTCGACGTGTTCGGCACGGTCGTCGATTGGCGATCGAGCATCGCCCGAGACTCAGCGACCTTCCTCGATCGGATCGGCCGTCGGGACATTGATCCGGCCGCCTTCGCCGACGCCTGGCGCTTTCGCTATATCGACGTGATGGCCGCCTTCGCCGCGTCTGGCCGTGGTTTCGTGACGCTCGACGTCTTGCACCGCGAGATGCTCGACGAGGCGCTGCGCGCCGAAAACATCGATCCCTCGACGCTCGACGACGCGCTGCTCGACGACTGGAACCACGCGTGGAGCCGGCTCGCGCCCTGGCCGGATTCGGTGGCGGGACTGACCCGGCTGAAGGCCGGCTTTCCGATCGTTACGCTCACCAACGGCAATATCTCGCTGATGCTCGCAATGGCGCGTCAGGCCGGCCTGCCGTGGGACGCGCTGCTCGGCGCCGAGGTCACGCGCGCCTACAAGCCCGATCCGCGCGCCTATCTGGGCACGGCGGAAGTGCTGGCGATCGCGCCGGAGGAGCTGTGTCTGGTCGCCGCGCACCACAGCGACCTCGCCGCCGCGCGCGCCTGCGGCCTTTCGACGGCCTATGTCGATCGGCCCGACGAATATGGCGGACGCCCGGCCCCCGACGCCGACGCCGCGCAGGCGTGGGATTGGACGGCGGACAGCTTGACCGAACTGGCCACGCTGTTGGGCTGCTGAGCGACGGATCGCCTAGGTCTTCGACGTCTCGCCCAGGTTTCCCTCGATCCAGGAGCGCGTCTCATCGAGGATCTCGTCGGATAGCGCCGGATCGTCGATCGCCCGGGCCAGGACGACCGCGCCCACCATGGCCGCCCAGGCGCCGACGGCCTGGCGGCGGGAGGCGGCCGCGCCCGGTTCGGCGATCGCCTTGGCCATGCGATCGATCTGGGACCTGAAGCCTTCGGTCATGGCCAGCCGCGCGGCGGGGGTCTCACGGCGGATGTCCGCGACCAGCGCGGCCGTCGGGCAACCTTCTCCGACACTGTCGCGATGCTGGGACGACAGGTAGGCGTTCAGATAGGCCCCAAGGTCGCCCTGACCGTCGTCCTGGGCGGTGAAGATGTGCCCGATGGCCTGGGCGATGAGATCGTCCTTGGATTCGAAATGGCCATAGAATCCCCCGTGGGTGAGGCCCGCGGCCTTCATCACCTCGGCCACGCTGACCGCCTCGAAACCCTTCTCCCGAAACAGCCGGCTGGCGGAGTCAAGGATCCGGAGGCGGTTGGCCTGCATCTGGTCTCGACTGACCCTCATCCCAGAATTCTCCGTTTGCCTGCTTGACACATACATGACGGCCATCATATTTGGCAACAATCATGATGACTATCATGAATACGGGCGACAGGCAGGAGAACACCCTCATGAAGGCCTTCATCCTCGATCGGTATGAGAAGAAGGGCGCGCTGCGCCTCGGCGACATGCCGCAGCCGAAGCTGGGGGATGACGAGGTCCTGGTCGAAGTCCACGCGGCCGGCCTCAATCTCCTGGATTCGAAGATCCGCGACGGCGAGTTCAAGCCGATCCTGCCCTATCGCCCGCCGTTCATCCTGGGGCATGACGTGGCCGGCACGGTGGTTCGCGTCGGTCCGAGCGTTCGCGACTTCAAGCCGGGCGACGAGATCTATGCCCGGCCGCGCGACGGCCGGATCGGGACTTTCGCCGAATTCATCGCCATCAGCGAAGCCGACGTGGCGCTCAAGCCCAAGGGCCTCAGCATGGAGGAAGCCGCCTCCATCCCCCTGGTCGGACTGACGGCCTGGCAGGTGCTGGTCGAGCGCGCCAAGCTCCAGAAGGGGCAGAAGGTGCTGATCCACGCCGGCTCCGGCGGGGTCGGCGCCTTCGCCATCCAGCTGGCCAAGCATCTGGGCGCGACGGTCGCCACCACGACGAGCACCGCCAACATCGACCTGGTCAAAAGCCTCGGGGCCGATGTCGTGGTCGACTACAAGACACAGGATTTCGCGACGGTCCTGTCCGGCTACGACGTCGTCCTCAACAGCCTGGACGGCGATACGCTCCAGAAATCCCTCGAGGTGCTGAAGCCCGGCGGCAAGCTGATCTCGATCTCGGGCCCGCCGGATCCCGATTTCGCCAGGGAGCAGGGCCTGAACTGGGTCTTGCGGCAGGTCCTGGGCCAGCTGAGCTCGGGCATCCGGAAGAAGGCCAGGAGCCGCCAGGTCGCCTACTCGTTCCTGTTCATGCGGGCGAACGGTCGGCAACTGAGCCAGATCACCGCGCTGATCGAAGCCGGGATCATTCGCCCCGTGGTGGATCGGATCTTCCCCTTCAAAGCCACCAACCAAGCCCTGGCCTACGTCGAAACGGGACGGGCGAAGGGCAAGGTCGTCGTCAAACTGAAATGAGGTCGCGCCCGGATCACCAGTCCGCCCGCGAATATCCGAGGAAACGATCGTGAACTCACCCCTTCCGCCGCAAACCCGTCAGACGACGACGTGGAAAGACGCGTCGACCCGGACCGTCGATGTCGCGGGGACGACGCTGGTTTACCGGCGCCTTGGGCCCGCGACCGGCGTCCCGCTGATCCTGCTCAACCATTGGGGCGCGGTCCTGGACAACTTCGATCCGCGCATCGTCGACGGCCTGGCGGCGACGAGACCCGTGATCGCCGTGAACTATCGCGGCGTCGGCGCCTCGGGCGGCGAAGCGCCGCTGACGGTGGCGGAGATGGCCCGGGACGTGATCGCCCTGATCCGCGCGCTGGGCCTCCAGCCGGTCGATCTGCTCGGCTTCTCCCTGGGCGGGTTCGTGGCGCAGGACATCGTGCTCAAGGCGCCCGAGCTGATCCGCAAGCTCATCCTGACCGGCACGGGCCCGGCCGGCGGCGCAGGCATCGAGAACGTCGGGCGGGTGTCCTGGCCCCTCATCGCCAAGGCCATGCTGACCTTCCGGGATCCGAAATTCTATCTGTTCTTCACCTCGACCGCGAACGGCCGTCGCGCCGCGAAGGTCTTTCTGGCGCGGCTGAAGGAGCGCGAGGCGGATCGCGACAAGCCGGTCACGATAGCCGCGTTTCGCCGGCAACTGAAAGCGATCGAGGCCTGGGGAAAGCAGGCGCCGCAGGATCTGGGCGCGATCCGCAACCCTGTCCTGGTCGCCAATGGCGATCATGACATCATGGTCCCCAGTCGCAACTCGGTCGACCTGGCGCAGCGCCTGCCGAACGCCGAACTCGTCCTCTACGACGACGCCGGACACGGCGGCATTTTCCAGCACCACGAGGCCTTCGTGCACAAGGCGCTGGCGTTCCTGGACGCGTGACGTCCAACGACGACGGTCACCGGGTTCTCCGCATTCGTCGACGTTATCGACCCCGCCTAGCGGCCGCCCATTGAATTTTCCGCCAGCGCTTTGCAATCGGCGTCGGAGGGTCTATATGTCTTTCATCCCTTTTGCTCAATTTCAGCAAAAGGGGCGACGCCGGAGCGGAGTTCCTTTCGAGGCCACCCTCGCTCCCGGCGTTTTTTGAGGCCCTGGAAATGCTCAGTTTGAGCATAAGAGAGGATCACATGGCTGACGGTTTCGCGCCCCTGACCTTCACGCCCGACGTCGAGGCCCAGACCGCCGCGATGTGGGACAAGGTCAAACACCATGTCACGCCCATGGAATGGCGTCTGCACGCGCCACTGATCGCCGAGATCAACCGGCTGAAGCGCGAGAAGAACGCCGTCATCCTGGCCCACAACTACATGACGCCGGAGATCTTCCACGGGGTCGGCGACTATGTCGGCGACAGCCTGGGCCTGGCCCGCGAGGCCGCCAGGAGCGACGCCGCCGTGATCATCCAGGCCGGCGTCCACTTCATGGCCGAGACCAGCAAGGTGCTGGCCCCCGACAAGCGGGTGCTGATCCCCGACCTGCTGGCCGGCTGCAGCCTGGCCTCCTCGATCACCGGCGCCGACGTGCGGCTGATCAAGCAGCGCTATCCGGGCGTGCCGGTGGTCACCTATGTCAACACCACCGCCGACGTGAAGGCCGAGACCGACATCTGCTGCACCAGCGCCAACGCCGTGCAGGTGGTGGAGTGGGCGGCCCGCGAATGGGGCGTCGACAAGGTCATCCTGATCCCCGACGAATACCTGGCCCGCAACGTCGCCCGCCAGACGGACGTCAGGATCATCGCCTGGGCCGGCCGCTGCGAGGTGCACGAGCGCTTCACGGCCGGCGACATCGCCGACATGCGCGCCGCCTATCCCGGCGCCGAGATCCTGGCCCACCCCGAGTGCCCGGCCGAGATCTTGGAAGCCGCCGACTTCGCCGGCTCGACGGCGGCGATGAACGACTATGTGGCGCTGCGGAAACCCCGGCAGGTGGTGCTGATCACCGAGTGCTCGATGGCCTCCAACGTCCAGGCGGAGTCGCCCGGCACCCAGTTCATCGGCCCCTGCAACCTGTGCCCGCACATGAAGCGGATCAGCCTGCAGAACATCCACGACGCCCTGGTCCACGACCGCTACGAGGTGACGGTCGATCCGGCTATCGCCGCCCGCGCCCGCCTGGCCGTGCAACGGATGATCGACCTGCCGCCGCCGGCCGTCCCGGCGCGGTACGACCTGGTCAAGGCCCGGCACCACGTGGATGTCGAACTGATCTAGCCGCCTGCCCGCCTCGCCTTTCTCCGATGGAGCGCCGCCCGCGCCCCATCCCCGACCCTTTCCCGCTTCAGGAAAGGGAGTGGAGTGTGAAATGACCGACCGCATCACCTTCGACGGCCCCGTGATCCTCGGCGCCGGCCTCGCCGGCCTGACCGCCGCCCTCGCTTGCGCCCCGCGCCGGGCGCTGGTGCTGTCGCCGACCCCGCTGGCCACCGGCTGCTCCAGCGCCTGGGCCCAGGGCGGCATGGCGGCGGCCCTGTCGGAGGAGGACGCGCCGGCCCTGCACGCCGCCGACACCATGGCGGCCGGGGCCGGGCTCTGCGATCCCGAGGCGGTCGCCCTGCTGACCACCGAAGGCCCCGCCGCCGTCCGCGCCCTCGCCGCCCTGGGCGCGCCGTTCGACCGCCAGACCAACGGCGACTTCGTGCTCAGCCTCGAGGCCGCCCACGCCAAGGCCCGGGTCGCCCGGGTCGGCGGCGACGGGGCCGGGGCGGCGATCATGGCCGCGGTCATCGCCGCCGTCCGCGCCGCGCCCTCCATCGAGGTCCGCGAGAACGCCCGCGCCCGCCGTCTCCTCCAGGACGCGACCGGCCGCGTGGTCGGCGTGCTGGCGGAGATCGACGGCAAGCTGGTCGAGATCCGCTGCGCCAGCGTGATCCTGGCCACCGGCGGGGTGGGCGGCCTCTACGCCGTCACCACGACGCCGGCCGAGGTGCGAGGCGAGGGCCTGGGCCTGGCCGCCCTGGCCGGGGCGGTGATCGCCGACCCCGAGTTCGTGCAGTTCCACCCCACGGCCATCGACATCGGCCGCGACCCCGCCCCCCTGGCCACCGAGGCCCTGCGCGGCGAGGGGGCGATCCTGCGCGACAAGGACGGCCGCGCCTTCATGGCCGACTACCACCCGGCCCGGGAACTGGCTCCGCGCGACGTGGTGGCCCGCGCCATCCACGCCGAACGGGCGGCCGGTCGCGGCGCGTTCCTCGACGCCACGACGGCGGTCGGCGCGCATTTCCCGCACGAGTTCCCGGCCGTGTTCGCCGCCTGCATGAGCGCCGGGATCGACCCCCGCGTCCAGCCGATCCCGGTGACCCCGGCGGTGCACTACCACATGGGCGGCGTGGCCACCGACCTCGACGGCCGCACCAGCCTGCCCGGCCTGCTGGCGGCCGGCGAATGCGCCAGCACGGGCGTGCACGGCGCCAACCGCCTGGCCTCCAACAGCCTGCTGGAGGCGGCGGTGTTCGGGGCCCGGGCCGGCCGGGTGGCGCGCGAGCTGGCCCTTGATGGTGAGCCGCCGCTGGCGGCCGCGCCCGCGCCGGACCTGCCCGATGCGGCCCTCCAAGGCCTGCGCCAGGCGATGAGCCGCGACGCCGGGGTGATCCGCGACGCCGACGGCCTGGCCCGGCTGATCGCGGCGCTCGACGCCCTGGAGACCGTCCACGGCGCGGCGCCGACCCTGGTCGCCGCCGGCCTGATCGCCCGCGCCGCCCTGGCCCGCCAGGAAAGCCGGGGCGGCCATTTCCGCGCCGATTTCCTCGCCACGGCCTTGCCGGAGCGCACTTTCGTCACCCTGGACAACGCCGCCGCCGGCTTGCGCTACGCGGCGGAATAGGGGCACATAACGGGAACGGAGACGTGACCATGACGGCGACGAACCCAGGCTTCGAGGAGCGCGGCGACTTCACGTGGGACTTCGACGCGCCGTGGATCGATGAGCAAGGACGCAGGGACTTCCTGTTCGACTTCGACCAGTTCGAACGGATGGATGAAGCCGGGGTCTTTGAGGGCGTTCCAGGTCGCTTCGAACTGGTCGAGGGGAAGATCATCCAGATGGCGCCGGCCTCAGCGGATCATGGCGAAGTCAGCGTCAATGTTGGCGCCGCCATCAAGAACGCCGCACGAGCGGTCCTGGCGGTTCAAGAGCTCAAGGTGCTTGCGGGCTCCACCTTGCATATCGACCATCACAATGCGCCGCTGCCCGACCTCCTCGTCATCCACGCCGGCGCTTCCAAAAAATTCGCCCAGGCGGCGCAGGCCGTGCTGGTGGTCGAGGTCTCGATCGCGACCCGTCGCTACGATCTCACCGAGAAGAGCCGTCTCTACGCCCAGGCCGGCGTGCCGGAATACTGGGTGATCGAACCCAAGGCTCGTCGCGTGACCATCTTCCGCGCACCGCGCCCGGACGGGACCTGGACCTCGACCGAGGTTTTCGACGGCGATGTCTACGTCTCGCCGCTGTTCTCGCCGGACTTTCACATTCCGCTGTCGGAGCTGTTTTGATCACCCCCCTCCCCGACCTCCTCGTCCGCCCGATCATCGACATGGCCCTGGCCGAGGATCTCGGCCGGGCCGGCGACATCACCGCCCAGGCCTGCATCGACGCTGACGCCCGGCTGTCGGTCGTCTATGCCGCGCGGCAGGACGGCCGCGTCGCCGGCCTGTCCTGCGCCCGCCTGGCCCTGGCCGCCCTGGACCCGACCGCGGCCTTCGAGGTGGTGACGCCGGATGGCGCCGACGCCGCGCCAGGCGCGATCCTGGCCCGCGCCCAGGGCAACGCCCGGGCCGTGCTGGCCGCCGAGCGCACGGGCCTGAACCTGCTGGGCAAGCTGTCGGGCGTCGCCACCTTGACCCGGGCCTATGTCCGCCTGGTGCAGGGCACGGGCGCGACCATCGTCGACACCCGCAAGACCACGCCAGGCCTGCGGGCCTTGGAGAAGTACGCCGTGCGCTGCGGCGGCGGGATCAACCACCGCTTCGGCCTGGACGACGCCATCCTGATCAAGGACAACCACGTCGCCGCCTGCGGCGGGGTCGGCGAAGCCGTCCGCCGGGCCCGCGCCTTCGCCGGCCACCTGGTCAAGGTCGAGGTCGAGGTCGATGGCCTGGACCAGCTGGAAGACGCCCTGCGGCACCGTCCCGACGTGGTCATGCTCGACAATTTCAGCCTCGACGACCTGAAGACCGCCGTCGCCCTGGCCAAGGGCCGGGCGGTGCTGGAAGCCTCCGGCGGCGTCAACCTGACCACCGTGCGCGCCATCGCCGAGACCGGGGTGGACGTCATCAGCGTCGGCGCCCTGACCCACTCGGCCCTGGTGCTGGACATCGGCCTGGACGCGGTGTGAGCCGCCCGAGCGCCCTAAGGTTGTCCGCCGGCGCGAAAACCCCTAGACGCGGAGCGGGGCGTTTGGGGGACTGACCGATGGCGAAGAGCAAGAAGGCCTATGTGGCGCGCGATCCGAGCGCCTTGGGCCGGATGGTCGTGGTCTGGCTCTACCTTCGGATCGCCTCCTCGGCCGTCAGCCTGTTCACCGACCTCTTCCAGTTCCAGGCCCTGTCGCGGTTTCCCGCGGACACGCCGGTCTCGATGACCGAAACCCTGCCGGGCATGGAGACCGCGGACCTGGCCACCGGGCTGAGCAGCCTGCTGCTGCTGGTCACGCTGCTGGTCAGCGGCTTCCTGACGCTGAAGTGGATCTATCGCGTCACCATGAACAGCCAAACCCTGGCCAGCGACCTGAGGGTGTCGCCGCCGTGGTCGATCGGCTGGTTCTTCGTGCCGTTCGCCAACCTCTACAAGCCGTTCCAGGCCATCAGCGACGCCTGGGCGGTCAGCCTCTCGCCGGAGTCCTGGCGGGCCCGGGACACGCCGTCCCTGCTGCGCTGGTGGTGGGGCCTGTGGCTCGTCGCCTCGTTCCTCGACAACGCCAGCTTCCGCCTGCAACTGCGCACCCACCAGGTCAGCGACGCGATGATCTCGGCGGGCCTCGACGCCGTGAGCGACGCGCTCTGGATCCCGCTCTGCCTCGTGTTGATCCGGGTCGTCCGACGGCTCGGCGCCCAGCAGGCCGAGATGCTGCGCACCACGGCCTTCAGCTAAGGCGAGACAGCGGTTTCTTAACCGTCCCCGGGGCACAGGTTGGCGGTCCAGCGGTTCGCCGGGCGGCCGGAGCGTTCAGGGTTGCAGCCCAGTCAGCACATCAATCTCGACAAGGCTCGGGCGCTGATCGTCGACGACAATCACCAGTCGCTCGACCTGCTGGTCGGCGTGCTGACCAGCTTTGGCCTGCGCAACATCGTGCGCAAGGCCAGCGGCCGGGAAGCTCAGGAAGAGCTGCAATACCATCCGGTCGACCTGATCCTGGCCAACGCCCAATTGCCCGAGATGGACGGCTACGACCTGATCCGCTGGCTGCGCCGCGAGGGCGACGAGGCCAGCCGCCAGACGCCGGCCATCATCGTCACCGCCCACACCCGCCGCGCCCACGTCGAAAAGGCCCGCGACTGCGGCGCCAACTTCATCATCACCAAGCCGATCTCGCCCGCGGTGATGCTGGAGCGCATCCTCTGGGTGGCCAGGAGCGACCGGCTGTTCATCGAGTGCGACGCCTATGCCGGCCCGGACCGCCGCTGGCGCAACGCCGGCCCGCCGGTCGAATTCCCCGACGGCCGCCGCCGCGACGATCGGTCCATTGAACTGGGCGACGGCCAGGGCCAGGACATGAGCCAGGACGAGCTGGACATGCTGATCAAACCGCAAAGATCGCTGATATGAGCCAAGTCAAGAAAAGCCGCATGCGGCCCCGCCTCGGCCAGCTGATGGCCCAGAAGAGCGGCGGCATGTACGTGGCCGAGGCCCTGAAGCGCGCCGACGCCACCCTGGAGACCTTGCGCGAACCGTCGCTGACCGGGATCGACGGCTACATCGCCGCGCTCGACGCCCTGCTGGCCTCCGACGCCGGGGACCACGCCAGGATCGAAGGCCTGTACGCCCGCGCCGCCGACATCGTCAGCCTGTGCGGCGCCGAGCGCAACGCGGCCGTCCAGGTCGCCGCCCGCTCGCTGTGCGACCTGCTGGACGGGGCTGGCGGCCTGACGCCCTCGGTCCTGGCCGGGGTCAAGGTGCACGTCGCCTCGATCAAGCTGCTGCACCGCGCCGACGCCGACCCCGCCATGCACGACGTCATCCTGCAAGGCCTGGCCAGCGTGCTCGAGAAGCAGCTGGGCGAGGGCGAACACCCGCCGATCTAGGGCGCGACAATTTTGAACCGCCCCCATTCGTCATCCCCCGACTTGTTCGGGGGATGACGAATGGGGTTTGACGCCTTGTCCGCGCCGCTTGGGTCCCCCGCATAAAGCGGGGGATGACGAAGTTTGAGTTGAAGACGCGCCCCAGCGCCTGGGTCAGCGAACTGTCCGAACCCCCTACGCCACCGACGATATCGGCGCGTTGTCGGGGAAGGTCGACCAGTCGTGCATCGGCAGGTGCAGGGACGGCAGGGAGGCGCTGCCGACCGGGGCCTCGAGCAGGTCGGTCACGGCCGCGCCGGTCAGGAACGGCGCCTCCTGGTCGATGCAGTGGTTCAGCTCGCGCCGGGTGCGCACGTCCGCCAGGCCCTGCCAGACGTGCTTGCGGCGATAGGCCGGACCTTCGCGCATGAACCGGGTCACCGCCGCCAGCCTGGCCTTCTCGCTGACCCGGGGCAGGATCAGGGTCACGCTGCTGGCCAGGTCGACGGGCAGGTCGTCGATCTGGAAGGCCGGATCGCTGACCCGCAGGTCCAGGCGGCCGAAGAACGGGTCGAGGAAGCGCTTGACCTGCGACAGGGCCGAGAACGACGGCGCGCGCGGCGTGTCGTAGACGGCGGCGGCCAGGCGTCCGCGCAGGGCGCGCGGCAGGGCCTCCAGATGCGGCAGCAGCGCGGCGCGGGCGCTGGGCTTGACCATGGTCGAGAAGCTGATCGGCAGGAACATCACCCCCGCCTCCAGGCCGGCCAGGGCCGTCTTGGCCCCCAGCAGCGTGGGGATGTCGTCTTCCTGGCGGTCGGCGTCGGCGCGGAGCGGCGTCAGGCCGAAGACGTCGGGCGCGCCGTCCTGGCGCCAGACCGCGACGCTGCCGATGAACACCTCGCGGGCGGTGTGATAGACGCCGCGATAGCCGACCCTGGCGGCGACGGGGGCCCGTTCGATGGGGGCCAGCTGCTCCATCGGCGGCGCGCCGCACACCGGCCCGCCGGGCGGCACGACCGAACTGACCTCGGTGGGGGTGATGCGGCAGACCCGGCCGACCAGCGAACCGTCGTCCTCGCCGTTCAGCAGGGCCTTGAGCTGGGCGCCATGGATGCCGGCGAAGCGCATGACGTCGGTCTGGTCGCCCTCGAACATCAGCAGGGCGATGTCGCCCACGCCCTTGTCGCCGAACAGCTTGAACTGCAGGTCGCGGGCCAGGGCCTGCAGCTCGCGGGCGTCCAGCTGGGTGGCGCGCGGGTCGGCCAGCACGAAGGAGAACGGCGCGACCAGGCCGTAGCGACGCGGCCACAGCCAGGTGGTTTCCAGGTAAGCGCCCGCCACCTTGCCGACCAGGGTCGCCATGGTGTCGTTGTCGGCGAACCGCAGTTCGTCGCCCACAAAGACCTTGAGGCATGCAATCGCTGTCATGCCGCCACTATCGCGCGGGCAAGGTTGACAAAATAGGGCGCCATGCCGCGGCTGACTGACGCAGCCTTAGGTGGTTTGAATTGGCCCTATGCCACCTTCAGCGGTAGCTGCGCCGCTGGCGCCGCACCGATCGGGCCGGCCATCATGTCGGTGATCCCCGGCCCGGAGACGTAGCGCAGGCCGGCGGCGCGGCAGGCTTCCAGCTCCTTGGCGTCGCGCACCCCCGCGACCCCTTGTCGAACCCCCTTGGCGCGGCAGGCGCCCTGGCTCGACGCGAACCGGGCGATGGCCTCGATGCGCAGGCGCGGCTCGTCGTCCGGCAGCGACAGGGTGATGCTGGTGGCCAGCTCGCCCGGCAGGGTGGCGACCGGGAAATTCGGCTCGGTGATGTTGAGGTCGATGAAGGCGAAGGTCGGCTGCAGGAAGGCGCGGATCTGGCTGAGCAGGCCCAGCGACGGCTCGCGCGGGGTGTCGTAGATCGTCGCGCCCAGCCGGCCGTGCAGGGCCATGGGGTAGCGTGACAGGCGGCGCTTATAGGCCTCCTGCGAGGCGGGGTTGGTCAGGTTCCAGAAGCTGAACGGCACGAACAGCATCCCCGCGTCGCCGGCCTTCGCGAAGGCGGCCTGGGCGTCGTTCAGGCAGTTGAGGTCGCGGGTCAGCAGGGCGGCGTCGTCGGTGGGCCGCGCGGTCTCCAGGTCGGCGCGCAGACCGATGGCGGCCCCGACGAAGGATTCCGACGGCGGATGATAGAGACCCCACCAGCCCGTGGCGGGCGGCGGCGGCGGCTTGACCACCGGCGGAGCAGCGGCCGGGGGCTTGGCGGCGGTCTTGGCCGGAGCGGCTTGGACGGGCGCGGTCTTGGCCGGCGCGACTGGGGCGGCCTGGACCGGCGCGGCGTCCTTGGCGACGACCGGAGCCGGCGCGGCCGGCGCGGCGGGAGCGGCCTCGACCGGAGCGCTGGGGACGGCGCGGATCTCGTCGGCGGTGATCACCTGGACGTGGCCGGGCGGGCCGTCATAGCCCCGGCCGGCGATCAGCCCGGCCAGCTGCGCCTGCGACAGGCTGGCGAACTGCAGCACGGCGCTCTCGTCGCCCTCGAAGGTCATCAGGCACACCTGGCCGGCGGCCTTTCCGGGAAACAGCGTGGCCTCCAGCTCGACCGCCAGGGCCTGCATCTCGACCGGATCCAGCCGCTCGGCGCGGTTGTCGGCCAGCACGAAGGCCAGGGGCGCGACCGCCCCATAGCGACGCGGCGCCTTCCAGCGATGCTTAAGGTACAGGTCGGCGGCGGCCTCCACCTGGGAGGCCAGGATGTTCCGACCAGGCTCGGGAGGGATCCCGGCGACCAGAATTCTCAAGCAGGCGATAGCGGTCATGGAGCCGAAACCTACAGGCGAAGGCTTGGCGAAGTCTTTACGGGAAAGGAAAAAACGCGATCTTTACCTCGAAGATCGGCGGTCTTCAGAAGTCGCGACGACGGAGCGCGGATCAGCGGCGCAAGCCGATGTCGAGCTGGTGGAACAGCGCGCCCAACCGGCCCCGGCTGGGCGCGCGCCCTGGCATCCGTCGCACGACGTTTCGAACCGCGGGCGGCGCCTGCTCGACCGCCCAGCGAACTTCCGCTTCGCCGACGCCGGCCTCGTCGGCCGCCCCCAGCGCGGTCGCGTGCGCGCCATAGGCCGCCGGACCAAGGATGTGATTCACCTGGTGTGGGGTCGCGATCGGATGGGTGTAGGCCGAGGCGGCGGCCGCGGACGCCGCGCGCGCGGCGGCCGCCGCGGCCGGATCACCGACCTCCCGCGCGGCCGCGTGCGCCGCCCAGGCGACCTTGCGCAGATAGGCGGTCCGCGTTCCGCTGTGCGCGAAGGCGCGGATCGCCGCGATCGCTTCGCGCGCCCGGGTGTCGTCTGGAGCCTTCGCCTCGAAGACCGGCAGGACGCGCTCGGCGCAGTCGGCCGCCCACAGCGCGATCTGGCGCAGGTCTTCGGTGTTCAGCAAGGGCGAGCCGGGTTGGTGATCCATCGTCTGCACCTCTCGCGCGGAGGGGACGGCGCGTCCCCTAGACGAAGGTCTCCATCAGGCGGAAATCCAGCCGCTGCTTGACGCCCGGCCAGTCGGCGTCGGTGATCGAGAACACGGCGGTGTCGCGCACATGGCCGGTCCAGGTGATCTTGTGGTTGCGCAGCACGCCGTCCTTGTCGGCGCCCAGCTTCTCGACCGCCGCCTGGCTGCGGGCGTTGCGGACGTCGACCATGAACTCCACCCGGATGGCGCCGGCGTTGAAGGCGTGGCCCAGCAGCAGGAGCTTGGACTCCGGGTTGATCGGGCCCGAGCGGGCGTCGGGGTGCAGGAAGGTCGAGCCGACCTCCAGGCCCTTGTGCAGCTTGCGGATGTTCAGATAGCTCGACGTGCCGACCACCTTGCCGTCGCTCAGCCGGCGAATGGCGAAGCCGATGCGCTCGCCGCGCTCGGTCTCGCCCTTCAGCGCGCCCCACCAGTCGGCGAAACCCTCGCCGCAGCCGTTGGTCGACATGATCTCCCAGCTCTCGGGGTCGCAGTCGATCGCCCCCTTCAGCTCGTCGCGAAGTTCTGCGGTAATCGGTTCCAGCCGCACATAGCGGCCTTCGAGGGGGCGAATCTGGATGTTCATGAGCCGCAGAATGGCCTCTCCGGACGGTTCGACGCAAGGCGCTCAAGTCGGCAAGGGCCGGGGGTGCGAATGGGGACACACACTCACCCCAACGCCTTGACCGGGCGGACACCGGCCTTGCCGTGAGTGTGCGTCCCCGTCTCGGCCGGGAAAGAGCCCGCGACGCTGCACCGCAACATAATCCTTGCAATGACAACGTTGTCATGTATGGTGGCGAACATCGGAGGCGCTCGACGCCGCCCTATTTTCACAGACGGATTTCCCATGTTCAGCCTCATCGTCCTGACGATCTCGGCCATCAAGGCCTCGCGCGCCGCCGCCTAAGGTCAGAAGCGACCGGATCGCCGCCCTTTCGGGGAGCGGCTTCGAGAAAGCCCGCGAACCTGGTTCGCGGGCTTTTCTCATTTTGCACCGCAGCACGAGAACCTCGTCTCGACGCGCGACGACTGCTGACAGAAACTGACACATCGGCGCCGCAAGTTCCGGGCGGTCGCGGCCGCGCGCGCGGCCTAAGGACGGTCCGACGATTGATCGGATCGCAACGGGGAGCAGGAACCATGAGATCAAATCCGCGACAGGCCGGCCGTGGCGCCTGGCTCACGGCGCTTCTGGCCGCGCTGATCGGCGGCGTCGCCCTTCCCGCCCATGCCTCCGACGCGACGCCCGGCCGGCAAGCCCTGGACGAGGCCTGGTGGACCGGGCCGCTGCTGGCCTCGGGCGCCTCGACCCTGCCCAAGGGCCACATGCTGATCGAGCCCTATCTCTACGACGCCAAGCCGTATGGCGTGCTCGACGACAAGGGCAAGCGCCACCCCGCGCCGGACGCCGACACCTTCGGCTCGCAGACCTATCTCCTGTATGGCGTCACCGACACCTTCACCGCCGGCCTGATCCCTCGCTTCGGCTATCGCCGGGCCGGCGGCCGGTCGAGCTCGGGCGTCCAGGTCGGCGACCTGACCGTCCAGGGCCAGTACCGGCTGACCCAGTACAAGCCGGGCGGCCGCACGCCGACCATCTCCGTGCTTCTGCAGGAAACCCTGCCCATCGGCCGCCACGACCAGCTCGACGGCCGCGCCAACGACGGGTTCGGCGGCGGCGCCTACGCCACCACGCTGGGGCTCAACTCCCAGACCTATTTCTGGACGCCGAACGGCCGGATCCTGCGCACGCGCCTGAACCTGGCCTATACGCGGTCCGGCCACGCCAAGGTCCGCGACACCAGCGTCTACGGCACCCCGACGGGCTTCTCGGGACGGGCCGAGCCGGGCGATTCCTTCAACATCGACCTGGCCTTCGAATACAGCATCACCCAAAAGTGGGTGGCGGCCATGGACATCGGCTACCAGCGCGACGCCTCGACCCGCGTCTCCGGCGTCGACGGGGCCGGCGCCGCCTTCGAGCGGCGCTCGCCGGTCAGCGAGGCGCTGATCCTGGCCCCGGCCGTCGAGTACAACATCAGCCCCGCCCTCGGCGTGATCGCCGGCGCCCGGATCATCCCGGCCGGCCGCAACACCACCGCCTCGGTGACCCCGGTGATCGCGGTCAACTACGTGCTGTAGAGCGACGGGCGCGGATGGGGACACACACTCACCCCACGACCTTCGCCAGACCCGCGCGGGCCTTGCCGTGAGTGTGTGTCCCTGTTTCGTCCCGCGCCTTTGCCGGAACGAGCTCGTCCCGTAGTAGAGAGCGTTCCCCCAGCGACCGAGCGCCCGCGATGACCGACGCCCCGCAGCCCGACAAGTCGCCCTTCGCCGAGTTCGGTGCCCTGGCGCCGCTGTTCGACGGGACGCGCTATCTCGCCTTCCTCAATCTCAGCCATCAGCCGGAGGACAGCGTCGCCGCCTTGAAGGCGATCGTCGAGGCCGCGGCGCTCAGCCTGGAAGCGGACATCACGGCCTCGCTTTCGCCCGTCCACGGCTGGCGGTCGCAGGTCGTCGGGGCCAGCGCGGCGATCGTCGCCGCCGCCCCGTCGGAGCCGACGATCCAGGCCCTGTGGGCGGCGCTGGACGAACCCAGCTGGGCGTCCCCGCAACTGGCCGTGGCCGCGTTCCTGCTCGACCCCGATTTCGCCTCCCGGGCCCGGCGACGGATCGAGGCCCTGTGCAGGGTCGATCCGGTCCAGTGGCGACACCAGCATCCCGACACCACGATGCGTGGCGGCCCCGACGCCAAGCAGTTGGCGGCGATGATCGCGCTTTGCCGCCAGCACGGCGGCCTGGCGTGGCTGGACGACCTCGTCGCCCGCCCCGAAACGCAGGCGGTGCTGGCCGCCGATCGCGACGGGGGCGGCGACATCGCGACCGCCTGGCTGGCCAAGGCCAGGCATTGGTTGTCGCCGGCCGCCTGACCCCATCGGCTCGTCCCAGGGCCAGGCCCCTCCAACCCCGCTTGCCGTCCGCGTCACTTCGGTGTTAGAACGCTTTCAAACAAGTGTTTGACAGCGACATAACGGGATCGGGAACGCCATGGATTTCGAAATCTCCGCCACGCAGCGCAGCTTCCTCGACCGCGTCACCGCGTTCATGGAAGAGCACATCGTCCCGGCCGTCCCGCGCTACGACGCCGAGATGAACGTGCTCGGGGCCGAGCGCTGGAAGGTGGTCCAGGTGGTCGAGGAGCTGAAGGCCAAGGCCAAGGCCGCCGGCCTGTGGAACTTCTTCATGCCGCCGCACAGCGGCCAGACCCACGTCGACGACAGCTTCCAGTTCGAAGGCGTCCAGCTGACCAACCTGGAATACAGCCTGATCGCCGAACAGCTGGGCAAGATCGGCTTCGCCTCGGAAGTCTTCAACTGCTCGGCGCCCGACACCGGCAACATGGAAGTGCTGATGCGCTACGGCACGCTGGAGCAGAAGGAGCGCTGGCTGCGCCCGCTGATGAACGGCGAGATCCGCAGCGCCTTCCTGATGACCGAGCCGGCGGTGGCCAGCTCGGACGCCACCAACATCGAGACCCGCATCGAGCGCGACGGCGACCACTATGTGATCAACGGCCGCAAGTGGTGGAGCTCGGGCGTCGGCGACCCGCGCTGCAAGGTCGCCATCGTCATGGGCAAGACCGACCCCAACAACGCCAGCCGCCACGCCCAGCAGAGCCAGGTCCTGGTGCCGATGGACGCCCCCGGCATCGAGATCGTCCGTATGCTGCCGGTGTTCGGCTATGACGACGCCCCGCACGGCCACGCCGAGGTCATCCTCAAGGACGTGCGCGTGCCGATCGAGGACGCCCTGCTGCTGGGCGAGGGCCGCGGCTTCGAGATCGCCCAGGGCCGCCTGGGCCCCGGCCGCATCCACCACTGCATGCGCACCATCGGCACCGCCGAGGTGGCGCTGGAAAAGATGTGCAAGCGCCTGATGAGCCGCAAGGCGTTCGGCAAGTACATCTCCGACCACTCGGTGTGGGAAGAGCGCGTCGCCGAGGCCCGCATCAACATCGAGATGTGCCGCCTGCTGTGCCTGAAGGCCGCCGACATGATGGACAAGGCCGGCAACAAGTCCGCGCGCCTGGAGATCGCGATGATCAAGGTCGCGGCCCCGCGCCTGGCCCTGAAGATCATCGACGACGCCATCCAGGCCCACGGCGGCGGCGGCGTCACCACCGACTTCGGCCTGGCCAAGGCCTATGCCGGCATCCGCACCCTGCGCCTGGCCGACGGCCCGGACGAAGTGCACGAGCGCACCATCGCCCGCATGGAATACGGCAAGTACGGCGACTTGGCCTACCAGCAGAAGGTCGAGCGTGAAGCCGCGCGGGAAGTGGCGGGCATTCGCTAGGACGCCATCACCGTTGAACGACGAGGGCCTCCCGGTGCGAACCGGGAGGCTTTTTCGTTCTCACCTATGCGGTTGTCATCCCGGGCGAAGCGCAGCCAAGACCCGGGACCGGGGCGTGAACACCTGCGCTTCCGGCGGTCCCGGACCTGCGCGCTACGCGCTTGTCCGGGATGACAAATCCAACGCATCCCCATTTCAACCGTCATCCCGGGCACAAGGCCCGGGATGACGGTTGTTATAGTGTTAGGTGGAGGATCAGTTCCCCGGAACCGGCGACATCGCCGCCACCTCGGCCCCCGTCCCGCCGACCGGGATGAACAGCCCCGGCGCCCGGCGCGGCGCGGCGGTCATCATCGGAGGCGCCGCCGGGACCCGCGCCCCGCCCGCAGCTTCGGTGACGCACTGGGCGGTGTCGATCAGCGCGTGCTGGCCCAGGCAGAACACGTCCTCATAGTGCGGGCCGGCCACGGCCAGGCACTGGTAGAGGTTCAGCTTGGCCATCTTCATGCAGAAGCCGCTCTTCTTCTCGTGCATGACGGCGTCGAGCCGGGCGACGTCGTCGTCCCCGGCCGCGCCCAGCACCGCCAGGGCGGCCAGGGCCGCGGCCCGCACGGTGACCGGGGTGAAGGCCGCCCCGCCCTCGGCGCCGGTTCCGGTGTCGTCACGCGGCGCGGTCGCCGCCTGGATCAATCGGCCGCCGTCCTCGTCGCCGGGGACGAACAGCGCCGCCGACATCGCCTTGATCCGCGCCAGGCGGCCGGCGCCGTCGGCGATCGGGGCCTTGGACCAGTCCTGGTGCTGGACGTCGTAGGCCGACTGCTTGACGGCGCGGCCGGCGACGCCCAGCGGCGTGGCCCGCCGGAGCAGGGCGGCCTGGGCCCGGCTGACGGCGGCCCCGACGCCGTCGATCTCGATGACGCTTTCCGGGTTCTCGGTCAGGCGCGCGATCAGCGCCTCCGGCGGCGTGTCGCGCGCCGCCCGCCGCACGCCGTCGATGAAGGCGGTCTCCTGCAAGGCGGCGATGGCCCCGTAGGCGACCATGCCGGCGTCCATCTGGTCGGCCTGGTAGGCCGCGCCGGTGGCCAGGGCCTGCGCGACGCCGTCGCCGTTCCTGAACGCCGCCGAGATCGTCCCCGCCCCGCGGGTATAGGTCTCGAAGGCGCTGGCGGCGGCGACCACGTCGCGGGCCAGGCTGACGCCGGGCGCGCTTCGCTCCTGCCGCGCCGTCGCGAAACCAGAGACGGCGGTGACGGCGACCAGCGCGCTCGCCGCCCAGAGAACCGGATACTTCATGACCATGCCCCAAACCCCAACCCGAGGCCTATTGGGCGACCATCTCGGTTGACCGGTTTCTAATGTTCATGCCGAATCCGGCGTTAAGGTTCGTGTATTGGACCGTTTTCGATGCGAATCTTGTCGCACCCAATCTTGACCATTGGCCATGATTTCGGATCGACACCATCGTGATCACAAAGTACCGAGCACTCGACAGCTTCACCGTGACGCGAATACTTTACCTTCAAGGTTGCAATTCCGCGCCCGTCATTCTCGGACCTGTTCCGGGGATGGCGAGTGGTGACGTCCGAAAACCGCGAGACGCCGCTGCGGCGGGGGCTATGATCGCCGCATGGATCTCGACCCCGACGCCTGCTACCGCGCCATTCAGACCCGCGACGCCCGCTTCGACGGCCGGCTGTTCGTGGCGGTCCGGACGACCGGCATCTACTGCCGCCCGGTCTGCCCGGCCCGCACGCCGTTGCGCCAGAACGTCACCTTCCACGCCACCGCCGCCTCGGCCCAGGAAGCGGGCTACCGCGCCTGCCTGCGTTGCCGGCCCGAGACCTCGCCGCAGCTGGGGGCCTGGAACGGGGCGTCCAACACCGTGTCGCGGGCCCTGGCCCTGATCGAGGCCGGCGCCCTGGACGCCAACCAGGACGGGGGCGACGTCGAGAGCCTGGCCGAGCGCGTGGGCGTCGGCGGGCGACAGCTGCGGCGGCTGTTCCTGCAGCACCTGGGCGCCACGCCGGTCGGGGTGGCCCAGACCCGGCGGGTGCTGCTGGCCAAGCAGCTGATCCACGAGACCGACCTGCCGATGGGCGAGGTGGCCCTGGCCGCCGGCTTCGGCAGCGTGCGGCGCTTCAACGAGACCTTCCAGCAGCTCTACGACCGGCCGCCCGCCGCGCTTCGCCGCCGCAAGGCGATCAGCGCGCCAGCCAACGACGCCATCGTCCTGACCCTGCGCTACCGCCCCCCCTACGACTGGGACGGCATGCTGGCTTTCCTGGCGATGCGGGCCATCCCCGGCGTCGAGGTGGTGCGGGACGGCGTCTACCGCCGGGCCATCGCCCTGGACGGCGCGGCCGGGACCATCGCCGTGCGGCCGATCGGCGACGACCGGCTGAGCGTGGCGGTGCGCTTCCCCAGGCCCTCGGCCCTGCCGCGCATCCTGGCCCGGGTGCGCGGGGTGTTCGACCTGTCGGCCGACCCGGTGGGCATCGGCGAGGTGCTGTCGCGTGACCCCGACCTGGCCGCGATGGTCGCCGCCCGGCCTGGCCTGCGGGTGCCGGGCGCCTGGGACGGCTTCGAGCTGGCGGTGCGGGCGATCCTGGGCCAGCAGATCACCGTGGTGGCGGCCCGCAAGCTGGCCGGCGACCTGGTGGCCGTCCACGGCGAGCCCCTGGCCGCGCCTTGGGCGGAACCTGGCCTGACCCACACCTTCCCCGCGGCCGCCCGGCTGGCCGACGCCGACCTGACCGGCATGAAGATGCCCGGGGCCCGCATCCGCTGCCTGTCGGCCATGGCCCGGGCGATCGCCGACGACCCCAACCTGCTCAGCCCCAACGCCGGCCTGGACGACATGGTCAAGCGGCTGCGCGCCCTGCCGGGCGTCGGCGAATGGACAGCCCAGTACATCGCCATGCGCCAGCTGCGCGAGCCCGACGCCTTCCCGGCCGCCGACGTCGCCCTGATGCGGGCCCTGACCGACGCCGACGGCGTGCGGCCGACCGCCGAACAGCTGCTGGCCCGCGCCGAGGCCTGGCGGCCGTGGCGGGCCTACGCCGCCCTGCACCTCTGGGCTTCGCTGGCCGACGAAGGGGCGCCGCCGGTTCGGAGGACGGCGCGTGCGGCCTGAGCGCCTGAGGCTGGATCGCCTGGCTACGCCGATCGGCGAGATCGACGTGGTCACCGACGCCGAGGGGCGGCTGCGGGTGCTGGAGTTCCATGACGAGCCCCAGCGCCTGGCCCGGGCCCTGCGCCTGCACCATCGCGACCAGGCGGTGGAGACCGGCATGGCGCCGGCGGCGGTGCGCGAGGGGCTGGCGGCCTATTTCACCGGCCAGCTGGGCGCGCTGAAGACCATCCCCTGGACGATCGGCGGCACGGTCTTCCAGCGCGAGGTTTGGAACGCCCTGGTCGACATCCCCGCCGGCGAGACGACGACCTATGCCCGCCTCGCCGCGCGCATTGGCCGACCGAACGCGATACGGGCCATGGGCGCGGCCAACGGCGCCAACCCGATCGCCATCGTCGTGCCCTGCCACCGGGTGATCGGCGCCGACGGATCGCTGACCGGCTACGGCGGCGGGATCGCGCGCAAGCGCTGGCTGCTGGCGCATGAGGGGGTGAGTTCCTGACCCCTGTTCCTTCTCCCCTTGCGGGAGAAGGTGGCGCGAAGCGCCGGATGAGGGGTCGCGCGGATCTGACCGCGCCTCGCGGCTGAACCGACCATCGACCCC
>NZ_AKKF01000122.1 GCF_000281955.1 Caulobacter sp. AP07 | reverse complement strand
CCGGCCCCGCCGCTGCGGCTGGTTCGACGCGGTGCTGGTGCGCCAGTCGGTGGCCATCAACGGCATCCACGGCGTGGCCCTGACCAAGCTGGACGTGCTGGACGGCCTGAAGACCCTGAAGATCTGCGTCGGCTACCGCATCGGCGACAAGGTCGTCGACTACCTGCCGGCCGGCATGCGCGACCAGAAGGCCGCCCAGCCGATCTACGAGGAGATGGACGGCTGGAGCGAAAGCACCGCCGGCGCCCGCTCGTTCAAGGACCTCAACGCCAACGCCGTGAAATATGTGCGCCGGGTCGAGGAACTGATCGGCGCCCCGGTGGCCCTGCTGTCGACCAGCCCCGAGCGCGACGACACCATCCTGATGCGCGACCCGTTCCAGGGGTAGGGCGCCCGGCGGGCGGGGGATGCTGGTCGTCCCTCGCCACGCGCCGCCATCATTCCCGCCCCTATTGGCGAGAGCCCCTGTTCACGTCTGTAATTTCCGCCTAGGCTTCCCGTTGCAAGGGGAGGCGTCGTGTCATGAAGGTTGTCTTGCTCGGGGTCGCCCTGGCCCTGCTGAGCGGCGGGGCGTCGTGGGCGGCCGAAGCGGCCAATCCGGTGTTGATCGCTCGGCCGCGCGGCGTCGTGACGGTGGGGGCGGAGCAGGGCCGGGCCCTGCGGATCGCCCGCCTCGACGTCAAGACGACCCTGTCCGGCGGCCTGGCCCAGACCGTGATCGAGGCGCGCTTCGACAACCCCACGAAGGACGCCATGGAAGGCGACTTCACCCTGGCCCTGCCCGCCGGGGCGGTGATCAACGGCTACGCCCTGGACGTCGGCGGGCGGATGGTCGACGGGGTGCTGACCGGCAAGCGCCAGGCGCGGCTGGTCTACGAGAACCGCGTGCGGGCCGGGGTCGATCCGGGCCTGGCCGAGGTGACGGCCGACAACAGCTTCCATACCCAGATCTATCCGATCCTGCCCGGCCAAGGGCGCGCCATTCGCCTGAGCTATGTCAGCCCCCTGGCCGCCGACGGAAGCTTCGTCCTGCCGCTCGCCTCCGAGGCGGCGGTGGGTGAGTTCAGGATGGCCGTGACCGTGCTGGGCGCCGTCGCCCCGCCGTCCGTGACGGCGCCCTCGGACCTCAAGCTGGTCTGGGCCCAGGACGCCGGCGGCCTGACGGCGTCGATCGCGACCAAGGAGATCGCATTGTCCGGGGGGCTTGGGGTCGGGCCCTGGCGCGCCGTCGCGCCGCTGGAGCTCAGCCGCCACGCCAATGGCGAGCGGTTCTTCGATCTGCGGCTGCCGTTCGACGCCCAGGCCGCCACCGTGCGCCGCCTGCGCCTGTACTGGGACCGCTCGCGCTCGCGCTCGGACGACGACCTGAAGACCGAGATCGCCGTGCTGCGCCGCTATGTCGAGGCCGCGCGGCCGCAGGCGGTCGAACTGGTGACCTTCGCCGACGACAGTCCCCGCGCCGTCGTGCTGTCGGCCCCGACCGGCGAAGCCGTCGAGGCGGCGCTGAAGGCGGTGACCTATGGCGGGGCCAGCTCGCTGAAGGGGCTGTTCGCGGCCGGGAACGGCCAGGCCGACACCTGCATCCTGGTGTCCGACGGCCGCATGACCGTGGACAGCTGGATCGCCCAGCCGCCGCCCTGCCGGACCCTGACGCTCTCCAGCGCCAAGGACGCCGACCGCAACTTCCTGTCGGTGCTGGCCGAGCGCGGCGGCGGGCGGCATGTCGATCTTTCGGCGCTCGATCCCGAGGCCGCCCTGGCGCGCCTGACCTCGGCCGGACCGCCGCTGTTCACCCTGGCCGCCGATGACGGCCAGGCGGTGGAGCATCGCCTGGTCGCCGGTCCCAGCGGTCGCTGGTGGATCATCGGCAAGACCCCGGCGGCCCGCGCCCTGGTGTTCGCCGGTCCCGACGGCGCGCGTCGCACCCTGGCCCTGGACGGACCGGTCCGCGCCTTCGACGGGGTCGGCGCCCTGTGGGGCCGCGACGCGGTGGCCGGCTTGCTGGCCACCGACCGTCCCGACGGCGACGAGGCCCTGGCCCTGGCGCGTCGCTACAACATCGCCACCGAGGAGGCGAGTTTCGTGGTGCTGGAAAACGCCCACGACTATGTCGAGGCCGGGGTCGCGCCGCCGTCCTCGGCCGGCGAGGCCATGGGCGACGACTACCGCCGGGCGGTGATCGCCAGGAAGGCCGAGGAGGCCGAGGATCGGGCCGAACGTCTCGGCAGGATCGTCGAGGCCTGGACCGCGCAGAAGGCGTGGTGGGCGCAGGTCCGCCAGCCGAAGAAGGCGGTGAAGCCGGGGCGGGGCGGCCCGGCGGCGTTCGCCATTCCGGCTCCAGCTCCGCCTCCGCCGCCGGCTCCGCTCGCCATGGCCCCCAGCGAGGACCGGGAGAGGACCGCGCCGCCAGCCAACGCGCCTGCTCCGGAGATGGGCTATGTCGGCGGCGGTGAAGGGCTCGAAGAGGTGGTGGTCACGGCCGAACGGACCAGAAGCGGCCACAGCCAGGCCGTGCCGGTGGCCCCGGCCGTGATCGGCGCCGCGCCCGAGGACGACGGCCGCATCGCGGTGGAGGCCGCCGCGTGGAATCCCGACCGGCCCTATCTGAAGGCCTTGGCCACCACGTCGGGCGAGGCCTGGCGCGCGCGCTACGTCGAACTGGAGAAGACCTACGGCGACGCCCCGGCCTTCTATTTCGACGTCGCCGAATGGCTGTTCCGGTCCGGTCGCAAGGCCGAGGCGGCCCAGGTCGTGGTCAGCGCCCTCGACGTGCCGGGGGCCAACGGCAAGACCATGATCATCGTCGCCGACCGGTTGCAGGCCTATGGCGCCCTGGACCGGGCGGTGTGGCTGCGCGAGCGGGTCCTGTTCCTGGAGCCCGACCGGCCGCAGCCGCGCCGCGACCTGGCCCTGGCCCTGGTCGCGCGGGGCGACGGCGAGACCGGCGAGGCCCGCGAGGCCGACTACCGCCGGGCGCTCGACCTGCTGAACATGATCGTCACCCGTCCCTGGAGCGGCGACTATGACGGGATCGAACTGATCGCCCTGATGGAGGCCAACAACCTGGTCGCCCGGATGAAGGCCGTGGGTCTCGGCCAGGAGGTGCTGGATCCACGCCTGGTCGCCCTGCTCGACGTCGACATCCGCGCGGTGCTGGAGTGGAACACCGACAAGACCGACATGGACCTGTGGGTCGACGAGCCGACCGGCGAGCAGGCGATCTACAGCAACCCCGCCACCGCCATCGGCGGGCGACTGTCCAACGACATGACCCGAGGCTTCGGGCCCGAGGAGTACCTGCTGCGCCGCGCGCCGAACGGCGAGTATGTGCTGCGGGTCAATGTCTATGCCGGCGACGTCCTGGACCCCAACGGCCCGAGCACCGTGCGGGTGCGCCTGTTCCGCGACTGGGGCCGTCGGAACGAAAAGCAGGAGACCTTCACCATCGAGCTGAAGAAGGGCGACGACGGCGCGATGAAGGTGGGGCGGTTCGCGATCGGACGGAGCCAATAGCCAGGCCGCGGCCCGTTCAATAGTCCAGGGGATAGCCGCCTTCCCGCCAGGTCTTCATGCCGCCGTCCAGGGCGGTGGCGCGCATGAAGCCGAGGCTGCGAAGGGTGGCCGCGGCCAGCATCGAGATCTTGCCGAATTCGCAGCAGGTCACGATACGCAAGGTCGGATCGGGGATTTCCTCGTTCACCCGCAGTTCGAGCTGTCCGCGCGGCAGGTGGCGGGCCCCCGGGATGTGGCCGGACTTGAAGGCGCTCTCCTCGCGAACGTCCAGGACCAGCAGGTCGTTGGGCCGGTCGCCAAGCCGTCGGTGCAACGCCTCCAGCCCGATGTGGGGCACCTCGGCCGAGGCCTCGGCCAGCAGCTGGCATACCGTCTTGCCGCCGGTCATGTTGGTGCGCAGCGCCTCGGTCATGTGGGTGGGCGCGGCGAGGCTCAGCTCGCGCATCATCTGGGTGAACTCGCCACGCTCGCGCTTCTGCAGCCTCGGATTGTCGGCGATCTCGGCGCCCAGGGTGGAGTGCGACCGACCCTTGTAGTCGTGCGCGGGGTAGACCAGCAGCGCCGGGTCGAGCGTGAGCAGCTTGCCGAACAGGCTGTCGTACAGCTGGTCCGGATCGCCGGTCGGCAGGTCCGTCCGGCCGGCGCCGCCGATCAGCAGGGTGTCGCCGGTGAACACGCGATCCTCGACGACCAGGCACATGGAATCGCCTGTGTGTCCCGGCGTGTGGAGCGCCCGGATGCGCAGGTTCCCGACGATCAGCACGTCGTCGTCGTCGAGGCGCAGGCCGACATGGGGCGCCGGACTGGCGTGATGCATGACCGTGGGCGCGCCGAGCATCTCGCCCATCTGCTTGGCGGCCGAGAAATGGTCCGCGTGGGTATGGGTGTCGATGACGTAGCGGACCCGCAGGCCGTGCTTGGCGGCCAGGGCCCGGTAGCGATCGATCTGGCTGATCTCGGGATCGATCAGTACGGCGCTGAGCGTGTCCGGGCATCCCACCAGATAGGATTGGCAACCGCCCGTGGTCACTTGTTCGAACAGCATCGCAGGCTCCTCCCATTCGGGTCCGAAGACACGGTCGGCGCGCCGCCGCCCTCCCGCCGTCAGCCCTGCGGCTGGGCGACGACCCTGAGGTAGGGCTTCAGGGTCTTCCAGCCGTCCGGATACTTCTGCCGGGCCTGCTCGTCGGTGACGGACGTCGGGATGATGACGTCCTGGCCGGGGCGCCAGTTCACCGGCGTGGCCACGGCGTGCCGGGCGGTGAGCTGGCAGGAATCCAGCAGCCGCAGAACCTCGTCGAAGTTACGCCCCGAGGTCATCGGATAGATCAGCATCGCCTTGATCTTCTTGTCCGGGCCGATGACGAACACCGCGCGGACGGTGGCGTTGTCGGCCGCCGTGCGGCCTTCGGACGTTTCGCCGGCCCCCTCCGGCAGCATGTCGTACAGCCTGGCGACCTTCAGGTCCGTGTCGCCGATCATCGGATAGTTGACCGCGTGACCCTGGGTTTCCTCGATGTCCGCCGCCCAGCGCGCATGGTCGTCCACCGGGTCGACGCTGAGGCCGATGATCTTGGCGCCGCGCCTGTCGAACTCCGGCTTCAGCCCCGCCATGTAGCCGAGCTCGGTGGTGCAGACCGGGGTGAAGTCCTTGGGGTGGGAAAACAGGACGGCCCAGCCGTCGCCGATCCAGTCATGGAAGCTGATCATGCCCTGGGTGGTTTGCGCCATGAAATTCGGCGCCTCGGAATTGATCCTCAAGGACATCGCCCTGTCTCCGTTCCAGATGGACTGCGCGCGATTGGAGCGTGCGCGTCGCCCTGGCCGGCCGGTCAGCGGCGAGTGTCACGCGGGACTAGGCTAAGCGCTTGGGCGGCCGTGCGAAATACCCACTCTTGGGGCCACGCGGGAGACGTTTTGGACGCCTGCTCCACCTTGGACTGCGCTCGCCGATCGGGCCCTCCGGCACGGTTAGCGTTTGTTTAGCGTGGCCACGCTACAAACCCTTCGCCACGAGGGGGATCGCAGGGACTTGTCAGCGCGCCGTAAGTTGAAGTCCGTCCACAAGTCGGACCGCCTGACGCGCAGCCTGCGGGCGCTGGAGCGTACGGCCTCGACCAGCCGGGTGCTGAACCTGCTGGCCATCCAGGCCCAGAGCGGCCACCGGCCCGAGCACGGCGAGGCGCCGCTGTTCCGCAACCGGGTCCTCAACTCCGCCCTGGTGGTCAAGCACCGGCTGCGGGCCGACGACATCTTCCTGTTCGACGAGATCCGGCCCACCGCCACCAAGATCATCATCCCGTTCGAGCGCAGCGACCTGGCCCTGGGCGGCCAGTCGTTCTTCGTCGGCCAGCGCGGCTGGGTCGACCTGCTGCGCGAGGCCTGCAACGAAAACAGCGACATGGGGCGCGACCTGGCGACCTTGCGGCTGATCGACCAGCTGCCGTCGCTGGATCCGTTCCTGTTGCGCGAGCACCTGCGCCGCCATGGGCTGATGGCGGCGCCCTGCTACTTCGCGCTGTCGGGCGCGGACCTGGAACAGATGCACAGTTTCGTGTCGGTGCAGATTGCGCGCCTGATCGACCTGGCCTTCCAGGAAACCGGCCGGATCGTGCCCGGCGCCTATGCCGCCCGCCTGGTCGAGGCCCTGCTGTCGACCGACGTCGACGGGCGCCTGGAGCCGCTGCGAGAGACCCTGGTCATGGACGGCGAGAGCTTCAAGGAAGGCGTCTTCAGCTGGAAGGGCTTCCTCTATTACAAGTGGATGCTGACCCGGCTGTGGTCGGAGCTGGACGCGGTGGGCGGCGAGATCGCCCGGCTGACGATCACCGGCAATCGCGACGTCGAGACCGCCCGCTATGTCGAGGAGATCCGCAAGCGGCTGCGGCGCGGCATCGTCATCGAGCGCACGGCGATCCTGCGCTCACTGGACATCTACGACCGGGCCTTCGAGGACCTGATCGAGAACAGCCGGCCCCAGGCGTTCCGCGCCTTCCTGCTGCGCGCGCCCGAGATGTTCCTGTCGCTGGGCGAGAAGGTCGGGGTGATCGCCCACATCGCCAGCTTCTGGCGCTATCGCTTCCCGCTGGGCCAGCCGCTGGTCGCCGACATCGGCGAGGCGGTCGACATCCTGCAGGACTTCGACGCCGGCCTGAGCGTCAGCCTGGCGGTGTAGGGCTGTGGGCAGTTGGCCCGATGGAGCGATTACACGTCCGCGGACAGTCTGGCGCCCAAGCCCATCCACAGTCGTCATCCCCCGACTTGTTCGGGGGACCCAAGCAGAGTCCGACGCTATGTCCACCGCCGCTTGGGTCACCCGCATAAAGCGGGTGATGACGGAATTTTTGAGTTGAAGAAGCGCTCCCAGCGCTTGGGGCAGCCAATCGTCCACGGCGATCCAGGGGCCGGTTTCGCCCCTGCGACGCCATGACCCGACGATAATCTGTCGCGGCCGCGCGCCATCAAGTGGATTTTTACGATCGTCCCCCTAATGTGACGGCCGGTTACAGTTGGAGTCCCCGGTCCCGTGTTCGACGGCAATATTCGCACCTTGCAGCGTGTGGCGGCGAAGATGCAGCGCGTGCTGGTCGTCGATCCGAACACTGCGGCCGTGCGCCTGCTGGCCGACCAACTGCGCCACGTGGGCAACGTCCAGATCTTCCACGCTGCGTCGATCGAGGCCGGCTGGTCGATGGCCCGGACCGTCGATCCGCTGCTGATCTTCGTCGAGCACGCCTCCCACGGCTGCGACGGCCTGGCCCTGGCCCGCAAGATCCGCCGCAGCGACCTGGCCTGCCGCGAGAACCCGATCGTCATGTGCACCGCCGAGGCCACCGCCGAGGCGATCTTCGGGGCGCGCGACGCCGGCATTCACGAGTTCATGCGCAAGCCGTTCACGATCAAGGACCTGGAGCGGCGGCTGGAGGCGGTGACGCTGAAGCCGCGCGACTGGGTCGAAGCGGTGCAGTATGTCGGCCCCGACCGGCGACGGTTCAACTCGGCCGAATACAAGGGCCCGCGCAAGCGCAAGGCCGACGGGGCCGGCACGCCCGCCGCCCGCCTTTCCCAGGCCCTGCGCATCGTCAAGTCGGCGGCCACGGCGCTCGACACCGACCCCAACCAGGCCCGCCGGGCCCTGGCCGCCCAGGCGGTCGAACTCAAGAAGGTCGGGGTGCTGGTCAACGAACCGCGCCTGGTCCAGGCCGCCGAGGCTCTGGAAGCCTGCACGGCCGGCCCCACCGCCGAGACCCTGGGCCGCCAGGAACTGGTCAAGCGCATCGACTCGCTGATGGTGTTCATGGCCGAGGACACGGGGCGGGTGGCGTAGGGTTCGAGCTTTCTACCCGCACTCACCGTTGTCATCCCGGACAAGGCCCGCAGGGCCGCCGATCCGGGACCGCCGGAAGCGCCGAGTTCACGCGTCGGTCCCGGATCTTCGCGCTGCGCGCTCGTCCGGGATGACAGCCTTCTTGGCTCTGGATGTTGAAAGGGCGGCGTTCTCGCGAACGCCGCCCTTTCGCGTTTCCGTCGCCGTCGCCCTAGAAGGCCAGGCGGGCGATCAGCTGGTAGACCGGGCCGGCCTCTTCCTGCTCCAGCTCGTATTCGGCGTACTTGCGCGCCCGCTGGTCGGCCGTGCTGTCGAACTTGTCGAAGGTTTCCTTCTTCTTGGCGTTCAGCAGGTTCGATCCCGTCAGGCGCAGGGTGAAGCGGTCGCCGATGCGCTTTTCCACGAAGATCTCGAGGTCGGCGCCGTAGGTGGTGGTGACCTCCTCGCCGATCAGGCGGCCATAGGCCTCGCCCTGCTTGCGGTAGCTGGCCCCGAAGGCGCCGCCCACCTCGGGAAGGTCCTGGATGAAGCCGACGTTCAGCACGTATTTCGACTGGTCGTTGAACCGGCGGCTACCGAAGGTGTCGTCGATGTCGCTGTCGAGCCACGAGTAGTTGAAGAACACGCCGGTGTTCTCCAGGCCGATCACCGTCAGCGGGGTCGAGAGGTCGAACTCCACGCCCCAGACGCCGCCGTCGCCGACGTTGCGCGGCTGCAGGACCTGGGCCGGAGCGCCGGCCGAGGGGACCAGGTTGGTGCTGGCCAGCTCGATCAGGTCGGTGACGTCGCGATAGAAGACGTTGACCCCGGCCACGCCGCGCGCGCCCAGGCGGCGCTCATAGCCGACGTCCAGGCCCCAGGCCTTTTCCGGCTTGAGGTCGGGATTGCCGACGAAATCGTTGTCGCCGTATTCCTCGTTCAGTCGGGCCGGCGACAGCTGGTCGAAGCCGGGGCGACGCACGGTGCGGGCCACCGAGGCGCTGATCCGGTCGCTGGACGACAGGCTCCAGCGCAGGTGGGCCGACGGCAGCAGGACGGCGTAGTCGGTGTCGCTGTCGCGGTCGGCGGCGGCGACACTGGGGCTGCGATCCTCGATGCTGACGTCGGTGGTCTCATAGCGCAGGCCCGCCTCCCACTTGAGGGGACCCGACTTGCCCGACAGCATCGCATAGGGGTCGATGCGGGTTTCCTCGACGGTGTTCAGGCCGCCCTCGACCGGGACGAACGGGTTGTTCGGATTGACCGCGCCGATGTTGAAGCGGTTGCGGACCGAGGTGATCGAGGTGTCGCGGTCCTTCTTCTGGTACTGGACGCCCAGTTCCAGCTTGGCGGCGCCCAGGTCGCGCTGGTGCTCGATCGCGGCCGAGGTCTCGTTGTCCTCGATGTCGGTGATCGTACGGTCCAGGGTGTTGCGCGGCTTGGCCCGGTTGTAGTCGGTGTCGTCCTCGCGGTCGAAATCCGACTCGGTGAAGCGGGCGTAGCCGAGCTTGAACTTGGTCAGGCCGCCGAACATCTCGTGCGCGTACTTGCCTGACAGCGTGGTGTTTTCCTGCTCGATGTCGACGATCTGGGCGTTGACGGTCAGCAGGTTGCCGCCCGTGGTCTTGCCGAACACGATCGGGGCCGGATTGCCGCCGGTGGCGGTGTTGTATTCCAGCGAGCGTTCGTCCTGGGTGCGGTCGGTCTTGACGTAGAAGGCGCTCAGGTCGAGGTCGCCGCCGGCCAGCGGGGTCTTGTAGCTGGCGTTGAACGAATAGTCGGTGCCGTCGCGCAGGTCGGTCTGGTCTTCGCGGTTGACGAAGTTGGCCGCGCCGGCCGGCGGCTGGGTGTAGCGCAGGCTGGTCTTTTCCTTGGGGTTGCGCCGACCCTGCAGGTTGGCGCCCAGCAGCAGGCGGCCGGGGCCGACCTGGCCGCCCCACACGCCGCCCAGGGTTTCGCGGATGCGGCCGTCGTTGAACGACAGCGCGCCGGCCCGGACGAAGCCGCCGTTCAGGGAGTAGGCGTCACGCAGGACGATGTTCAGAGCCCCGGCCACGGCGTCGCCGCTGCGGTTGGCCGAGGCGCTGCGCACCACCTCGATGCGTTCGATCAGCTCGGCCGGGATGCGGTCGACGAAGAACGAGCGGTCGACGCTCGATCCCGGCACCTTCTCGCCGTTGATCAGGATCTGGGTGTAGCCGGGGTCGAGGCCGCGCAGGCGCACGCCGTCCGATTCCAGCACGTCCGACAGGAAGGCCACGCTGGGCACGCGCTTGAGGGCGTCGCCGGCGGTCAGCGGCTCGAAGCGCTGGAAGTAGTCCAGGCCGTAGTCGAGGACCGGCGCGGCGCCTTCCGTGCGGTTGCGGTAGGCGATCTGGGCCTGGACGACGACCTCGGAGGCCGTGACCGGCGCTTCGGCGGCGGTGGCGATCGGCGCATCGACCTCGGCGGCCCAGACGCCGGCCGGGGCCGCGACGGCCAGGGCCAGGGGCGCGAACGCCGCCAGGGCGAACAGAGCGGTCTTCTTCATCGGAACATCCCCCAGGCGGGCGTCCCGGATTCGGGATCGACCGCACGTTGTCATCACGGGGAGGGGCATAGTTTCGCCGCAATCCGGCGACCAGTGATGTTTCGCTGACAGTTTTGTGGCGGTTTTGCTGCCCGGGGCGGAAGAACCGTGCGTGAATCGTCAGTGTGGCGGCGTCTCGGTTCAGCGGCCGCGCCAGCCGGGATGACACGGGTAGGGGACTCCAAACGCGTTCGAACCCTTAGCGCGCCAGCCACCGGCGCAGGGCCTGGTTGACCGCCTCGGGGGCCTCCATCGGCGTCATGTGGCCGGCCCCGGGGATGACCAGCAGGTGCGTGCAGCCGATCGCCCGGGCCATCTCGCGATGGCCCTCGACCGGGGTGATGGCGTCGTTCTCGCCGCAGATGATCTGGATCGGCTTGTTCAGCGCCCGCAGCGCCGCTGCGCCGTCGAAGCGCTCCAGGGCGTTCTGGCGCAGGAAGACCTCGCGGCCCAGGCGCTGGGTCATGGCCTGGATGCGGCTGGTCAGGTCTTCGTCGTCGAGCCGCGAAGGGTCGATGTAGCTGGCCAGGATGCGCTCGGTGATCCCCAGGAACTGGCCCGGGCGCTGGGCCGCCGCGTTCAGGGCCCGCCGCTGGGCGGCGCGCTCGGGGGTGTCGGCGCGGATGGAGGTGTCGAGCAGGGCCAGGCGTTCGATGCGCTCGGGCGCCTGGCGGGCGATCTCCTGGGCGACATAGCCGCCCATCGAGAAGCCGGCCAGGGCGAAGGTCGGCTCGGCCCTCGCCAGCACCGACTCCGCCAGTTCGGCCAGGGTCGCGCCCTGGGTGAGATCGGCCACCGCGCAGCGGGCGACGTCGGCCAGGCCCGCGATCTGGTCGCGCCAAAGCTCGGCATCGTTCAGGAGGCCGGGCAGGAGGATCAGTTGAGGGCGGGGATCGGTCATCGAAAAACGCCCCGGACCTTGCGATCCGGGGCGCTCCAGTCGTTCAGATCCAAGCGGTTTACGCTTCGACCATGTTCTTGGCGATGGCGGCTTCGCGCATCGACTTCTGCAGCTTCTCGAACGCCCGGACCTCGATCTGGCGCACCCGCTCGCGGCTGACGCCGTATTCGGTGGCCAGGTCTTCCAGGGTGGTCGGGTCGTCCTTCAGGCGCCGCTCGGTGAGGATGTGGCGCTCACGGTCGGTGAGTTCGACCATGGCCTCCTCGAGCAGGCCCATGCGCATGGACTTTTCCTGGCTCTCGGCGACCGCGGTCTCCTGGCTGACCTGGTTGTCGTCGGCCAGCCAGTCCTGCCACTCGCTCTCGCTGTCCGAACGCAGCGGGGCGTTCAGCGAGGCGTCGGGGCCCGACAGGCGGCGGTTCATCGAGATGACCTCGCTGTCCAGCACGCCCAGCTTGGTGGCGATGTAGTCGACCTGGTCGGGGCGCAGGTCGCCGTCCTGGAAGGCGGCGATCTGGCTCTTGGCCTTGCGCAGGTTGAAGAACAGCTTCTTCTGCGCGGCCGTCGTGCCCATCTTCACCAGCGACCACGAGCGCAGGATGTATTCCTGGATCGAGGCGCGGATCCACCACATGGCGTAGGTGGCCAGGCGGAAGCCCTTGTCGGGCTCGAACTTCTTGACGGCCTGCATCAGGCCGACATTGCCCTCGGAGATCACCTCGCCGATCGGCAGGCCGTAGCCGCGATAGCCCATGGCGATCTTGGCCACCAGGCGCAGATGGCTCGTCACCATCTTGTGGGCGGCTTCGCTGTCCTGATGCTCTTTCCAACGCTGGGCGAGCATGAACTCCTCGTCCTTGGGCAGCATCGGGAACTTGCGGATTTCGGTGAGGTAACGCGACAGGCCGCCATCCGGCGACATCACCGATAGTGAATTCACGGCCATAGAAAACTATCCCCTTGGTACGGACCCGCACGCGGACCGCGCGCCACCATCCCCATCTACAATGGGTCAGATAGGAACGCGTTGCGGCGAAGGTAAGGTCGATAACGCATTTGTAATGTCCGACACCCGGACTCGGGTATTGGACCTTCCGAAAGTGAGAATGAACGTTCATTCTCACTTTTTCAAGGCCAAAATTCTATGGAGGCCGTCAGAGCTGCTGGGGCGCGCCTTACGTTCGGGAAACCGCCCCTCGGCCGCGCGGAATCCGCGACGCGCAGCGCGCCGTTCCGGCCGGTCGAAAACGGAGGCCTTGCCCGCGTCCGCGTCGTGCTCCTCTAATGGCCGCGCTTGAAGAACCACGGAGTCGTCGCATGACGCGTTTCATCATCCGCGCCCTGATCGCGGCGCTGGGCCTCTGGCTGGCGTCCGAGATCGTGCCGGGCATCGAGGTGCGCAGCTGGGGCAGCCTGCTGGCCGCCGCCGTCCTGCTGGGGATCGTCAACGCCGTGGTCCGGCCCGTGGTCTTCCTGCTCACCCTGCCGCTGACCCTGGTGACCCTGGGGCTGTTCCTGCTGGTGGTGAACGCCGCGATGCTGGGCCTGGTCGGCCTGCTGCTGAAGGGCTTCGTGGTCGATGGCCTGTGGGCCGGCATCCTCGGCTCGGTCGTGGTCGGGGTGGTCAGCTGGCTGGGCCACCTGTTCCTGGGCGACGGGCGCGAGCGGACCTAACCCATCGCCCCGGCCGCCAGGTCGCGCCAGCCCCGGGCTTCCTTGCGGAAGTGGGCGTGGGTCTTGGCCAGGCGCTTGTCGATCTCGGCCAGGGCCTCGCGGGCCTCGTCCTTGCGGCCGACCTGGGCCAGGAACACGGCGTAGCGCGCCATGCCCTCGAAGCCCGGCAGGTGGGCGGCGGCCCAGCGCAGGGCGGTGTCGGCCTCGGTCTCGCGGCCCAGGGCGTGGTAGGCGCGCCCCATGGCCAGGGCCACCTGCGGGGTGCGGGCGGCGTTGGACTGGGCGCTCAGGGTTTCCAGCAGCGGCAGGGCCTCGGCGGGGCGGTTCAGCTCGATCAGGGCGTTGGCGCGGCCCAGCAGCAATTGCGGATCGTCGGCGTACAGGCCTTGCAGCGCCTCGGCATACAGCCGCTCGGCCTCCTCGTGCCGGCCCAGGCCCGTGGCGGCCGCGGCCTGGCGCGCGCGGTTGCCCACGGTCGGGGCGTCGTCGACCGCCTGGGTCGCCTCGCGATATTCCCGTTGCGGGTCCAGCGCCTTGCGGGCCGCCTGGCCCATGCGCTGGGCCTTGCTGCCGCCCAGGAATTCCGGCGCGACGATGGCCAGCAGATAGACCAGCCCGCCCAGCGGCTGGAACGCCAGGATGATCCACAGCCAGTACATCTGCTGGTGCGTGCGGACCACGTGGACGCACAGGGCGATCGAGAAGATCAGCGAAAGGCCGATGGCGGGGAACATCGAGAACTCCAAGCTCTACCTTGGGTGTTTGTCGCGTCGGTGGGCCGGCGTCAATCGCCCGCCCCCTCAGTCGGCCTGTCGCGCGGCCTTCTTCGGATCGGCCTTGGGGGCCGGGGCCAGGCGCAGGACCTCGGCCTGGTAGCGCTCGTCGTCGCCGGCCGCCGCGAAGGGCAGGGCGTCGGCGATGGCGTCCAGCATCGGGTCCAGCCACTGGTGCTCGACCTTGTGGAAGTCGCCCAGCACGTAGTGCATCACCGCGTCCTTGTGGCCGGGGTGGCCCACCCCGATGCGGCCGCGCCGGAAGGTGTCGCCCACCTGGCTGGTGATCGAGCGCACGCCGTTGTTGCCCGCCGCCCCGCCGCCGGCCTTCATCCGGAAGCGGCCGGGGGCCATGTCGATCTCGTCGTGGAAGACGATGACGTCGGTCGGAGCCAGCTTGAAGAACTTCATCGCCTCGCCCACGGCGCGGCCGCTCTCGTTGTAGAAGGTCTTGGGCTTGAGCAGCAGCAGCTTGACCGGGCCGTCCGGCGTCGAGACCTGGCCCTCGCAGGCCAGGCCCTGGAAGCGCGAGCGCCACGGCGCCGTGCCCCATTTGCGGGCGATGGCGTCGACGGCCATGAACCCGACATTGTGCCGGTTCTTCTCGTACTTGGCTTCGGGATTGCCGAGACCGGCGAGGATCAGCATCGCATGAGACCTAGACTGAACGCCTAAACGCAAAACGGGCGGGCCGTTAAGCCCGCCCGTTTCGATAGCTCAGATCGGAAACCCGACCACCGGCCCTTAGGCTTCGGTGGTGGTGTCGCCTTCGCCCGACTGGGCGGCGGCCGAGGCCTTCAGGTTGGCGATCACGAAGTCGCGGTCCTGGGCCGGACGCACGCCTTCCGGCAGCTTCACTTCCGAGATGCGGATGGTGTCGCCGATGTCGTGGTGGGCCAGGTCGATGACCAGCTCTTCGGGGATGGCGTCGGCCGGGCAGGCCAGCTCGACGGTGTGACGGACGATCTCCAGCGAGCCGCCCTTCTTCATGCCGACCGAGATGTCGTGGTTCTTGAAGTGGACCGGAACCTGGATCTTGATCAGCTGGTGCTCGCCGACGCGGAACAGGTCGAAGTGGATCGGCTCGTCGGTGACCGGGTGGAACTGGATCGCCTTGGCGATGACCGACTGCTTGTCTTCGCCGTGCTGCAGCGTGACCAGGTGGCCGAGCAGCTTGCCGGTGTAGAGCGCCTTGCGGAATTCGTTCGACTTCACCGCGATGTTCACGGGAGCCTTTTCGCCGCCGTACAGGATGCCGGGGATCTTGCCGGCGCGGCGGGTTTCACGCGAACCGCCGGTGCCGGCGCGATCGCGAACTTCGACGTTGAGAATGATGTCGGCCATGTCTGTCTCTCTGGAGAGCCGGATGCTCTCGGAATGCGAAGCCGCCGCACAAGACTGAATTGTCCCGCCCGGTCGACGTTTTTGAGGTCGCGCTCAATACACAGAACGGCCGCCCATGGCAACGGGCGCGAATGTCGCCCCAAGAGTCACCCTCTCCCCTCCGGGAGAGGGCTTCCGATCAGCTCTTCTTCTTGGCCGAGCCCGCCTTCTTGGCGACGGGCTTCTTCTTGGTGACCGCCGGGGTCGGCTTGGGCGGGGGCGGGGGCTCGTAGGGCAGGGCGGCGCCCGAGGCCTTGATCACGCACATGCCGGTGTCGATCATGATGTGCTGGCCCAGGCAGAACACGTCTTCGTAGTGCGGCTTGGCGACGGCCAGGCACTGGTAGAGGTTCAGCTTGGCCATGTTCAGGCACATGGCGCTGGCCGGTTCGGCCATCACCGCGTCGATGGTGGCCAGGTTGTTGTCGCCGGCCGCGCCCAGGGCGGCCAGGGCGGCCACGGCCAGGCCGCGGATCACCAGGGGCTTGTAGGGCGGCGGCTCGGAACGGGGGGCGGCGGCCGGCGCGGCGTCCGGGGCGGCGACCAGCGGCGCGGAGCCGTTCCAGGCCTGCTGCAGCGCGGCCACGTCGGCGCTGTCGGCCAGGGCCGGGGTCGCCGACATGGTCTTGGCGTAGGCCAGGCGGCCGTCGCGATCGAGCACGGTGGTCTTCGACCAGGCCGAGCGCTGGACGTCGTAGGCCGCCTGCTTCACGGCCTTGCCGGCGGTGTAGACCTTCACGCCGTCGCCGTTGAGGGTGTCGATGATCCGGGCGGCGGCGGTGTCGCTGCCCTTGAAGCCGACGGCGTAGGCCGGGTCGGCGATCAGCTGGTTGATGACCTGCTGGCGCTGGGTCGGGTCGGCGGCGAAGGCGCGCACCGAGGCCACGAAGGTGGGGTCCTGCAGGGCCAGGATGGCGGCGTAGGACGTCGCGCCCGACAGGAACTGCTTGGGTTCGTAGGCGACGGCGACCTTCAGGGACGACTGGATCTGGGCGGCGTCCTGGAAGTTGGGGCTGATGGCGCCGGCCCGCTGCATGTAGCCGCGGAAGGCGCTGGCCCGCTCGACGATGGTCGAGGACAGGGTGATCGGCGGCGGGGCGGGCGGCGCGACGACCACCGGTGTCGGCGGGGGCGGGGTGCTGCAGCTGGCCAGGACCGTGGCGACGGCCACGGCCATGGCCGTCAGAGCGGCGCGCTTGCGCGTGGTGGATAGCATCCCGAAAACATCCCCAATGATATAGAGCGCCCGCCATACCATCGGCGAACGGGCGACATTGTGACAGTCAGCCCGTTAACCACATCTTGACAAGCGCCGCCTTCGAAAAGCCCCGGCGATCGCCGGGGTTCCGGCCTAGTCGAACAGCTTGGAGACCGATTCCTCGTTGGCGATCCGGCGGATGGCCTCGCCGATCAGCGGCGCGCACGAGACGTAGCGGATCTTGGGGCAGGCCTTGACCACGTCGGAGGCCTCGATCGAGTCGGTGACCACCAGCTCGGTCAGCACCGAATTGGCCACCCGCTCGGCGGCCGCGCCCGACAGCACCCCGTGGGTGACATAGGCGCTGACCGAGGTGGCGCCCTGGGCGATCAGGGCGGCGGCGGCGTTGCACAGGGTGCCGGCCGAATCGACGATGTCGTCGAACAGGATGCAGCGGCGGCCTTCGACGTCGCCGATGATGTTCATGACCTCGCTCTCGCCGGGGGCCGAGCGGCGCTTGTCGACGATGGCCAGGTCGGCGTCGTTCAGGCGCTTGGCCAGGGCCCGGGCCCGCACCACGCCGCCGACGTCGGGCGAGACGACCATCAGGTCGTCCTTGATCGTGTAGCGCTTGTGGATGTCGTCGGCGAGCAGGCGCGAGGGCAGCAGGTTGTCGGTCGGGATATCGAAGAAGCCCTGGATCTGGCCGGCGTGCAGATCCATGGTCAGCACCCGGTCGGCGCCCGAACGGGTGATCAGGTTGGCCACCAGCTTGGCCGAGATCGGCGTGCGGCCGCCGGTCTTGCGGTCCTGGCGGGCGTAGCCGAAATAGGGGAGGACGGCGGTGATCCGCTTGCCCGACGCGCGCTTCAGGGCGTCGATGCAGATCAGCAGCTCCATCAGGTTGTCGTTGGCTGGATAGCTGGTCGACTGGATGACGAAGACGTCCTCGCCGCGCACGTTTTCGTCGATGGTGACGAAAACCTCGAGGTCGGCGAACCGGCGCACCTGGGCGCGGGTCAGCGGCATGTCCAGGTACTCCGCGATGGACTGGGCCAGGGTGCGGTTCGAATTGCCGGACAGCAGCTTCATGGTTTTGTCTCGCGGAGGGGTGTCGCCGTTGCGGGGGCTTCTAGCAGTCTCGGGCGCGGGAACAAGGCTGAGTCGCGATCGATCGGGGTTATTTGGCGCGTTCATGCCTCGATCGCGATCGCCGAGAGCAGCCGTCCGTAGTCGGACTCGCCGCTCAGCACGGCGCGACGGTTGGAAAAGAACAGGTCCGGCTCGGCCCGGGTGTCGCGGCCGACCCATTCGCGCTGCTGGATTCCCGCCGTGTCCAGACGATCCAGCACGAAGGCCGGCAGGTCGAACATCCGCTTGTCGTCGGTCGCGCCCGGCGTGAAGAATCGCTTGGAGCCGGGGCAGTCGTCCTCGAAGCGGCGCAGGAACTCCAGCCCGACCTCGTAGGACTGGGGGCCGATGCAGGGGCCGACGGCGGCGACCATGCGGGACGGATCGCCGCCCAGGACGACCATCTGGTCGACGGCCGACTGCACGACGCCGTCCAGCGCCCCGCGCCAGCCCGCATGGGCGGCGGCGACGATGCGGGCCACGGGGTCGACGATCAGCACCGGGGCGCAATCGGCGTGCAGGGCCCCGCACACCACGCCCGGCGTCCTGGTGACGACGGCGTCGCCCTCCGGGCGCACGTCGCCCCACGAGCCGTCGGCGACGATGGTGATGGTCGAGTGGATCTGGAAACAGGTGTTGAGATCTTCCGGCGCGGCCCCGAACCAGGCGGCGGCGCGCGCCCGGTTCTCGGCGACGTCGGCCGGCTCGTCGCCGCTGCCGCGTCCGACGTTGAAGCTGGAATAGAGGCCGGTCGAGACCCCGCCCTGGCGCGTGAAGAACGCGTGCCGCACCCCGCCGACGGCGGCCAGCAGCGGCGACTGGACGGTGGGAAGATCGGGGGGGAGGTCTGTCATCTCAAGCGTCCTCGAACAGGGGAACGGCCAGGTCGGGCGCATGGATGCAGACGACCTTGAACAGACCGCCCATCTGCGCCGCTCCGGTCAGGCGATCAAGCTGTCTTGCGAGGGTCTGGGCCTGGTCTGGGCGGGCGGCGGCCAGGACCTGGGCCCGGGCCTCGATGCCCAGGGCCTCCAGGAACGCGCCCTGCGGCAGGATCGGGCCCGTGGCGGCCCCGGCCTCGACGGCGGCGGCCAGCACGGCGGGGAAGTCGGCCCAGACGGTCAGGTCGGCCTGGCCGGGCGCGCTCAGGGGCGAGACCTTGGCGTGGGCCTTCAGCGCCTGCAGGGTGTCGCCCGGTCCCGGCGCGTCGCGGCCGTAGTCGATCAGCAGCGCGGCCCCGCCGTCGCGGGCCACCCGGTGGCCGATCTCGGCGCCGAGGGCGGCCTGGGCGGGGGAGGATTCGACGACGGTTCCGGGGGGCAGGTCCTCCCCCTGTGGGGGAGGCGATCGCGTCGCGATCGGAGGGGGGAGTTGGCCGAGGTGGGGAGCACTCCCCCCACCGGCCCTGCGGGCCGCCTCCCCCACGGGGGGAGGGCCTAAGGCCCGCAGCCCGAACGCCAATTCCCCCGCCGCGTCCAGCCCGACCACCCGTTCCGCCCAGCCGCCTTCGGTGCGTACGAACTGGCGGGCCGGCAGGCAGTCGAGCACCTCGTTGGCGACCAACAGCAGCGGCGCCCCGGCCGGCACGGCCTCCAGCCGGTCGGCCCAGCGCGGCGCCGGCGCCGCGCCTTCCAGCCGGGCGGCCTGAAGCGCGCGCAGCGGCGGCGACACCTCGACCAGCCACAGGTCGGCGGCCGCGAGAAACTCCGGCAGCAGCCTGGCGGCCCGCAGGATGTCGCTGATCAGGGTCCCGTCGCCGGGCCCCATCTCGACCAGCCGCACCGGCGAGGGCCGGCCCAGGCGGGTCCAGGTCTCCAGCAGCCACAGGCCGATCAACTCGCCGAACATCTGGCTGACGCCCGGCGCGGTCAGGAAGTCGCCCCCCTCGCCCCCCGCGCCTTCAATGGCCGGCCGCGTGGCGTAATAGCCGTCGCGCGGGTCGTGCAGGCAGCGGGTGAAGTATTCGGCGACGCTGATCGGGCCGTCCTGGGCGATCTGCGCCCTCAGGCGGTCAAGCAGGCTCATGGTCTTCCGCGAGCGGAGCGGGAACCGGCTCGCGCAGGGCCTTCCACAGCAGCCAGGCGCCGACCAGCAGCATCGGGATCGACAGCATCATCCCCATGGTCAGGCCGAACGGGAAGTCGGGCATGCCATGGTCGGGATTGCGCACGCCCTCCAGCGCCACCCGGAACAGGCCGTAGCCCAGCAGGAAGGTCCCCACCAGCGCGCCGCGCCGTTGCAGCCATTTGAGGCGATGGACGGCGAAGCCGAGGATCAGGAACAGCAGCACCCCCTCCAGCGCCGCCTCGTACAGCTGGCTGGGATGGCGCGGCAGAGGACCGGCCGGGCAGATCCCGCCATTGGCCTTCTGGATGGTGGCGTTGCAGAACACCATGCCCCACGGATGGTCGGTGATCCGGCCCCACAGCTCGCCGTTGATGAAGTTGGCGCAGCGGCCGAAGAACAGGCCGATCGGCGCGACCGGGGCCACCAGGTCGCCCAGCTTCAGAATGTCGATCCGGTTGCGGCGGGCGAACAGCAGGATCGCCGCGCAGACGCCCAGGAACCCGCCGTGGAAGGACATGCCGCCCTCCCAGACCTTGAACACGTCCATCGGGTTGTCGGCCAGGTTGGCCCGCTGGTCGGCGTTGAGCAGCATGTAGAACAGCACGTAGCCGATCCGGCCGCCCAGGATGATGCCCAGGGTGATCCACAGCACCAGGTCGTCGATCTGCAGCGGCGTGGCGGTGGGCTTGCGGCCGCCCCACAGCTTGGCGTCGCGCGCCAGGGCGACGGCGTAGCGCCAGCCCAGCAGGATGCCGGCCACATAGGCCAGGGCGTACCAGCGCAGGGCCAGCGGGCCCCATTGCAGCGCCCAGGGGCCGATATGGACGATGGGGTCGATGTCGGGAAAGATCACGCCGAATGGCTCCTGGCGGACAGAGGCAGGAACCTCTAGCGCGTTCCTCCTTCGCTTTCATCTCCCGTTTCCCATATAAGGCCGGCGACGAACCCGCCGCGCCCCTGGAATCTCGATGCACAGCCAAAACCCCTTCCTCGACGAATTCGCCAAGCTGACCCAGGCCGCCATGGGCATCGCCCAGACCGCCGGCGAGGAAGCCAAGACCGCGATGCGGGCCCAGGCCGACCGGCTGGCCGCCGAATTCGACCTGATCCGCCGCGACGATTTCGAGGCCCTGAAGGCCGAGGTCGCGGCGCTGCGCGAGGAAGTCGCGGCCCTGAAGGCCAAGAAAACCGCGGCCAAGCCGGTGTCTCCCAAAGGCGACGAAGCGGCCAAATAGGCGAGTTTCGTTTCCCGTTCGACGTGAAGGCGGTTGTGACGCCGCCCGCGAAGCAGCTTAGAGTCCTCCGAGTGGGTGATTTGAACGGGTCCCACCGACCCGTTTTCCCCCGGGGGCCAAAGGTTCTTATGGACACCCAACCCGAAGAAGACGACGTCCTGCTGGCGATGGATCCCCTGGAGGTCGTCGAGCACGTCCTGGCGGCCGAGAACCTGACCTTCGACCGCACCGAGGACGGCGACCTGGCCTTCGCCCTGACCGGCGACTGGAAGGATTACGAGCTGTGGTTCGCGTGGCGGCCCGAGGCCGACTGCCTGCAGCTGTGCTTGTCGCTGGACCTGCGCGCCAGCAAGACCAAACGCCCCAGCGCCTATGAGCTGCTGTCGATGATCAACCAGCGCGTCTGGCTTGGCCATTTCGAGGTCTGGACCGAGGATGGCGAAGTGGTGTTCCGCCACGCCCTGGCCCTGCCGGCCGGCGAGCGCCCGACCATGGCCCAGGCGGCCTCGATGATCGACGCGGCGGTGGAAGCCGCCGACCGCTTCTATCCGGCCTTCGATTTCCTGCTGCACAGCGCCAAGACCCCGGACGAGGCGATGGCCGCCTGCATGTTCGAAACGGTGGGCCAGGCTTAGATTCAAATCCTTCTCCCCTTGCGGGAGAAGGTGTCAGCGAAGCTGACGGATGAGGGGTCGATGGAAGGCGCCGCCGCGCCGTCAGGCCCGCTCGAATACGCACGTGCGACCCCTCATCCGACCTGCTACGCAGGCCACCTTCTCCCGCAAGGGGAGAAGGACGATGTCTCGGGAGCCCTTGCCATGACCCCCATCCTCCTCCTCGGCGCCGGACGCATGGGCGGGGCCCTGATCGCCGGCTGGCGCGAGGCCGGGGCCTTCGCCGCCGCCGACCTGATCATCCGCGACCCCTATGCCGACCCCGCCGCCTTCCCCGGCGCGGTGGTCAATCCGCCATTGGAGGCCCTGGCCGCCGCCAGTACCGTGCTGCTGGCCGTCAAGCCGCAGATCTGGCGCGAGGCGGCGGCCGACGTCGTGCCGCACCTGGCCCCCGACGCCGTCATCGTCTCGATCGCCGCCGGCGTGCGCGCCGCCGACATCTCCGAGGTGTTCGGCGGTCGCCGCGTGGCCCGGGTGATGCCGACCACCGCCGTGGCCATCGGGCGGGGGACCGCCAGCATCTACGCCGACACCGTGCGGGCCCGGGTCCGCGCCCACGCCCTGTTCGCGCCGGTCGCCACGGTGGTGGATCTCGACGACGAAGAGCTGATGCATGCGGCGACCGCCGTTTCGGGCTCGGCCCCGGCCTATCTCTACGCCCTCATCGAGGCGCTGGAGGCGGCCGGGGCCGGCCAGGGGCTGGACCCCGCCGCCTCGGCCACCCTGGCCCGCGCCACCATCGTCGGCGCCGCCGCCCTGCTGGGGCGGGGCGGGGAGGAGCCGGCCGAGCTGCGTAGGCAGGTGACCTCGCCGGGCGGCACCACGGCGGCGGCCTTGGCGGTGCTGATGGGCGAGGGGGGCTTCGGCGACCTGCTGCCCCGGGCGCTGGAGGCGGCGGTGGCGCGGTCGAAGGCGTTGGGTTCCTAGAACCAGCGGGAGAGGGAGGGGCCCAAGCGAAGCTTGGGGGGGTGAGGGATTACGCCTTCACCGATTTCTCTCGGCGTCCTGCCGGCGCGCCGTCAGGCGTCTTACCCCCTCACCCTCCCACGCCTTCGGCGCGGGCCCCTCCCTCTCCCCATGGGAGAGGGTGCTTGTCAGGCGACGCTCAACCCGCCATCTGAACAAGCATGACCGCCGCCGAAGACATCCTCGATCGCGCCGCCGCCGCGGCCCTGGCCCTGGCCGCCGACCGGCCGTGGACGCAGGTGTCCCTGCGTGACATCGCCGTGAAGGCCGAGATCCCGTTCGCCGAGCTCTATGCCCGGGCCGACGGCAAGGCCGCGGTGCTGAACCACCTGGCCGCCCGCTTCGACCGCGCCGCCCTGGGCACGGCGTCGGCGGAAGACGCCACAACGCACGACCGCCTGTTCGACGCCGCCATGGCCCGGATCGAGGCGATGGAGCCGCACCGCGCCGCCCTGATCGCCATCAGCCGCTCCGAGCGCCTGGTCATTTCGGCCCTGCGGTTCCCCAGGACCGCCCGCGCCATCCTGGAAGCGGCCGGGGTCGACGCCACGCCCGCCCGCCTGACGGCGATGACGGCGGTCTGGGCCCGGACCCTGCAGGTCTGGCGCGATGACGAAGGGGCGCTGAACCGCACCATGGCCGAGCTGGACAAGCGCCTGAAGCAGCTGGCCACCGGACTGGAGAAGGTCGGGGCGGGTCTGTAAGGCGCCGCTCCAACGCGCATATTTCTTTCAGCCGGCATTCCCGCGGACCACCCACGCCCCAACAAAAAAGCCCGCCGGGATCGCTCCCGGCGGGCTTCTTCGTTCGGGCTTGAACCCGATCTAGCTCTTGGTGGTGTTGGTCGGCAGCTTGCAGCCGCCGCCCACGCCCTTGGCCTGCAGGCAGGACATGACTTCCTTGGGGGTGGTCGAGCCGGCGCCCAGCGGATAGGCGATGACCCAGCCGGGCAGGCCGTCGGAGCAGGCGACCTCGACATAGCCGTCGGTGGCGGTCTGGCCGATGACCCGCGAACCCGAAACCGTGCAGCTGCCCTTGCCGAGCGACTTCAGGTTGGCCGTCAGGCGCGGATAGACCGCGTCGGCCTTGGTGAAGCTGCAGCGGTAGCCGTTGATCTCCGAGGCCACGCAGTCATAGACGTGGTTTTCGGTGGCCGTGAACACGCCGATGCCGCCGTCGGGACGGTTGGCGCACTTCAGCTCGACGATTTCCTTCCGCGGATCCTGGCTGGGCAGCATGCCGTACTTCTCGACCTTGCAGTCGAAGCCGGCCTTGGTGGCCAGCTTGGTGTACAGGCCGGCCTGTTCGGTCTGGGCCGCGACGCTGTCGGTCAGGGTGCAGCCGCCGCCGACGAAGCTGGCCTGGGCGCAGTCGATCGTCTTGGCCAGGGCGCCGGTGGCGGCGGCCTGTTGCAGCATGTAGCCCTTGCCGTCCTGGCAGGCGACTTCGAAATAGTTGTCGGTCTTGGTGCTGAGGACGTAGCGCTTGTCCTTGATCGCGCAGTTCTTGCCCGAGCCGGCGGCCAGGGTGTCGACGATGGCCAGCTGGGTGGCCTTGTCGGTCAGCTTGCAGCTGACATTGCCGCCGTCTTCGTACAGCAGGCAGCTGTTGGCGGTGACGTCCTGGTCCAGGTTGACCGGCGAGGACGCGGTGAGGATGTAGCCGACGCCGCCCTTGCAGGCGATTTCGAAGTAGCTGTTCTTGGCGCCGGCGCCGATCGCCCGGGCGTTTTCGAGCTCGCAGGGCACGCCGGCCTTCTTGATGAAGGGGGCCAGGCCGGCCTTGGGGTCGAGGTTGGCCGGCAGCACGCAGGCCAGGCCGCCGGTCTTGCCGTCGGGGCCGGGCGCGCTGCTTTCGAGGCAGGTATAGGCCAGCGGCGCGACGTCCTTCTTGGCCGAGATCGCGAAGCCCATGCCCTGCTGGCAGGCCACTTCGTAATACTTGGTGGCGGTCTTCTTGTCCTCGCCGATGAAGCGGGCGTCGGAGACGGTGCAGGCCAGGCTGGCGGCCGTGACCAGGGCCGGTGCGTCTTTCATGCCCGCTTCGCGCGCCTTGGCGTCGACCGCGGCGGGCTTATCCTTCTCCTTCGGCGCCGAGATCACGGCGGCCGGAATGAGCGCGGCGAGCGCGAGGGCGGCGGTCAAGCCGATCGCGAAGGGCCTCATGGGGGTACGTCTCCTGGGTAAATTTCCTCGCGGCGGACTTAAGGCCCGCTTGCATCGAGGGTCAAGATGTCGTCCGACGGGGGCGCAATGATGACGACGGCCCGGAGCACGGGCCGCGACCGGAGGACGCGGGATGCGCGACGGGATCGAAGAGACGCCTACGGACGAGGCGCCGGAGGCGCGCAGGCCGCGGCTGGTCTATCCGTTCGAGCAGACGCCGGAGCCCGGTTCGGGCCAGGCGGTCGAGGTCGCGCCGGGCGTGCTGTGGCTGCGCCAGCCGCTGGGCGGGTCGCTGGGCTTCATCAATGTCTGGGCGATCCGGGACGGCGAGGGCTGGGCGGTGGTCGACACCGGCATGCAGACCAAGGAGACCTCGCAGGCCTGGCGGACGGCCTTCGCCCTGGCCCTGGGCGGGGCGCCGGTCACCCGGGTGATCGTCACGCACCTGCATCCCGACCATGTCGGCCTGGCCGGGTGGATCGCCCGCAAGTTCGACGTCCGCCTGTGGATGACCCGCCTGGAATACTTCCAGTGCCGGATGCTGGTGGCCGACACCGGCCGCGAGGCGCCCGAGGACGGGGTGCGGTTCTTCCGGGCCGCCGGCTGGAACGAGGACGGCATCGAGAGCTACCGGACCCGGTTCGGCGGCTTCGGCAAGGCGATCTACCAACTGCCCGACAGCTATCGGCGGATGGTCGACGGCGAGGCCTTCATGATCGGCGACCACGCCTGGCGGGTGGTGACCGGGCAGGGCCATTCGCCCGACCACGCCTGCCTGTGGTGCGAGGACCTGGGGGTGCTGATCTCGGGCGACCAGGTGCTGCCGAAGATCTCGTCCAACGTCTCGGTGTTCCCCACCGAACCCGACGCCGATCCGCTGACCGACTGGCTGACCTCGCTGGCCAAGGTCAAGGCGACGGTGCCCGACAGCGTGCTGGTGCTGCCGGCCCACAACGACCCGTTCCGGGGACTGCACGCCCGCATCGACCACCTGATCAACGGCCATGAGCGCGGCCTGGGACGCTTGCAGGGCAAGCTGGACGAGCCCCGGCGGGCGGTCGACGTGTTCGGCGCGCTGTTCGCCCGGCCGATCGGGCCCGACCTGCTGGGCATGGCCACCGGCGAGGCCCTGGCCCACCTCAACTGCCTGATCGGGCGTGGCCTGGCGGTGCGCGAGGCGGACGCCGACGGGGTGAACTGGTACCGGGCGGTCTGACCACTGGATGGGGACAGGCACATGTGCCTGTCCCCGGCAGTTGGTGATTCACAAAACAATCGTTTGATATTTCGTGCGCGAACCATATTGTCGCGCCATGACCACGCCTCCCGACCGCCGCCTGGTGTTCCTGCTCAACGTCGCCCACCGACGGGTGCAGCGCTATGTCGAGGCCAAGATGGCCGCCAAGGGCGGGCTGACCGCCGCCCAGTCCGGGGCCCTGTTCGTGCTGGGCCAGGGCGACGGGACGCTGATCGGCGAGGCGGCCGAGGCCCTGGACCTGGCCCCCTCGGCCATGACCGGCCTGATCGACCGCATGGCCCGCGCCGAGCTGGTCGAGCGCCGCCCCGACCCCAAGGACGGCCGCGCCCTGCGCCTCTATCTCACGGACAAGGGCCGAGAGGCCCGCGAGGCCGCCAAGGCCGGCGTCGAAGGCCTCAACGCCCACCTCACCGACGGCTTCACGGACGACGAGATCGCCGTGGTGTCCCGCTGGCTGTCCAGCCTGCAAGCCAAGTTCCCCAAAGGAGATCCCGCATGAGCACCCTCGATTCTGGGCACGTTCAGGTCGCCGTCGACGCCGGCGTGATGACCATTACCCTGGCCCGTCCGGACAAGAAGAACGCGCTGAGCAACGCCATGTACGGCGTGCTGGCCGACAGCCTGGAACGGGCCGAGGCCGATCCCGCGATCCGGGTGGTGGTGTTCCAGGGCGACGGCGACAGCTTCAGCTCCGGCAACGACCTGAAGGACTTCACCGCCCAGGCCACCGGCGCCTTCGAGGGCGAGCGTCACGTGATGCGGTTCCTGAAGAACCTGGCCAAGGCCACCCGACCGCTGGTCGCCGCCGTGCACGGCCAGGCCGTGGGCGTCGGCACCACCATGCTGCTGCATTGCGACCTGGTGTTCACCAGCCCCGACGCGCGCCTGACCGTGCCGTTCGTCAACCTGGCCCTGGCGCCTGAGGCCGCCTCCAGCCTGCTGCTGCCGGCCCGCATCGGCCACGCCCGCGCCTACGCCATGTTCGCCCTCGGCGAGGCGGTGGACGGGACGACGGCCGTGGCCTGGGGCATCGCCAACGCGGTCGTGCCGCTGGAAGACCTCCGCGCCCGGGCCCGCGCCGCCGCCGACCAACTGGCCAAGCGTCCGCTGGGGGCCCTGACCGTCACCAAGCGGCTGATGCGCGACGCCGAGGCGATCTCGGCCCTGATGGACAAGGAGGGCGAGCTGTTCGCCCAGCGCCTGCAGACCGCCGAGGCCCGCGAGGCCTTCATGGCCTTCGCCGAGCGCCGGGCCCCTGACTTCAGCAAGGTCGGCTGAGGTCGTGCTGGCCGTGCTCCTGGCGGCGACGCTGTTCGCCTTGGCGGGGATCCATCTCTACTGGGCGTTCGGCGGCCGCTGGCCGGGCCATGACGAGGCCTCCATGGTCGAGCACGTGGTCGGGCGCACCCGGGGCATGCGGGCTCCGAGCCTGTTGTCCGGCGTCGCCGTCGCCCTGGCCCTGGCGACAGGCGGGGCGCTGGTTCTGGCGACCCTGGCGCCGACCGCCTGGGACGGCTGGCTGAAGGCCGCGCGCTGGGGGCTGCTGGCGGTGTTCGCCGGGCGCGGCCTGGCGACCTATGTGCCGCCGGTGTTCCGCTACGCCGAGGGTACGCCGTTCGCGACCCTCAATCGCCGCGCCTACGGACCGCTGTGCCTGGCGATCGCCCTGGGGATTCTGGTCCTGCAGTTGTAGCGTCGACCGCAACGAGAAAAGTCTGGGAGCGAACATCATGGCCGACCGCATCAAATCGCCCTTCGGGGCCTATACGCCGGCCCGCGACGTGGTCGCCGGCCATGACCTGAGCGGCAAGGTCGCCATCGTCACCGGCGGCGCCACCGGCATCGGGATCGAGACCGCCCGCGCCCTGGCCGAGGCCGGGGCCGAGGTGGTGATCGCCGTGCGCAAGCCGGACCTGGCCGAAGCCGCCGTCGCCGACATCGCCAGGACGGCTAAAGGCAAGGTTTCGTGGTCGATGCTCGACCTTGCCAGCTTCAAGTCGATCCGCGCCTTCGCCGAGCGCTGGGGCGACCGGCCGCTGCACCTGCTGATCAACAACGCCGGCGTCATGGCCTGCCCGCTCGCCTATACCGAGGACGGGCTGGAGATGCAGATCGGCACCAACCACTTCGGCCACTTCCTGCTGTCGGTGCTGCTGGCGCCCAACCTGGTGGCCGGCGCCAAGGCGTCCGGAAAGCCGTCGCGCCTCGTGTCGCTGTCGTCGATCGGCCACCGCCGCGCGCCGATGAACTTCGAGGACCCGCACTTCCGGTCCCACCCCTACGACAAGTGGGAAAGCTACGGCCAGGCCAAGACCGCCAACGCCCTGTTCGCGGTCGGCTTCACCCAGCGCTTCAAGGGCTTGGCGCAGGATGGGGGCGTGTTCGCCAACGCCGTCATGCCGGGCGGCATCATGACCCCGCTGCAGCGCCACCTGCCGATCGAGGAGCAGCGGGCGATGGGCTGGATCGACGAGAACGGCAAGGTCCGCGACGGCTTCAAGACGCCCGAGCAGGGCGCCTCGACCAGCGTCTGGGCGGCGGTCGGCGACGAGCTGGAAGGCGTCGGCGGCCTCTATCTGGAAGACCTCGCCCAGGCCGCGCCCTGGACCAAGGAGGCCGGCTGGTCCGGCGTCATGCCCTACGCCCTCGACCCGGAACAGGCCGACCGGCTGTGGGCGCTGTCGGTGGAGACCACGGGTGCGGGATGACCGGCCCCGGATCTCGGCGTAGAACCTGATCGAACCTCTGGAGACAGCCATGAGCCTGAACGGCAAGACCCTGTTCATCACCGGCGCCTCGCGCGGCATCGGCCTGGCCATCGCCCTGCGGGCCGCCCGCGACGGCGCCAATATCGTGGTCGCCGCCAAGACCGCCGACCCGCATCCCAAGCTGCCGGGCACCATCTACACCGCCGCCGCCGAGATCGAGGCGGCCGGCGGCAAGGCCCTGCCGCTGATCGTCGACGTGCGCGAGGAGGCCAGCGTTCAGGCGGCCGTCGACAAGGCGGTCGAGACGTTCGGCGGTATCGACATCTGCGTCAACAACGCCTCGGCGATCTCGCTGACCGGCACGCTGGCGACCGACATGAAGCGCTATGACCTGATGCACCAGATCAACGGGCGCGGCACGTTCCTGACCTCGAAGATCTGCCTGCCGCACCTGAAGAAGGCGGCCAATCCGCACGTCCTGGCCCTGTCGCCGCCGCTGGACATCAAGCCGCGCTGGTTCGCCCCGCACGTCGCCTATTCGATGGCCAAGTACAATATGAGCCTGTGCATGCTGGGCATGGCCGAGGAGTTCCGGGCCGACGGCGTCGCCTTCAACGCCCTGTGGCCGCGCACCGCCATCGCCACCGCCGCCATCCAGTTCGCCCTGACCGGCGCGGAAGGCCTCAAGCACTGCCGCACGGTCGAGATCATGGCCGACGCCGCCCACGCGATGTTCCTCAAGCCGTCGCGCGAGTTCACCGGCCAGTTCATGATCGACGACACCTTCCTGTACGGCGAGGGCGTGCGGGATTTCGATCAGTACCGGGTCGATCCGACCGCGACCCTGATGCCGGACTTCTTCGTGCCCGAGGACAGCGTGCCGCCGCCGGGGGTGGTGATCGGGTAGGATCCCAAGTTCGCAAATAGCGAACTTTTTTACATGTCGCGCTCATCGTGTTAAAAAAAAAGCGATCCTTTAACATGAAGGGTGCGGCGTGTTAAAGTCGATCTACGACATTCCCGTTCTGCCGCCAGCGGCGGAACTCGAAACCGTGGCGGTGCTTCGTGAAGCCGCGCGGGCTCACCGCTACTTGGCGGAGTTGAAGGGGCGGGCCACGGCTATCCCCAACCAGGGCATCTTGATCGACACCCTGTCGCTCCAGGAGGCGCGCGCGAGCTCCGAAATCGAGAACATCGTCACGACCCAGGACGAGATGTTCCAGGCGACGCTCTTTCCCGACAGTCCTGATGGCGGGCCGGCCAAGGAGGTCGCGCTTTATCGCGATGCATTGAAGCGTGGCTACGACCGGCTCGCCGAAAACCAGGGCCTGCTGACCAACAACATGATCATCGAGATGTTTCAGGTGCTCAAGCGCACGACGGGCGAGTTTCGGGCGACGCCGGGGACGGCGCTACGCAACGACGCGTCGGGCGAGGTCGTCTATGTGCCGCCGCAAGACCGCACCGCGATCGTCACCCACATGACGGCGCTGGAGCGTTTCCTGAACGACGAAGCCGCCAGTGATCTGGACCCGTTGGTCAAGATGGCCCTGATCCATCACCAGTTTGAAAGCATCCACCCGTTTCCCGACGGCAACGGGCGGATCGGGCGTATCCTGAACGTGCTCTACCTCACCAAGGCGGGTCTGCTCGACATTCCGATCCTCTACCTCAGCCGCTACATCAACGCCCACAAGGCCGAATACTACCGACTGCTGCAGGCCGTGCGCGACACCGGCGTTTGGGAGGAGTGGCTGCTCTACATGCTGCGGGCCACTTCGGAAACATCGCGGCAGACACTGGAACTGGTCCAGGGGGTGGGCGATCTGATGATCGACTACAAGCGTCGCCTGAGAACGGAGCATCCGCGACTCTACTCGCAGGACCTGCTCAACAACCTGTTTCGTCACCCCTATACGCGCATCGAGTTTGTTCAGAACGAACTGGGCGTCGTGCGACAGACCGCGGCTCGCTATCTCGATGAGTTGGCGGCGTCGGGGCTGTTGGAGAAACACAGCCAGGGACGCAACAACTACTACGTCAACAGGCCGCTGGTCGGGCTTCTGCTTCGCATGTCGGATACCCAGACGGCCCGATAGCTATCTCCGCGCCTTCCGCGCCGCCGCCACCGCGATCGAGCGCCTCGCCCAGTCCACCAGCAGATCCGGCTCGTCCAGCGCCTCGGCGGGCGCCGACCAGTAGGCCATGGGCTTGGCGTCGGCGAACGGACAGAAGGCATGGCTGCCCGCCGCCTCGAAGTCCGGCCGCAGGGCCTCGTCGCCCTTGAGGTACAGCGTGTCGTCGTCGATCAGGGCGAAGAACAGGCCTTGGGCGTAGAGCCCGACTCCGCCGAACATCTTGCGCGAGGTCAGCGGTCCGAGCGGGGCCAGCTGTTCGAGCACGAAATTCAGATAGTCCGAAGAGACCGCCATGCCCGTCACCACCAAAGTCACTGTTAGGCCCGCCGTCCCGACCGACAGCGCCCTGATCTATCGGTTCGTTCGCGACCTGGCGGAATACGAAAAGCTGCTCGACGCGGTCGAGGCGACGGAAAACGACATGACCGCCGCGTTGTTCGGCGAAAATCCGAGGGCCTTCTGCGACATCGCCGAGCTCGACGGCCAGCCGGTGGGGTTCGCCCTGTGGTTCTACAACTATTCGACCTTCGTCGGCCGGCACGGGATCTATCTGGAGGACCTGTTCGTGCGGCCCTCGGCGCGGGGCAGCGGGGCCGGCAAGGCGCTGCTGGCGGGCCTGGCGCGGCGCTGCGTCGACGAGAAGCTGGGCCGGCTGGAGTGGGCCGTGCTCGACTGGAACGCCCCGTCGATCGCGTTCTACGACAGCCTTGGAGCGGCGGCGCTGGACGACTGGATCGTGCGGCGGATGACGGGAGAGGCGTTGGTCAGGTTGGCGGGGGCGTAGGGGTTCCGTTGGGGACAGGCACATGTGCCTGTCCCCGTCCCGCGAACGGTCCTACTCCAGCCGGTCCGCCTTGCGCAGCGCCGGGAACATCCGGGCCCACGCGCCCGTCACCACCAGCGCCCCGACCCCGCCGAACACCGCCGCGCCCACGGGTCCGAGGAACCGGGCCGCGACGCCGCTCTCGAACTCGCCCAGTTCGTTGGAGGCGCTGATGAACAGGCCCGAGACGGCGGCGACGCGGCCGCGCATCGGGTCGGGGGTGACCAACTGCACCAGGGTCTGGCGGATATAGACCGAGACCATGTCGGCCGCGCCCAGCACGGCCAGGGCGCCGACCGACAGCCAGACCAGCTTGGACAGGCCAAAGACGATGGTGGCGGTCGCGAACACCGCCACGGCGCCGAACATCAGCATCCCGGCCCGCCGGCGGATCTGGTGGCTGGCCAGATAGATCGCCACCAGGGTCGCGCCCACGGCCGGGGCGGCGCGCAGCATGCCGAAGCCGTCGGGTCCCACGTGCAGCACGTCGCGGGCGAACACCGGCAGCAGGGCGGTGGCCCCGCCCAGCAGCACGGCGAACAGGTCCAGCGAGATCGAGCCGAAGACGATCTTGTTGCGCCAGGTATAGACCAGGCCCTCCTTGATCAGGGTCCAGCGCGAGCCCGGTTGCACCACCGGCTTGGTCGAGCCCCTGATGCCCAGCAGCAGCAGGCCGGCGGCCAGGAACAGGGCGACCGAGGTCCCGAAGGCCGTGGCCGTCGAGACGGCGATCAGCAGGCCGCCCAGGGCCGGGCCGATGATCGAGGCGCTCTGCCACGACAGCGAGTTCCAGGCGATGGCGCGCGGCAGCAGCGGGCGGGGCACCAGCATCGGGCCCATGGCGCTGGAGGCCGGCGACAGGAAGGCGCGGCCGGCCCCGAACAGCACGGCGATGGCGAAGATCGGCCACAGGGTCGTGTGGCCGGACCAGGCCAGGAAGCCCAGGGCGGCGGCGCAGAGGATGTCGACCCCGATGGCGGCGGTCATGATCGCCTTGCGGTCGTGGCGGTCGGCGGTCTCGCCGGCGGTCAGGGCCAGGAAGAACAGCGGGATGAACTGGGCCAGGCCGACCATGCCCAGCAGGAAGGCCCCCTGGCCCTCGCTGTGGCCGGTCTCGCGGGCCAGCACATAGACCTGCCAGCCGATCGTCACCCCCTGGATCTGCACCGCCAGGGTGGAGACGAAACGCGCGGCCCAGAAGAACAGGAAGTCGTTCTGCCTGAGCAGGGCGCGCATCGAGGTGTCCGGCGCTTCGAGGGCGGACGGGACGGAGTCGGGGTCGGGGGGAAGGTCGGTCATCGGGGCGGGACCATGTCCTCCACGGAGCGCTGCCGCAATCGCGTTTCTCTCATGCGGCCGTTGAATTTATTGACGCAGCGCGCCCCAGGCCCTATTTCGCGCCCCTCTGGAAACGAGGGATGCGCCGCCGATGCGACGCCTGCGACGAACCTGCGCCGCGCGGACCGGAGTCCGCGACTAACCGCCCTGGTGTCGGCGGCCGTCTCGGCCGCGTCACGAACCGGGGCTATGTCCCCTTTCGTGTCCGGATATCCCAAGTTCATGCCGTCTTCCGTCGTCGTCCCTTCCATCGTTCCGCCCTTGATCCTCGTCGAACGGCTCGAGCACGCCCGCGCTGTCGAGGTGCTGGTCGACCGCGCCTTCGGTCCCGGCCGCTTCGCCAAGTCGTCGGAGCGCCTGCGCGAGGGCAACCGCAAGCTGGACGACTGCTCGTTCGTCGCCCTCAACGAAGGCCGGGTGATCGGCAGCGTCCGCCTGTGGCCGGTCAGCGTGGGCGGCCAGCCCGTCGCCTTCCTGGGTCCGCTGGCGGTCGACGCCACCGAGCGCAGCCACGGCCTGGGCCAGGCCCTGGTCGAGGCGGCCTGCGCGGCGGCGGCCAAGGCGGGATGGCGCGCGGTGCTGCTGGTCGGCGACGCGCCCTATTTCGGCCGGATCGGCTTCTCGGCCGCGCCGGCGGCCCGGGCGACCATGCCCGGTCCCGCCGACCAGCGCCGGGTGCTGGTCAAGGCGCTGGTCGAGGGCGGCGACGCGGGCCTGGTGGGGCCGATCCTGATCGGGTGATTAGCCATCGCTTGAGCCGGCGCCCCACTTGCCCTACCTGAAGCCCATGACCGACGATCCCGCCCCCTCCGGCCTCGCGGGCGTCACCGCCGCCGCCAAGGTGGCTGGCGCGCGCGGCCTGCCGCCGGTGCACCTGTGGCATCCGGAGCATTGCGGCGAGATCGACATCCGCATCCGCAAGGACGGGGTGTGGTTCCACGAAGGCTCGCCGATCGGCCGCGAGGCGCTGGTGCGGCTGTTCTCGACCGTGCTGCGGCTGGATCCGGACGGCTACCACCTGGTCACCCCGGTCGAGAAGCTGAAGATCCAGGTCGAGGACGCGCCCTTTATCGCCACTCGCGTGGACGTCCTCCCAGGCAAGGATGGGGTGGGCGATATCTTGCGCTTCGAGACCAATGTCGGCGATGTGGTCGAGGCGGGGCCCGGCAACGCCATCCGCGTCGAGACCGACGCCGCGAGCGGCGAGCCGCGGCCCTATCTGCACGTGCGGCGCGGCCTGGAGGCCCTGATCGCCCGGCCGGTGTTCTACGAACTGGTCGAGTTGGCGGCCGAGCGGGACACCCCCGAGGGCCCGCGCCTGGGCGTCGCCTCGAACGGCGCCTGGTTCCCGATCGCCCCGGCGGGGGCGCACCGATGAGCCTGACCCGGGAAGAGCGCCGCGCCTGGATTTCCAGCCGTCTGGACCCGATCGACGCCTACGACCCCAGCCTCGACGCCGCGCGCTCGGACTACGACCTCAATCCCGACATGCGGCCCGACAATCCCCATGCCCTGCGCCCGGCCGCCGTGCTGGTCGGGCTGGTCGAGCACGACGCGGGCATGACGGTGCTGCTGACCCGCCGCGCCGACACCCTGCGCAGCCACACCGGCCAGATCGCCTTTCCCGGCGGCCGCTGCGACCCGGGCGAGACGCCGTGGGAGACCGCCCTGCGCGAGGCCCGGGAGGAGGTGAACCTGGACCCGTCGTTCGTCACCCTGGCCGGCCTGCTGCACGGCTACCGCACGGTGACCGGCTTCCACGTCACCCCGGTGGTCGGCTTCATCGACCCGGCCGCCACCTTCGAGGCCAGCCCCGACGAGGTGGCCGATGTGTTCGAGACGCCGTTCTCGTTCCTGATGGACCCCGGCAACCATCAGCGCCAGCATCGCGACCTGCCGGACGGCGAGCGGCGGTTCTTCTACGCCATGCCGTGGAACGAGCGTTTCATTTGGGGCGCGACAGCGGGCATGTTGCGGGCGCTTTATGAGCGCCTGCATGGCGAAGAGGCCGTCGCCTGAGCATCGAACCCCGGCCTTGGGCTTGCTGGTTCGAGATATTCGTTTGAAATGCGTGCCCCCGCGCAGACGGGGGGCGTGGCGTGTACGGGGGAGTAGCGTGAACACAGAGACCATAGGCGTGGCGCCCTGGATGGCGCTGCCGGAGACCCAGGCCGTGATCGCGGCGCTCGAGGCGCGGGGCTTCCCCGGCTGCGCGCGGTTCGTCGGCGGCTGCGTGCGCAACACCGTTATGGGCAAGCCCATCGACGACATCGACATCGCCACCACCCTGACCCCCGACCAGGTGATCGAGGCCCTGCACGAGGCCGGGCTGAGGGCCATTCCCACCGGCGTCGACCACGGCACGGTGACGGCGATCGCCAAGGGCCGGCCCTACGAGGTCACCACCCTGCGCCGCGACGTCTCGACCGACGGCCGCCGGGCGGTGGTGTCGTTCACCCAGGACTGGGACCAGGACGCCGAGCGCCGCGATTTCCGCTTCAACGCCCTCTATGTCGACCCGCAGGGCCGGCTCTACGACCCGACCGGCGAGGGGGTGAACGACGCGCGCGAGGGGCGGGTGGTGTTCGTCGGCGACCCGATGACCCGCATCCGCGAGGACTATCTGCGCATCCTGCGGTTCTTCCGCTTCCAGGCCTGGTACGGCAAGGGCGAGGCCGACCAGAAGGCGCTGGCCGCCTGCAAGGCGCTGAAGGGCATGGTCGAGGGCCGGGCCGCCGAGCGCACCCAGAAAGAGCTGCTCAAGCTGCTGGCCGCCGACGATCCGCGCGCCGCCCTGCGGCTGATGGCGGCCACCAGCGTGCTGTCGTCGATCCTGCCGTTCGTGAAGTCGCTGGCCCGCTTCGAGGGCCTGATGACCATCGAGACCGAGCAGCTGTTCGAGAACGATCCCGAACTGCGCCTGGCCGCCCTGATCCCCGACGATCCGAAGATCGCCGCCCAGATGGCCGAGCGGCTGCGGCTGTCCAACGCCCTCAAGGAGCGGCTGGTCGAGGCGGTGGGCAAGTCGCCGCGCATCGTCAGCTGGATGAGCCCGCGCGAAGCTCGCCGGGCGGTCTACGCCCTGGGGATCAAGACCTTCAGCGACCGGGTCAAGCTGGCCTGGGCCGGGGCCGAACGCACGGCCACCACCCCGCAGTGGCGCGGCCTGCTGGCCCTGGGCGAAAGCTGGACCCCGCCGGCCTTCCCGCTGACCGGCGAGGACATCCTGAAATCCGGCGTGCCCAAGGGCCCGATGGTCGGCGAGGTGATGCGCGAGGTCGAGATCTGGTGGATCGACCAGGACTTCATCGAGGACAAGTTCTCGGCCATCGAGCGGCTGAAGGCCGTGGCCCAGGGGATGGTGTTTTAGGGGCGGCTTCTTGATCCCTCTCTCTTTGAGAGAGGGGTTCTGGGGGGCGCCTTCGCCTTGAACTCGGCCGCGCCTGCCCACAAATGCCGGTCAGCACCTGATGCGCCAGGAGACCCGTCCATGAAGATCGGCCTGCTCGAGACCGGCGAACCGCCGGAAGCCCTGCAACCGGCCTTCGGGCGCTATGGCGGCATGTTCCAGGACCTGCTGGGCCCCGGGCACGACTACGTCGCCTACGACGTCCAGGCCGGCGTGCTGCCGGACGATCCGGCCGAGTGCGACGCCTATATCGTCACCGGCTCGGCGGCCGGGGTCTATGACGACCTGCCGTGGATCGCGCCGCTGAAGGATTTCCTGCGCGCCGCCCGGGGCCAGGCCCCGCTGGTCGGCGTCTGTTTCGGCCACCAGGTGATGGCCGAGGCGTTCGGCGGCAAGGTGGTGAAGTCCGACAAGGGCTGGGGCGTCGGCCTGCACGCCTATGACGTGGTCGAACCCCAGCCGTGGATGGACCCCGGCGCGAAGGTCGCCGTGCCGGCCTCGCACCAGGACCAGGTGGTCGAGCTTCCGCCGGGCGCCCGCGCCGTGGCCGGCAGCGCCTTCACCCCGGCCGGCGTCCTGGTCTATGACGACCAGGCGGCGATCTCGATGCAGTTCCACCCCGAGTTCGACCCGGCCTACGCCGCGGCCCTGATCGAGGCCCGGCGCGGCGACCGCTATACCGACGCCCAGGCCGACGCGGCGATCTCCACCCTGCGGGGCCAGAACGACCGCGCGCGGGTGGCCGGCTGGATCGAATCTTTTCTGGCCCAAAATGGCCCGGTGGAGGCAACCTAAGCCGCGAGGCGGCCGTTCCCGCTGAAACCCGGGAGGTTCACATGCGCGCCGTCACGCTTCTGCTCGTCGCCGGCTGCGCCCTGACGGGCGGGGCCCTGATCTCCGCCGTCTGGGCCGCCGCGCCGGCCGCCACCCCGCCACCGCCCGCCCAGACTCTGAAGACCGCCGCCAGCTTCGTGTCGATCAAGGACCCGACCGCCCGCTCGGTGGCCCTGTTCACCGAGGCCGGCAAGGTGATCCAGAGCCCGCGCTGCCTGAACTGCCACCCGGTCCAGCGCGCCCCCACCCAGGGCGACGACCGCCATCCGCACAATCCGCCGATGGTGGCCGGCCAGGGCGGCCACGGCCCGGCCGGCCTGCCGTGCGCCGCGTGCCACGGCCCGGCCAACGTCGCCACCTGGGGCCAGGACATCCAGTCGATCCCCGGCGACGCGAAATGGGCCCTGGCCCCGGCCGAGATGGCCTGGCAGGGCAAGTCGCTCGGCGCGATCTGCGCCCAGATCAAGGACCCGGCGAGGAACGGCGGCCGGGGCTTGGCGCAACTGCACGAGCACCTGGCGAGCGATCACCTGGTCGGCTGGGCCTGGAATCCGGGCGCGGGCCGCCAGCCGGCGCCAGGGACCCAGGCGGCGTTCGGGGAGCTGGTGCAGGCGTGGATCGATACGGGAGCGAAGTGCCCGAAGGCGTAGTCCGAATCCTTCTCCCCTTGCGGGAGAAGGTGGCCCGAAGGGCCGGATGAGGGGTCTCTCAAACATCGAAAGCCGCGCCCAGCCGATAGGCCGAGCGCGGCTTTTGCGTTCATCAACCCCTCACCCGACCCGCTTCGCGGGCCACCCTCTCCCGCAAGGGGAGAGGGATTGCCATGCGGATGCGTTCTTGTATTGTTCTATTTATGGTGGATCGCGCCCGACAACTCGCCTTCGCTCGCGCTCAACGTCGCGAACCGTCCGCGACCGAGCGGATGCTCTGGACGCTGCTGCGCGATCGCAAGCTTGATGGTCTGAAATTCCGCCGCCAAGTCCCACTCGGCCGCTATGTCGCGGACTTCCTCTGCCTGCGCCACCGCTTGATCATCGAAGCGGACGGTCCGCACCATGAGGGCAGTTCGCGTGATGTCATTCGCGACGCGTGGCTAGGGGATCAGGGCTTCCGGGTGATGCGCTTTGCGAACAAGGCGATCCAGGATTTTCCCGACGCTGTTCTCGCCGAGATCCTGAAAGCCTGTGGGCGATCTTAGTACGAGACGGGCGCGGATGGAGCGATCGACCCCTCATCCGTCGGCCTTCGGCCGCCACCTTCTCCCGCAAGGGGAGAAGGGTTCAGATCAAGGCCACTTCACCTCGGGCGGCATCGAGCTGAGGATCGACTCGACGTTGCCGCCGGTCTTCAGCCCGAACATCGTGCCCCGGTCGTAGAGCAGGTTGAACTCCACGTAGCGGCCGCGCTGCACCAGTTGCTGTTCGCGCTCCTCGGCCGTCCACGCCTCGCCCATCCGTCGGCGGACCAGTTGCGGATAGATCTCCAGGAACGCCTTGCCGACGTCTTGCGTGAAGGCGAAGTCGCGATCCCAGCTGCCGCTGTCGTGGTGGTCGTAGAAGATGCCGCCGATCCCGCGCGGCTCGTTGCGGTGCGGCAGGAAGAAGTACTCGTCGCACCAGGCCTTGTACTTGGCGTGCCAGGCCGGGTTGTGGGCGTCGCAGGCCCGCTGGTAGGCGGCGTGGAAGTCGATGGCGTCGGGGAAGTCCTGCTGGCGCTGGTAGCCGAGCAGGGGGGTCAGGTCGCCGCCGCCGCCGAACCAGCTCTGGGTGGTGGCGATGAAGCGGGTGTTCATGTGCACGGCCGGCACGCGCGGGCTGCGCATGTGGGCGATCAGGCTGACGCCGGTGGCGAAGAACCGGGGGTCGTCGCCCGCGCCCGGCATGGACTTGGCCATTTCGGGGGTGAAGGTCCCGAACACCGTCGAGACATGGACCCCGACCTTCTCGAACAGGCGCCCGTGCATCATCGACATCACCCCGCCGCCGCCGGCCTCGCGGTCCCACGGCTTGCGGACGAAGCGGCCGGGCTGGCCCGGATAGAGGTCGGCCGGGGCTTCGTCCTCCAGCCGCTCGAATTCCGCGCAGATCTGGTCGCGCAGGCTTTCGAACCAGGCGCGGGCGGCGGCTTTCTTGCGGTCGAGGTCGGGTGCGTCGGTCATGGCAGGCGGATTAGGCGTTTGGCGGCCGAGGCGCAAATAGGGAAGAGCGCGTAGGGGGGAGGGGACATGCTCTCACGCCACGGCCTTGGCCGGGTTGCAGGGTGTTTGCCGTGAGTGCGTGTCCCCAACGTCATCCGCTGCGTTACCTGTTCGGAACACGGACGGCTTGAAACGCCCTGGATGCGGATGGGGACACGCACTCACGCGGTCGTCTCGGAAGGTCCCCAAACTCTCTGCCGTGAGTGCATGTCCCCGGCCGTCAGTCCCCCGGAAACCCGTCCGTCTGCCGCAGCGCCTCGCCCAGGGCCATGGCCGCCGTGGTCGCCAGGTTCATCGACCGCGCTTCCGGCCGCAAGGGAATCGTCAGCCGCGCGAAGGCGGCGTCGTGGACTTCCGGCGGCGCGCCGCGGCTCTCGTTGCCGAACAACAGGGTGTCGCCTGCCTGAAAGGTGAACTTGTGGAAGGGCGCCGTCGCCTTGGTCGTGAACAGCAGCAAACGGCCTTGCCGGCGCTCCGGCGCGGCGAGGAAGGCTTCCCACGAGGCGTGCCGCGTCATGTGAGTCAGCGGGCCGTAGTCGAGGGCCGCGCGCTTCAAGCTCTTGTCGTCCAAGGGGAAACTGCAGGGTTCGATGACGTCGAGCCCCACCCCCAGGCAGGCGCCCAATCGGATCGCGGCGCCCACGTTCTGAGGAATGCCGGGTTGAAAAAGCGCGAGCCGCATTCTAAGCGAACCACCATAGAGCCAGCAGGGGCATTTGCTGCGAATCGAAAGGGCTTGCGGACTTCGTCCGCAGGTCCGATAGGACGGTCCGCTTTTGCTACTTGTGACGAGGACCCGTTCGCGGGTCCAGACAGTATGCGCCGACAGGCGTTTCTCCAGGCCGGGCCGTCCTTGACGGCGCGGCGGCATCGAAGGGTGACTTGGGTGGCCGACACCGCCGTGGGCGCAAAAACTGATCCGGCGCAGGGGTCCGACCCCAGCCGCCGGGATTTCATCTACATCGCGACGATCGCGGTCGCCGCCGGCGGCGCGGCCTCGATCGCCTGGCCGTTCATCGACCAGATGAACCCGTCGGCCGACACGCTGGCCCTCGCCTCGATCGAGTTCGACCTGTCCAAGGTCGCGGCCGGTCAGCAGGTGACGGTGAAGTGGCGCGGCAAGCCGCTGTTCGTCCGCAACCGCACGCCGGCCGAGATCGCCGCGGCGGTCAAGGACGACCACGCGGCGCTGAAGGATCCCCAGACCGACGCCGAACGGGTCAAGCCCGGCAAGGCCAACTGGCTGGTCCTGATCGGCAGCTGCACCCACCTGGGTTGCGTCCCGACCTTCGGCGGCGGCGAGTACGGCGGCTGGTTCTGCCCGTGCCATGGCTCGGTCTACGACACCTCGGGTCGTATCCGTCAGGGCCCGGCTCCGAAGAACCTGGCGGTTCCGGAGTACGCCTTCCTTTCCGACACCAAGGTCAAGATCGGCTAAGAGAGATGAGCGGACATTCGACCTACGAACCCAAGACCGGTATCGAGCGCTGGCTCGACGCTCGTCTGCCGATCGTGCGCCTGGGCTACGACAGCTTCGTCGACTACCCCACGCCGCGGAACCTGAACTACTGGTGGACCTTCGGCGGCATCCTGTCGCTGTGCCTGGCCGCCCAGTTGATCACCGGCATCATCCTGGTGATGCACTACAACCCCGGCGCGGACCACGCCTTCGCCTCCGTCGAGCACATCATGCGCGACGTGAACTACGGCTGGCTGATCCGCTACATGCACGCCAACGGGGCGTCGATGTTCTTCATCGCCGTCTATGTGCACATGCTCCGCGGCCTCTATTACGGGTCCTACAAGGCCCCGCGCGAAGTGCTGTGGATCCTGGGCTGCGTGATCTACCTGCTGATGATGGCCACCGCCTTCATGGGCTACGTGCTGCCCTGGGGCCAGATGAGCTTCCACGGCGCGGTCGTGATCACCAACCTGTTCGGGGCCCTGCCGGTCGTCGGTCCGGCCATCACCACCTGGCTGTGGGGCGGTTTCGCCGTCGACAGCCCGACCCTGAACCGCTTCTTCTCGCTGCACTACCTGCTGCCCTTCATGATCGCCGGCGTGGTGATCCTGCACATCTGGGCCCTGCACGTGGTCGGCCAGAACAACCCGACCGGCGTCGAGCCCAAGTCGAAGGCCGACGTCCTGCCCTTCACCCCGTACGCGACGGTGAAGGACGGCTTCGCGATGAGCGTCTTCCTGATCCTCTTCGCCTGGTTCGTCTTCTTCATGCCCAACGCCCTGGGCCACGCCGACAACTACATCCCGGCCAACCCGCTGGTGACGCCGTCGCACATCGTTCCGGAATGGTACTTCCTGCCGTTCTACGCGATCCTGCGCGCCGTGCCGGACAAGCTGATGGGCGTGCTGGCCATGTTCGGCGCCATCGCCTGCCTGTTCGCCCTGCCGTGGCTGGACACCTCCAAGGTGCGCTCGATGCGCTACCGCCCGACCGCCAAGGTGCACTTCTTCATCTTCGTGGTGGCGTGCTGCATCCTGGGCCTGTGCGGCGCCAAGCTGCCGGCCGACCCGGTCATCCCCGGCCTGACGACGTTCAACGCCGGCGACGCCGACCTGAACAGCTTCGTCTGGCTGTCGCGCCTGGCCGCGCTCTACTATTTCGCTTTCTTCCTGGTGATCCTGCCGGTGCTGGGCCTGACCGAAAAGACCCTGCCGGTGCCGGACTCCATCGCCTCTCCCGCCCTGTCGCATCCGGCCACCGTTCCGGCCGAAGCGACCGCCGCGCCTGAAATGAAGGGCTGATCTCGATGCTGCGCAAACTCTCCGTCATCGCAGCGGTCGCGGGTCTCCTGACGGCCGGCGTCGCCGGACCGGCCCTGGCCAGCGGTCACCCGCTGCCGGCCAAGGAGGTCAAGTGGTCCTTCGACGGCCCGTTCGGCAAGTTCGACCAGGCCCAGCTGCAGCGCGGCTACAAGGTCTATCGCGAGGTCTGCTCGGCCTGCCACGCGATGAGCCTGGTCAGCTTCCGCAACCTCGGCGACAAGGGCGGTCCGTTCTACGACGAGAAATACTCGGCCAAGCACGGCAAGACCTCGAACGACAACCCGTACGTCAAGGCGATCGCCAAGGACTACGAGGTCGCCGATATTGACAGCGAGACCGGTGACCCGATCAAGCGTCCGGCCACCCCGGCCGACCGCTTCGTCTCGCCGTTCCCGAACGAGGCCGCGGCCCGCGCCAGCAACGGCGGGGCCCTGCCGCCGGACATGTCGCTGCTGGCCAAGGCCCGCGAGGAAGGCCCCCGCCACATCTATTCGATCGTGACGGGCTACAAGGACGCGCCGGCCGGCCTGAAGATCGGCCCCGGCCAGCACTACAACCCGTACATGCCGGGCGACCTGACCTCCTACTGGTCGGGCGACCACAAGCACGTGCCCCCGGGCGGCTTCATCGCCATGGCCCCGCCGCTCAAGGCCGGCCAGGTGACCTTCGACGACGGCACGCCGTCGACGCTGGACCAGCAGGCCAAGGACGTTTCGGCCTTCCTGATGTGGGCCGCCGAGCCGAAGATGGACGAACGCAAGCAGACCGGCTTCGCCGTGATCCTGTACCTGCTGCTGTTCTCGGGCCTGCTCTATGTCAGCTACCGCAAGGTCTGGAAGAACGAGTCCCACTGATCGGTTCGACCCGCGGAAAAGATCAGGGCCCGGCGGAAACGCCGGGCCCTTTTTCTTGCGGCGTCAGCCACAGGCGCAGCGCCTCGGGGTCGAGCCTCAGGCGGTAGGCGGCCAGCACCTCGACGCCGATCGCCCCCACCACCCCGTCCGGCAGGGCGCCCGCCACCACGGCCGGGACGTCCTGGCGCAGGACGCCGTCCAGCGACAGTCCCCGCAGGGTTCCGGCCGGCTTTTGCCGCGGCGCGTCGGCCGCCCCGCGGGCCCGGACGCCGCCCCGGGAGGCCGTGTCGAGGGCGAAGGGGCCGGAGACGCCCCTCAGGCCGTTGGAGGCCGCCGCCAGCACGGTCGGCACGCCGCCGACCATGGCGACCGCCAGGGCCCCGGGCGGCGGCTCCCCGCGCCGCTTGAGCGGTTCCAGGGTCAGGCGGCACGGCGCGAAGTCCAGGGTCACCACATAGCGGTCGAGGATATCGGCCCCGATCACCCCGGCGATCGGCGTGACGAAGCCGACGCCGCGATAGTCGAGGTCCTGGACCGCCACCGGCGCCGCCGCCGTCCGCTGGCCGGCCAGCCGCACCGGCAGGGACAGGGACGTCTCCGCGAAGCCCGCGCGCTGGGCGGCGGTTTCGTGCAGCAGGGTGTGGGGCGCCGACAGGTCCAGCACATAGTCGCCGGCCACCTCGCCGATCGCGGCGGGGACGACCACGGCGCCGTTCTCGAACCAGCAGGCGGTCTGCCCGGCCAGGGCGGGTCCGCCGCTGGCCGCCAGGAGACTCAGGGCCAGCAGGGGGACGGGGCGACGCATGGCGCGATCCTAGCCAAGGTTTCGCCGCCGGGCGACCCATCCCGGCGACGGTTTCGCAGAACGACGTTTGACTCAGAGGTCTCTGTATTGCAGAGTTATCTGAATTCAACGCCAACCTTCCGCCGAGGCATCCCATGCGTCCGTTGTCCGTGATCGCGCTCACCCTGACCCTGACCTCCTGCGCCGGTTCGGTCCTGGCCCAGAGCCCGCCGGACCCGACGGCGCGGATCGCCCAGCAGAAGGCGGCGATGAAGGCCCTGGCCTGGATGGACGGCGTCTGGCGCGGCCCGGCCGTGACCACCGGTCCCGGCGGCCGCAAGATCGAGGTCATCCAGACCGAACGCAGCGGTCCGCTGCTGGACGGCGCGGTGCACGTGGTCGAGGGGCGCAGCTACAGGGCCGACGGCTCGACCGGCTTCAACGCCCTGGGGATCATCTCCTACGATCCCGACAAGGCCGCCTACAGCATGCGCTCCTACGCCATGGGCCAGGTCGGCGACTTCCCGATGACCCTGACCCCCACGGGGGCGGTCTGGACCATCCCGGCCGGCCCGGCGACGATCCGCTACACGATCACCGCCCAGGACGGCGTCTGGCACGAGGTCGGCGAGCGCGTGGTCGAGGGCCAGCCGCCGATGGCGTTCTTCGAGATGACCCTGAAGCGGGTCGGTGACAGCCCCTGGCCGGCGGCGGGGGCGATCACGCCGAACTAGCGGGCGCGTCGTCCGGCGCCGGCATCGCGGCCGGCGCGACCACCTCCCAAGTGGCCCCGGCCTGTTCCTCGCCGCCGTCGCGCGGCGAGAGCTCGAGATCGTTGATCAGCGGGACGGCGACAGGGGAAAGACCGCGCTGGGCAGGACGATGGTCGCGTTGGCCAACTGGGTGACCTGCCCTGGGGTCAGGTCGAGGACGGTCACGCCCTTGGACGTGGAGGCGCCAGGCGCCACGGCCAGGTCGACGAGGTGCGCCAGCCACAGGCTCCGCGCCAGGTCCGCCAACAGGGCCTGGTCGTAGCCCGGCAGCACCACCAGCGCGAAATAGCTCTGCCAGATCCGGTCGATGGCCTCGCGATAGCCGGGACTGGCGAAGTATCCGGGTTCGCCGCCATGGCGCGCCAGCAGGGCGTCCAGGTCGACCTTGACCGCCTTCAGCCAGCTCGCGGGCTTGACCGCGTCGGCTTGCAGGGCGGCGGCCACCCGCGGAAAGTCGCGGACCGGTCCCGCAAGGTCGCCCAGCCGGGCGACGAACGCGCCCGCATAGGGCTCCTGGCCCTCGACGAACTTCAGCGCCTCGGCCTGGGCCTGATCCCTCCGGGATCGGGCGGCGACCAGCGCGGCGAAGAAGGCGCTCGGGGCGGCGGCCGGCGTATAGCTGACGAAGCCATAGCGAAGCGTCTCGTCCGTCACCTCGGGCCAAGGAGGCCGGTCGACATGGGGGAGGAGTTGGTCGGACGCGGGACCCTCGCCCAGCGCCGTCCAGGCCTTCGATCCCGTCTCGGTCATACGCGTCATCCCCGTCCGTGTCGGCTATACCTAGGCGGGAATTTTTCCGGAGCGCAAGGCGGGTCGGACGGGCGCGGCCGCCGTGGGCGTCTCAGGCCTGGCGCTTCATGCCGAGGATCTGGACCGGCGGGTTCAGGATCTGGCCCTTCATCACCGGGAACGGCGCCGGACCGTCCGATCGCAGGGCGAGGATCGTCTTCACCACAGCCATGCCCTCGACCACGGTCCCGAAGGCCGCGAAGCCCTGGTTGTCGCCGGGCGCGCCGGGGTGGGCGTCCAGATAGGGGGCTGGGCTGGCGCAGATGAAGAAATCCGCCGTCGCCGTGCCCGGGGCGTTGCGGGCGACCGAGATCGTCCCGGCCCGGTGCTTCAGCCCGGTCATCCGGGTGCTTTCGTGGGCGATCGGGGCGAAGCGCCGGACCCGCACGGGAGGGCCGCCCTGGATCGAGCCGGCGCCCTTGACGCCCTTGGTGCGCGAGGCGCGATAGAACGTGCCGCCGTCATATTTGCGGGCGTCGACATAGCGCAGGAAATTGGCCGAGGTGATCGGGGCCTTCTCGGACTCCAGCTCCACGACGATCGCGCCATGGTCGGTCTGGATCACCACCCGGGGCTTTCGCGCCGCCGCCCAGGCGGGAAGGGGGCTGGCCACCAGCAGCCCGGCGGCTCCCAGCAGGCTTCGACGTCCGATCTTCGCGCTGTCCATCGTCGTCCTTCTTGGCGGGCCCCGTCGGCCGGAGCGCGGACTATCGAGCCAAGCGGCGTGACGGGCAAGCGCCGGTCGATCCCGCCTAGACCTCGCCCTTCGATCCCCCCGCCCGCTGGAACAGCTGCAACGTCCGCAGCATCGCCAGCCTGGCGCTGTCGGGGTGGTGGCCGTTCGGGGCGACGAAGGCGTGGCCGGCCTCGTACAGCCAGACCGGCAGGTCGGGGTGGGCCGCGGTGATGGCCGCCACGTCGGCGGGCGGGATCAGCGGGTCGGTCTTGCCGAAATGCAGGATGGTCGGGACCTTCGGCGTGTCGTCGACATAGCGGACGATGTCGCCGCCGTAGAAGCACGACACGGCCTTCAGGCCCTCGCACCGGCCGGCCGCCAGCCAGGCCGTCGTGCCGCCGAAGCAGAAGCCCATGGCGAACACCGGGCCCCCAAGCCCGTCGGGGCCGGCCAGGGCGTCGATCGCCGCCTGGACGCGCGGCAGGGCCGCGACGCCCCAGCCGCCGGCCTCGCCCAGGGCCATGCGGGCGTCCAGCCCAGGCGGATCGACGTCGACCTCGGGGAAGGGGGTCTCGGCGTCGTCCAGCAGGCTGGGGGCGATCACCTCGTAACCCTGGTCGGCCAGGCCGTCGGACAGGGCCCGGATGTGGGGCGTGACGCCCCAGATGGCGTGCAGGATCACCAGCCCCCCGCGCCGGGCGTCGCCGGGCGTGGCGTGGTAGGCGGCAACGGGCGAGCCGTCGGCCGCCGTCAGGGTGACGCGCTCGCCCGCCTCAGCCATGCGTCTTGCCGGCGAGGGTGCAAGCCACGCCCGCCGCCTTGGCCTCGTCGCAGGTGAGCGACGAAAGGGGCGCGGCCGAGCCCGGGGCCGGCGTGTCGACGATATAGCCCGCGCCGCTCTTGCAGCGGATCTCGTAGCGCAGGATCGCCGGCTGACCGCCGCCGCCGAGGAACGTCCCGTTGCTCAGGGCGCAGCCCGGCGCGACCTTGGCCGCGATCGGCCGAAGCCCGGCCACCGGCGCAGCGTTGCCCGGCAAGGAGCAGACCATGCCCAGGGGCCACGCCTTGCCCGCCGCGAAGGCTGCGGTGTCCAGCGCCAGGCAGTCGTTGAGCTGCGGCTTGCCATCGGCGGACTTGCTGATGATCCAGCCCAAGGCGTCCTTGCAGACGATCTCGAACTCCGGGGACTTGGTCGGCCGGGTCGAAAGGGGCGCGGCGTCCACCACCTCGCACGGCGCCCGCAGGTCGGCGGCCATCTTGGCGGCGGCCTTGACCTGAAGCGGATTGCCCGACTCGCGCGGTACCAGCCGGGCGTTCGGACGCATGGCCTCATACAGCTTGATCTGGTCGTACTGCTGCATGGCCGCTCGCGCGGCGGGCGGCGGCGGCACGGTCTGCGCCAGCGCGGCCCCGCCCAGCATCGCGATCCCGGCGCTCAGGGCCAGGCCGATTATCTTCCGCATCGTGTAACCCCCCAAGGATATGGACTAGGCCGGAGGTTGCACGAAGTGGCGGCGGCAATGCAAGGCTGGGGGCGTCATCCCGCGCCGTTCGCCGCGAACAGCGCCAGGCTCCGTTCGCGGGCCAGCTTGGCGTCGTCCAGGTCGGACTCGGGCCGGCCGTCGTTGTTGAAGCCGTGGCCGCTGTTCTCGTAGATGTGGACGGGAACCTCGGGATGGGCGTCGGCCAGCTTGGCCTTCACCGCGTCGGCCGGGATGTGGCCGTCCTTGCGGCCCAGGTGAACGATGACCGGCGCGTTGAGCGGCAGGTCGGCGTTGGCGGCGATCATGCTGCCGTAATAGGCCGAACCCGCCGCCAGGCCCTTCAGCTTGCTGGCCGCCAGCCAGACCAGCGAACCGCCCAGGCAGTAGCCGACCGCGAACACCGGGCCGCGCGGGGCCAGGTCGTCGATGCAGGCCTGGATGTCCGACAGCATCTTGTCGAGGCCCACCGTCCCGACGTGGGCGACGCCGGTCTGGAAGTCCTGCGGCTCGCGGCCGCCGAGGTAGCCGGGGACGGCGCGGTCGAACAGCGACGGGGCCAGCACCTCGAAGCCCAGGGCCGCCCAGCGGGCGATGTCGGCCTGGATGTACTGGTCGAGGCCGAAGATCTCCTGCACCACCACGATCCCGCCCTTGCGCGCGCCCTGGGGCTGGGCGTGGCCGGCGGTGAAGACGAAGCCGTCGACGGCGGAGGTCAGGGTCACGGTGTCGGTCATGGGAGCGCCTTGTGCGGGTCTTGTGACTAGGGAGCGATGTGGACGGCCGCGCCGTCCCGGGTCAATCGCCAGATCTCGTCCATCTCGGGATCGGTGACGGCGATGCAGCCGTCGGTCCAGTCCTGGCCGGCGAAGAGCTTGGCGAATGCGCCGCGACCATTGGGCAGGCCATGGATCATGATGTCGCCGCCGGGTTTCACGCCGCGCCGGCGGGCCTCGGCGGCCTGGGCCGGGGTCGGGTAGCCGATGCGCAGCGACCGGTGATAGGCGCTGTTGGAATTGCGGCCGGTGATGCGGTAGTCGCCCTCGGGCGTGCGCCGGTCGCCTTCGCGGGCCTTGGGCGCCAGGCCGCCGCGCCCCAGCGAGACGCGATAGCGGGCGATGGCCCGCGACCCCGAGAACAGGGTCATCCGGTGCGCCGCCTTCTCGATGACGATGCGGTCGGCGGAGCCCGTGGCTGCTGGCGGCGATACGGCCTGGCCTTGCGTGGCCGCGGCGAACGCCAGCAGCGCCGCCGCCCCCAGGGCGGTTCCGAAGGAAGCGCGGGAGCGGCGGCGGATCACGTCGCTAGACGTTGAACCGGAAGTGCATCACGTCGCCGTCCTTGACGACATAGTCCTTGCCTTCGGCCCGCATCTTGCCGGCTTCCTTGGCGCCGTTCTCGCCGCCCAGCTTGACGAAGTCGTCGAAGGCGATGGTCTCGGCGCGGATGTAGCCCTTCTCGAAATCGGTGTGGATGACGCCGGCCGCCTGCGGGCCGGTGTCGCCGACGTGGATGGTCCAGGCGCGGGCTTCCTTGGGGCCGACCGTGAAATAGGTCTGCAGGCCCAGCAGGTTGTAGGCCTCGCGGATCAGGCGGTTGAGGCCCGGCTCGACCAGGCCCAGGGTCTCCAGGAACTCGGCGCGCTCGTCGGACGCCAGCAGGGCGATCTCGCTCTCGATCTGGGCCGAGATCACCACGGCCTTGGCGTTGTCCTGGGCGGCGCGGGCGGCGACCAGGTCGGAATAGCCGTTGCCCTTGTCGGCGCTGCCCTCGTCGACATTGCAGACATAGAGGGCCGGCAGCGCGGTCAGCAGCTGCAGCATGTGCCAGGCCTTCTCGTCGTCGGCGTCGATCTTGGCGGCGCGGGCCGGGCGGCCTTCGCGCAGCAGGGCCAGGGCGATGTTGGCCAGGCGCAGGGTGTTGGCGCTTTCCTTGTCAGCGCCGACCTTGGCGCGCTTCTCCAGGGCGGGGACGCGCTTTTCCAGGCTTTCGAGGTCGGCCAGCATCAGCTCGGTCTCGATGATGTCGAGGTCGCTGATCGGGTCGATGCGGCCCTCGACGTGGACGATGTCGCCGTCCTCGAAGCAGCGGGCCACGAAGGCCACGGCGTCGCAGTCGCGGATGTTGGCCAGGAACTGGTTGCCCAGGCCCTCGCCCTTGCTGGCGCCGCGCACCAGGCCGGCGATGTCGACGAAGGTGATCCGGGCCGGGATGATCTCCTTGGAGCCGGCGATCCTGGCCAGGGCGTCCAGGCGCGGCTCGGGCACCGCCACTTCGCCGGTGTTCGGCTCGATGGTGCAGAACGGATAGTTCGCGGCTTGCGCCGCCGCGGTTTGCGTCAGGGCGTTGAACAGGGTGGACTTGCCGACATTGGGCAGGCCGACGATGGCGACTTTAAGGGCCATGGATCTCTCGTGAATTTCGTTGGCGCGCGCTTAGCACGTATCGCGGGGGAAGTCCCCCTCCGCCCCCGATGGGGCGGACAGGCCGCGACGCGGTCAGGTGGGGGCCAGTGTCGGCGATCACGCCCACGCCCTCCGCCAGCTCCTCGACGTGGCGAGGAAAACCAACGGCGAGAATAGTTAATGGCGACGCTTGGCGCGATTTGTGCTAAGATCGCCCCATGTCGCTCGGTCGCCAATCCGGCGATCCTTCCGGCCCACGGATGGTGACGAACCATGGGGCAGACCTACACCTTTGTCGCTTCCAGCCTCGACGGTCGCGCGTCGTTCCTCGACCTGCGCGACGTCGGGAACCGAAGCGAAGCCGCCCGCTACGCCCAGGCGCTGCTGGCCGAACATCGCAGCTGTGATCGGGTCGAGATCTGGTCGACCAGCGTCCGGGTGAGCGTCGTCGAACGCGAGGCCGCCGACGCCGCGCCGGCCAGGCCTTAGGCTCTACGCCTTGTCGACCACGTGCGTCGTCGGGCGGTCGTCGCCGGCCGACAGCTCTTCATGCCATTGGCCCCGGGAGTCCTCGTAGACGATGCCCGTCTCGTCGCCGGCCACCCGCTGCTCGCCGGCCACCCGCTGGGCGGCGTGCAGGGCCGCGTCATGGGTCCTGAAGGTTTCCGAGAACACGTCGCCCAGCTTGTAGGCCCAGCCGCCGTCATGTTCGACGATGGTGTAGGTGATGTCGGTCATGGGCGAACTCCAAGGGGCGTGACCAGAGCATTTTCGAGCGAAGTGGATACCGGTTCGCGTGAAGAAAATGCGCAAAACAAAAACCTAGAGCGCCCCGGCCCGATGCCATCAGATCGGGAAGCGCTCTAGGAAACGGGTTGGAGCAAAGCACGGTTCCGGCCCGGGTGTCTTGCACAGAGGCGCCGCTTCCCAGCAGGATCATTCGGCGGCCTGCATCTCGGCGGGCGGACGCGCGCGCGCCGGACCGGGCCGGGCGACCGGCAGCCGCACCTGGACGCGGAGCCCGTCGCCCGGCAGGTCCAGGCGGATGTCGCCGCCATGGGCCCGGACGATCGACCGGGCGGTGGACAGGCCCAGGCCGACGCCCTGCTTGCTGGAGGTGCGGGCCCCGACGCTGCGATAGAACGGCGTGAACACCCGCTCCAGGTCGTCGGGCGACAGGCCCGGGCCCTGGTCGCGGATCTCGGTGACCGCCTCGTCGCCCTCGACATAGAGCCGCACCTTGGCGCTGTCGCCGTACTTGACCGCGTTGTCGACCAGGTTGGCGAACACCCGCTGCAGCCCCAGCACCGACACCTCGACCTCGGCCGGTTCGCCGGACTCCAGTTCGATTGCCGCGCCGGTGACCTCGGCCTCGTCGATCACGCATTCCAGCAGCGAGCGCAGGTCGACCCGTTGCCGGGCGCCGGCCTCGGCGTCGTCGCGCATGAAGGCCAGGACCGAGCTGATCATCGCCTCCATCTGGTCGATGTCCTGGCCGATCTCGCGCCGCAGGGCGGGCGAGGCCCGCTCCAACCGGAAGCGCATGCGGGCCAGCGGCGTGCGCAGGTCGTGCGAGATGGCCCCGATCATCGCCGTGCGGTCGGTGATGTAGCGGGTGAGGCGGGCCTGCATGGCGTTGAACGCCCGGGCGGCCCGTCCGACCTCGGCCGGGCCGTCGCTGACCATCACCGGCGAGGACGGGTCGCGGCCCAGGCGCTCGGCGGCGGCGGCGAAGCCGGCCAGCGGCGCGGCCAGGCGGCGCGCGAAGACCCAGCCCAGCGGCGCGACCACGGCCAGGGACAGGGCGAACCACATCAGCACCCGGCGCTGCCAGCTGTTGGGAAAGGCCTCGGGCTCGGGCCGCAGGGTCACCCAGCGGTCGGGACCGACCTTCAGGGCGGCCACGAAGTCGCCCTCGATGAACGGGGCCGGGGCCAGGCCGAACAGGCTGCGGGCGACGGGCGGGGCCAGGGCGCGACCGGTGACGGCGTTGTCGGGCTCGGCCGGGGCCGCGCGCGCCGCCGCCGGCGGCGGTGGCGGAAGCGTCGGCGGGGCGGTCCGCACCGGTTCGTCGGCCGGCGTCAGGCGGACCACCGGTCCGGGGCCGAGCGGGCTGAGGGTGGGCTCGCGGGCCGCCGCGTCGGCGACCGGATCGAGAACCAGGGGGGCGGGCCTGGCCGGCGCGATCACCGGCGTCGAACTGCGGAACGGCGCGTTGAACAGCGGGTCGCTGAAGCGGGCCGCGGGTTTCGTCATCACGAAGCGGGACGCGGTCGCGGGCGCGCGATCGAAGGTCCGGCCGCCGATCACCACGCCGCCGCCCGCGCCGCCGGGGACGCCGACCGGCCCGCCGAAGCCGGAGCGGACGAAGGCGCGCTGGCGCGGGCCGTCGCCGAGCGAGCGCATGGCGGACGACGGCCCGGCGAACCCTCCGGACGGGAAGGCCTGGACGCCCGATCGCGCGCTCATGCCGCCGATGACGACCCCCGGGCCGGGGCCGCCCCACCCGCCCGGCGCACCGGGGAGGCCGGCGCCGGCGTCGCGTTGCAGGATGGCGCCCGTCGGCCCCGAGGCCGGGGTCTGGGCGTAGGCCGTCGAGGTCAGCAGGGCCGCCAGGGGCGTCGGGCGGTGACCGCGCCGGCTCTCGGTGCCGGCGAAGGGCGGCGGCGCGTAGAACAGCAGGCGGACGTCGCGCCGGTCGACCTTCAGCAGGCGGGCCAGGTCGGCGCTGGCCTGTTCCGACGCCACCCAGCCCGGGCTTTGCAGGCTGGGTGGTTGCGTCTCGACGGTGCGGACCAGGGGGCGGTCGTCATCGTCGCCGTCGTCGGGGACGGCGCCGCGCAGCCCGGCGGCGATGTCGGCCAGGCTGTGCTGCGTGGCCGGGGCCGGCGGCAGCAGCACGGTGAGGATCAGGGTCACGGTCTGGGCCACCATCAGGCCGGCCAGCAGCAGGGCCAGGATCTGGAAGGCGATCGGCGGGCTCGGCCATCGGCGCAGCGGGCGGCCGACGGCGGTCACTCGACCGACACCTTGGCGTCCAGCATGTAGCCCAGGCCGCGATAGGTGCGGATCAGCTCCTGGTCCGACTGGGCCTCGATCTTGCGGCGCAGGCGGCTGATGTGCAGGTCCACCCGGCGGCCGAAGGTCTCGACCGCCTCGCCGGCGATGATGCTCATCAGCTCGTCGCGCGACACCACCGAGCGGGCGTTCTCGACCAGGACCGAAAGGATGGTGAACTCGCCCGGGGTCAGCAGCAGCAGCACGCCGTTGGGCGCGGTCAGCTGCCGGGCCGCCACATCCAGCCGGAAGCCGGCGAAGACGTGGACGGTGCTCCGGGCGCTCTTGCCGCCGCCGGTCCGGCGCCGCAGCAGGGCCTTGACCCGGGCCAGCAGTTCGCGCGGCGGGATCGGCTTGACGACATAGTCGTCGGCGCCCAGTTCCAGCCCGACGATGCGGTCCACCGGGTCGCCCAGGGCGCTGAGCAGCAGGATGGCCGGCCCGTCGGTTCCCGAGATCTGGCGGCACAGCGACAGGCCGCTCTCGCCCGGCAGGTTGACGTCCAGCACCAGCACGTCGACCGGACGGCTGTCCAGCACGGCGCGCGCCGCGGCGGCGGTGTCGGCCTCGCGCACGGCATAGCCCTGGGCGGTCAGGTAGCCGGCCATTTCCTGCCGCAGGACGTCGTCATCCTCGACCAGCAGAACGGTGGTGTTGTCGGCGAGCGCGGGCACGGTCATGGCGACGATTTATGCCACAGGCCAGGCTTGCGAGTCAGGGCGGGAACATGGCCGTTATGTTTCAGAGTCGATGCGCTGGAGCGTCGCGTCGGTCAGGCCGTCGACGTCCGGCCCCGCGTCGCCGAACAGCAGCAGGTCATCGGCGGTGGCGCGGGCGAACAGGTCCTGGGCCGGCGTGGAGGCGGCGAGCAGGGCGACGGCCGCCTCGGCCTCGTCCGGGGGCCAGCGCTCAAGATCGGCTCCCAGGGCGTTGAGGTTGGCTTTGAACCGGGCGATGTCCATGGCTACAGATCTTCTTCTGTTTCTGGAGAGTTGATTTCAGCGCCTGCCGCCCCCGTTTGAGGAGCGACCGCACCGCCTGTTCCGAACAGTCCATGACGTCAGCGATTCTACTAACGTCCAGCTCCTCGAAATAGAACAGGGTCAGGGCCTGAGCCTGGCTGGCGGGAAGCCGCTCCAGGGCCCGCCGCAACCCCTTGGCGCTTTCCATCCGCTCGAGGCGGCCTTGAGCGTCTTCCGGGGCGGCGGCGCGCGGATCGGCGTCGGCCAGGCGGGTGATGACGTCCTGCGGCTCGGGCGAGATCCGCAGCGCACCCCGAAACGAACGCCGCCGGTCGATGGCCTTGTTGATGGCGATCCGGTGCAGCCAGGTCGCGAACCGCGCGTCCGGCCGCCAGTCGATCCGCGCCTTCCACACCGAGACGAAGACCTCCTGGGCGACGTCCTCGGCCTCGTGGACGTCGCCCAGCACGTTCAGCGCCAGGCGGCGCACCATCCGCAGGTGCCGGTCGACCAGCTGGCGGAAGGCCCCCGGCTCGTCGTCGGCGCACGCCATGAACAGGTCTTCGTCGGAACGCTGGTCGGCGACATCAATGTTCATCGAGCCTGGCATTGTCTCAGTCCAATTCAGAGTGATCTTGAAATGAACCAAGGCAAATGGCGTGCCATATTTCGACTTTATACATCATCAATGCATGCGGATATTTACCTGTAATCTTTCATATTCTCATTATTTCATTCTCAATGACTTGCAGAAGGGTTGTAATAATTCAAGAGATTTCTGATACGAAGGCGACATGCTGCTTCGGCGGGATGCGTCGGTCAGCGCCTCCAGCAAGAAAAGGTAGAAGCGCCGCAACATCGCGCCGTCGGGACCGGCGGCCGCGAAATCCAGGCTGGTCGACAGCACCATCAGGATCTGGGTGGCGTGCGCCGCGTGACGGCACATTTGATCCAGCGCTCCGGCCTCGTGGGCGGTTTTTGCCGAGGCGATCGCCCGGTAGAGCTGCTCATGCACGGCCGCCAGGACGTCGCGCGGGCTCTGGTTGAGGCGGCCGGCGGCCGCGTAGGCGCCGAGCGCCCGGCTGTTAGCTGTCGTCATCGCTGCTGGCTCCTAGGATGGCCTCGATCTGGGATTGAAGGGTCTGGGCGGCGTAGAGCTCGGTCTCCATGGCCGCGTACCTGGCGACCAGGCGGGCCCGGTAGTCCTCGGCGTCGCCGCGGATCTCGTCGGCCTTGGTGGTCAGCGACGCGTCGATGTCCTCCAGGCTGGCGATCTGGGTCTGGATCACGCCGCTGGTGGTGTTGGCGAAACCGTTCAGCAGGCTGGTGATCCTGTTGGCGAAGCCCTGGTCGATCTTCACCGCGATCGTCCCGCTGGTCGCCGAGGCCAGGGCGAAGGACAATCCCTCGTAGATCGTGCCCTTGGCGCCCGTGATCAGGCTGCCGGAGACCGTGAACAGGCTGGAGTCGCCGTTCACCGACACGCCGGCGATGGTCCCGTCGACGGCGGTGACGTCCAGGGCGAAGTCGAACGACAGGGCGGTGGCGTTCTTCAGCAGCTTGAGGTTGGCGTTGTCGGCCGTGAAGCGGGTCTCGAAGAAGCTGGCGACGCTGGCGAGGTCGGTCAGCAGCAGGTTGTCCAGGGTGGTCTCGCTGGACAGCACCAGCTGGTTGTCGGCGTCGAAGCTGATCCCGAGGTCGGCGAGGTTGGCCACCTCGTCGCCGGCCGAGCTGGGCGCGCCCGACAGCACCGCGTTCAGCTGGCGTCCGGCGTCGCGCAGGATGCTGTCGGCGAACAGCACCGCGTCGTCGGCCACCGCGCCGTCCGACCCCACCGTCTGGTTGGTGGTCACGAAGGCGCGCAGAGCGTTGTAGGCGCTGACGAAGTCGGTGATCGAGGTCTTGATGTCGTCGTAGTTGGCCTCGATGTCGAGGGTGACGCTCTGGCCGGCGGTCGTGGCTTGCAGCAGCGAGATCGACAGGCCGGGCACGACGTCGGTCAGCTCGTTGCTGTCGCCCTGCACGGTCAGGCCGTCGATGACCACGATCGACGGCTGGGCGGCCTGCAGCACCGAGGCGAAGGCCCCGCCGGCGTCCGTCAGGCCGACGCCCAGGCCGATGTCGTCGCCGGACACGGTCGACAGGGTGACCTGTTGGTTGGCGCCGCTGGTCGACAGCACCAGTTGGGCCCCGGCGGCGCCGGTGATCACCGTGGCGGTGACCCCGCTGGCGGTGGCCTGGGCGTTGATGGCCGAGGCCAGGCCGCCCAGCGTCATGTCGGCGGTGACGGTGATCTCGACCGCCGTCCCGCCGCTCGCGCTCAGCGACATCACCCCGTCCAGCCCCAGGGCGGCGGTCGCGCCCTGGGCGGCGGAGGCGACCTTCATCGCCTTGGCCAGCTGGGTGACCGAGATGTCGTAGGCGGCGGCGATGGCGTCGCTGTCGGCGCTGATGGCGAGGATGTCGGTGGCGTCGCTGCCGTCCGAGGCGGTCAGGTAGGCCTGTTTCTCGTCGAAGGCGTTGGTGGTGGTCGAGACCGAGCTGTAGGCCGCCGCGGCCAGGCTGGACATCGAGTCCGACACCGCCTGCAGCAGGGTCTGCAGGGTCTGGTAGGCCGCGACCTTGGCCTGGTTGGCGGTGACCTTGACGTCGATGGTGTCGGCGCGGGCGGTCTTCTGCGCCACCGCCGCCTCGATCAGGGCGTCGGTGTCGAGGCCCGAGATCGTGCCGGTCACATGGCTGGTCGAGCCGGAGGTCGAGACGGCGCTGGTGGTGGTCATGGCAGGCCTTCGGGGGATCGCCGGAAAAGGCGGCGGGAGGACGCAAGGGCCCTCCCGCCCAGAGCGACGCGCGGCGGCGCGGGCGCGGCGCCGTCCGCCGATGAGCCGACTACTGCAGCAACTTCAGAAGCGACTGGCTCATCGAGTTCGCTTGCCCGAGGGCGGCGATCGCTGCGCTGGTCAGGGTCTGGGCGTTGGTGAAGTTGGTCTGCTCGGCGGCGATGTCGACGTCGGAGATCGCCGACTTCGCCGATTGCAGGTTCTCCAGCGAGGTCGAGATCACGTCGCCGCGATACTCGAAGCGCGACAGGGTGGCGCCCGCATTGGCCCGCGCCGCCGAGATCGTGGTGATCGCGGTGTCGATGAGGTCCATGTTGGTCGCCGCCGATGTGGCGTCGGTGATCGCGGTGCCGTTCAGCGCCAGGGTCGTCGTGTCGGCGCCGCCCATCGTCACCGTGATGGTGTCGGTGCTGGCGGTGCCGACCAGGAAGTCGACGCCCGTGGAATAGGCGCTGGTCCCGTCCAACAGGGCCACGCCGTTGAAGGCGGTGGTCGTGGCGATGTCGTCGATTTCCCCCAGCAGCTGCTGGTACTCGGCGTCGATGTAGCTGAGGTCGTCGGTGCTGGAGCTGCCCGACTGCGCCTGGGCCGTCAGCGACTTCATCCGTTGCAGGATGTCGGCGATGTTGGACAGGGCGCCATCGGCGGTGTTGAGCACCGACGTGCCGCTGGTGACGTTGGTGGCGGCTTGGTTGAGTACGGTGATGTCAGCGTTCATGGACGTCGCGATGGCCAGGCCGGACGCGTCGTCCTTGGCGCTCACGATCCGCGAGCCGCTCGACAGCTTGGCCAGGGATTCGCTCTGCGCCGCTGAGTTGTTGTTCAGGTAGCGCAGGGCGGTGTTGGCCGCTGTGTTGGTTGAGATGACAGGCATTTTCTAATCCGGCTCTCTGCTTGAGGCCGCTGCCGGAACGCCCGGAGCGGGAAGCCTCCCGCCGTTCTGCGCGGCCAGGCTTCGAGCGTTGAACGAGGGGCGCCCGCCGGATGGGGCGGTGTTTTTTCGGCGGGCGCACGGCGCAAAAAACACCGCCCCATCCGCCGCCCCGCCTCCGTTGAACCCTCCGATCGGCGCCGCTCGGCGTCACCGGAGGGTTTTCCAATGACCGCCATCACGTCCGCCCAGAGCGCGACCACCAGCGCCGCGACGACCGCCACATCGTCGTCGACCGGCACGCTGGCCCTGGGCACGACCGACTTTCTCCAGCTGCTGATGACCCAGCTGCAGAACCAGAACCCGCTCGATCCGCAGGACCCGACCGAGTTCACCAACCAGCTGGCGACCTATTCGGGCCTCGAGCAGCAGATCAACATGAACGACACGCTGACGACGATGTCGGACAGCCTGTCGTCGCTGCTGACCCAGGTCCAGATGCTCGCCTCGGCCTCGGAATAGGGCCGCGCCATGAGCCTTTCCTCGGCGCTTTCCACCGCGGTGTCGGGCCTGACCGCCCAGAGCCTGGCCCTGTCGGCCATCTCCGAGAACATCGCCAACTCGGCCACCACCGCCTACAAGACCAAGGAGGTCGACTTCCAGTCGCTGGTCAGCGGGGCCATGGGCTCGGCCAAGTCGACCAGCTCGGTGATCGCCAAGACCAATCAGGCGCTCAGCGTCGGCGGGGTGATCTCGACCACCGCGACCTCGACCAATGTCGCCATCGACGGCGCGGGCTTCTTCGTGGTCGCCGCCCATCCGGACGACGCGGCCACCGACCTGGCCTACAGCCGCAACGGCAGCTTCTCGACCGACGCCGACGGCTACCTGGTCAACAGCGAGGGCTACTACCTCAAGGGCCTGCCGACCGACGCCGACGGCAATGTCCTGGCCTCCAACAGCAGCGACCTGTCGAGCCTGGAGACCATCAATCTCGACTCGATCGGCGGCACGGCCAAGGCGACAGCGAATGTCGGCATGGCCGCCAACCTGCCCGCCGACGCCACGATCGGCCAGGCCTTCACCACCAGCATGGAGATCATCGACTCGCTGGGCGTCAGCCACACGGTCGGCCAGACCTGGACCAAGACCGCCGACAACAGCTGGTCGCTGGCCCTGGCCAACCCGACCCTGACCTCGGACACCACGACGACCTCAGGGGTCATCTCGCCCTCCAGCGTCAACGTCACCTTCAACACCGACGGCAGCCTGGCCTCGACCAACCCCTCGCCGGTGGCGATCGGCGTCACCGGCTTCTCGACCGGGGCGGCGACCAGCGCCATCACCCTGGACCTCGGCGCGGCCGGCGGCACCGACGGCCTGACCCAGTTCGCCTCGACCTCCTCGACCCTGTCGATCACCCCGACCTTCGAGCAGGACGGCGCCAACTACGGCGAGCTGGCCGGGATCACCATCGACGCCCAGGGCCTGGTCACCGCCAATTTCGACAACGGGGTCAGCCTGGCGATCTACCAGATCCCGGTCGCCACCTTCAGTAACCCGGGCGGCCTGACCCACATCTCGGGCACGGTCTATGACGAGAACACCAACGCCGGCCAGGTCCACGTCAACCTGCCGGGCGACGGCAGCTCGGGCACGCTGGTGGCCAGCGCCCTGGAGGGCTCGACCACCGACATCGCCAGCGAGTTCAACAAGATGATCATCGCCCAGCAGGCCTATTCGGCCGCCTCGCAGGTGATCAGCACGACCAGCGGCATGTTCGACACCCTGATCCAGGCCATGCGGTGAGCGCCATGGGAACCATCGAACGCCTGCGGCTGCGCGCCGAACGTTCCCGCCGCCACGGCGCCGACGCGCCGCTGGTCGCCACCGTCGAGGAGGCCCGGGCCCTGGCGCTCAGCGTGGCCGAGGGTCTGGCGGCGGCGTCGGACCAGGACCGCCTGCTGCTGCTGTCCAGCCTGCACGACGTCCAGGCGGCGCTGTCGTCGCGGCTGTCGCGGCTGGACGGCGAGATCGGCGAGGCCCGGGCGCGGATCGCGGCGGTCAATCGCGGCCTGTCGGCCCATGCCAGCTACAGACCAAGGAGGGGCTGACCGCCATGTCGCTGTCCTCGATCCTCGGCGCAGCGGGTTCGGCCCTGACGGCCTCGCAGGTCCGGATCGCGGTCGCCAACACCAATGTCGCCAACGCCGACGACCTGACCTACACGCGCAAGACCGTCACCGCCGCGCCGACCACCGCGACGGTGGCGGTGTCGGACACCGTCGTGCAGAGGGCCGCCGACGCCTTCCTGAGCAAGACCGTGCTGAAGACCGCCGCCGCCGCCGGCCACGACGCGGTGATCGACGGCTACCTGCAGTCCTACGACGCCGCCCTGGGCTCGACCGACGGCGGCGACGACATCTCCAGCCTGATGTCGGCCTTCGCCACCGCGCTGTCGGCCCTGGCCTCCAGCGCCGACGACACCAGCAAGGCCCAGCTGGTCTCGGACGCCTCGGCCCTGGCCCAGGGGATCAAGGGCCTGTCGGACGAGGTCCAGGCCCTGCGCACCCAGGCGAGCAGCCAGATCGAGACCACGGTGGGCGGCGTCAACCAGTCGCTCAAGGCCCTGGCCTCGCTCAACGACCAGATCGCCACCGTCACCGCCCAGGGCGGCGACGTCACCACCCTGGAGGACCAGCGCGACGCCCAGCTGGCGACGCTGTCGGGCCTGATCGGGGTCAGCAGTTATGTCACGTCCGACAACCAGCTGCGGGTCTACGCCACCGGCGGCGACCCACTGCTGGGCACGACGGCGGCGACGCTGAGCTATGCCGCGTCCAGCCAGCTGGGGGCCGGGGCGACCTATCCGGGCGGGATCGCCGGGATCACCCTGAACGGCAAGGACGTCACCGCCAGCCTGGGCGACGGCGAGCTGGGCGCGCTGGTCACCCTGCGCGACACCACCCTGCCCGGCGAGCAGGACAAGCTGGACGCCCTGGCCGCGACCCTGATCACCCAGGTCAACGCGGTGACCAACGCCGGTTCCGCCGTGCCCGCCCCGACCACCCTGACCAGCGCCGGCGCAGTCAGCGCGACGGACGCCTTCGCCGCGACGGGCAGCCTGCGGGTGGCGGTCGTGGATTCCGGTGGGACGGTGGTCGGGGCCCAGGACCTGGACCTTTCGACCCTGTCCACCGTCGGCGACCTGGTCACCGCCCTGAACGGCGTCGGCGGCCTGTCGGCCAGCATCGGGGCCGACGGCAAGCTGTCGGTGACCGCGACCAACGGCGCCAACGGCGTGGCCCTGGCCGATCTCGGCGCGGGGGTGGGAAGCACGGGCGCGGGTGTCTCGGCCTATTTCGGCTTCAACGACCTGTTCTCGGGAAGCAGCGCCGCCGACATCGGCGTGGCGTCCGGCCTGGCGGGAGACCCCGGCGGCCTGGTCACGGCGGCATTGCCGGCGACCGGGACCCTGGCGGCCGGCGACCGGGCGCTGTCGACCGGCGACAGCACGGTGGCCGGCGCCCTGTCGAGCCTGTTAACCGCCAGGGTCGGCTTCGCCGCGACCGGCGGGCAGGGGGCCAGGACCACCAGCCTGTCGTCCTATGCGTCGAGCTTCGTGGCCGGCGCGGCCACGATGATCGCCGACGCCGCCGGCCAGAGCGCGACCTCGACCGCCGCCAGCGACGCAGCGACCTCGCGCCTGCAGAACCTGACGGCCGTGAACATCGACGAAGAGCTGGCCCTGCTGACCCAGTACCAGAGCCAGTACACGGCCAACGCCCAGCTGATCTCGATGGTCCGCGACCTGTTCGACGCCCTGGTCAGCATGGTGAACTGATGATCAGCCGCATCTCCAGCTTCGCCCATGGCGGGGCCATGCTGGCCGCCAGCCTCAAGGTCCAGGCCCGGTTGGCCGACCAGCAGGCCCAGACCGCCTCGGGCGTCAAATCCCAGACCTATGGCGGCATGGCGACCAGCACCGCCAGCGTGCTGACCCTGTCCAACCAGAGCGCCCGCCTGGCCGCCGACAACACGGCCGCGACCTCCGCGGCGGCCTATGTCCAGGCCTCCTACTCGGCGGTGGGTGAGATCGCCGACCTGGCGACCACCATCAAGACCCAGCTGGCCTCGATGATGAGCAGCTCGACCCTCGACGCCGCCACCACCGGCCAATACGCGGCCGACTGGCTGACCGACCTGCAGGCCCTGCTCAACAGCCGGCAGGGCGACGCCTACCTGTTCTCCGGCCAGTCGACCGACGTCGCGCCGGTCGACTTCACGGCCGCCGGCTATGCGCCCTCGGCAGGGGCCGACACCACCTACTACCAGGGCGCGGCGGCCGGCCGGACCTATGCCAGCTCCGAGGGCCAGAAGCTGGGGTTGTCGGTTCGCGCCGACGCCTCGGCCTTCGAACAACTGGCGCGGGCCATCGCCACCGTCGCCGCCAACCCCGCCGACGCCAGCGCGATCGCCTCGGCCTATGGCCTGGCCGGAACCGCCCTGACCGGCGTCGGGACCCTGCAGGAGACGGTCGCCATCCAGGCCGCGTCCCTGGAGGCGACGACCGCCCACAACACCGCCAGGATCGACGCCATCGACAGCCTGGTCTCGACCCTGAAGGACGCCGACCTGACCCAGGCGGCCGTCCTGACCACCCAGTACCAGACCCAGCTGGAGGCGCTGTTCTCGATGATCAGCACGCTCTCGTCGCTGAGCCTGACGAAGTATCTGTAGGGGGCGGGCGCGCGACCGGGGCAGTCGGCGCGGCCTATTTCCACAGGCGTTTTCCGGAACCGGGCGGCTACGCCCTAGGCAATCTCCGGCCCGTATGCAACCTCAAGCCACACAACCGGGGCGTGACGCTTTCGGTGTTGGAGTGCAGTCATGTACGTGAAGAATCTCGGCTCCGGTGACGACATCTATGCTGGCGACGAAGGCGCGCCCGACAATGCCGATCTGGTCAATGGCGGCGCGGGCGACGACGACCTGGCCGGCGGCCTCGACGCCGACACCCTGAACGGCCAGGACGACAATGACCTCCTCGACGGCGGCGCTGGGGACGACATCCTCGACGGTGGGAACGGCGACGACACCGCGGTCTTCTCCGGCGCGGCGGGCGACTATGTCTGGAGCGGCGACAACGTCTCGGCGACCATCACCGGTCCCGACGGAACCGACATCCTGACCAATATCGAGCATCTGAAGTTCGGCTCGACCGTCATCGACCTGCCCGCGCCCAACGCCGCCCCCGGCGCGCCGACCGACGGCGACGGCGCCGCCAACACCGTCGCCGAGGGCGCGGTCACGGGCGCCGCCATCGCCGGCCTCGTGCTCGGCGCCATCGATCCGGACGCCGGCCAGACCCTGACCTGGTCGCTGTTGGACGACGCCGGCGGCCGCTTCGTCATCGACCCGACCACCGGCGCCGTCACCGTCGCCGACGCGTCCAAGCTGAACTTCGAGACCGCGTCCTCGCACCAGATCACCGTGCAGGTCAGCGATGGGACGGCCGTCTCGTCGGCCAGCTTCACCATCGACGTGACCAATGCGGCCCCCGCCGCCCCGGCGGACTCCGACGCGGCCGCCAACACGGTGTCCGAGGACGCCGCCAACGGCGCGGTCGTGGCCGGCCTGACGATCGGCGCCGCGGATCCGAACGGCGGCGGCGTCACCTACAGCCTGGTCGACGACGCGGGCGGCCGTTTCGCCATCGACGCCGCGACCGGCGTCGTCACCGTGGCCGACGCCAGCCTGCTCGACCACGACGTCGCCGCCTCGCACCAGATCACCGTGCGCGCCAGCGACGGGACCGCGAGTTCGGCCGCCGACACCACGTTCACCATCGACGTGGTCAACGCCGCGCCGACCACGCCGGCGGACACCGACACGGCCGCCAACGCCGTCTCGGAGGGCGCCGCCAACGGCGCCGTGGTCGGCGTCACGGCCTCGGCGACGGAGCCGAAGACGGGAACGGTGACCTACAGCCTCTCCGATGACGCGGGCGGCCGTTTCGCCATCGACGGGGCCACCGGCGTCGTCACCGTGGCCGACGCCACCCGGCTGAACTTCGAGACCGCGGCCTCCCACCAGATCACGGTGCGCGCCACGGACGCCCAGGGCGCCTTCAGCAGCCAGGTCTTCACCATCGCGGTGACCAACGTCGCCAACGACTCGCCGACCGACAGCGACGGCGCCGCCAACACCATTTCCGAGGGCGCGACGAACGGCGCCGTGGTCGCCGGCCTGGCCATCAGCGCCTCCGACGTCAACGGCGGTCCGCTGGTCTACAGCCTGCTCAACAACGCCGGCGGCCGGTTCGCCATCAACGCCTCCACCGGCGTGGTCACCGTGGCCAACGCCAACCTGCTGAACTACGAGGCGGCGACCTCGCACCAGATCATCGTCCAGGCCAGCAGCGGGGCGGAGGCCGCCAGCGCCAGCTTCACCATCGATGTGAGCAACGCCGCGCCGGCCGCCCCGTCCGACGCCAACGGCGCCGCCAACCTGGTGTCCGAGCTCGCCACCGTCGGAACCGTGGTCGGCGGCCTGACCGTCGCCGCGCCCGACCCGCACGGCGGGACCGTGACCTTCAGCCTGACCAACGACGCCGGCGGTCGCTTCGCCATCAACGCCACGACCGGCGTGGTCACCGTGGCCGGCGCCCTCGACCACGACACCCAGGCCAGCCACACCATCACCATCCAGGCGTCGGACGGCGTGCTGACCAGCACGGGCGACATCGTCATCAACCTGATCGACGAGATCGACAGCTACTGGACCGGGACCTCGGCGGCCAACACCTTCACCGTGCCGGACGTCCAGGACTGGCAGCTCGACGGCCTCGGCGGCGACGATGTCCTGACCGGCGGCGGCGGCGACGACATCATCATCGGCGGAGCTGGAAACGACACCCTGGCCGGAGGCGGCGGCAACGACACCTTCCTGGTCGGCGCGGGAGCGGGCGTCGACAGCTTCAATGGCGGCGCCGGGACCGACACCCTCAAGTTCGCCGCCAACAACGTGATCATCAGCGCTAGTTCGATCACGGGGATCGAGGCCATCTCCAGCGGGGGCTTCACCAATGTTGGCTTCGCCGCGACCAGTGGCAACGACACCCTGAACTTCGGCGGCATGACCAGCACCGGCGCGATCACCATCAACGCCGGCGACGGCAACGACAACATCACCGGCACCAGCGGGAATGACATCATCAAGGGCGAGGCCGGGACCGACACCCTCAGCGGCGGCAACGGGAACGACATCCTCGACGGCGGCGATGGGAACGACAGCCTGATCGGCGGCGGCGGCGACGACATCCTGTTGATCGGCGAATACACCGGCACCGACGCCTTCGACGGCGGAACCGGTTTCGACGAGATCCGGGCGAGCATGAACAACGCGACCATCTTGTTCTCGTCGATGACCGGGATCGAAAAGATCAGCTCGGGCGGTTTCTCCAACGTCATCATCGCGCTGCAGAACCTTCTCTTCTGGGACTTCACCAACATCCAGCTCAGCGGGATCGCGATGATCTCCGGCGGCATCCCGGCCGACACCATCATCGGCAGCCAGGGCGCGGACGTGATCTACGGCGGCCCCGGCGCGGACAATCTCAAGGGCGGGCTGGGCGACGACACCTTCCTTTACGGGGTCACCGATCCCCAGCTGCGCTTCGACACCGTCGATGGCGGGGCCGGCTGGGACAAGTTGCTGGCCAACGCCAACGGAACCACCATCGAACTGGCGTCGATGACCGGCATCGAGGAAATCTCCACCGGCGGCTTCAGCAACGTCAGCCTCGTCAGCTCCACCCTCGCCGACACGATCGACCTGCGTTCCGTCGTCGTCACGGGGACCTTCAGCGTCATCAACCTGAACAGCGGCGACGACACCTTCTACGGGACCGCGGGGGCGGACATCGTCGCCGGGGGGACCGGCGCCGACTTCATCGACACGGGGGACGGCAACGACATCATCCAGATCGGCTTCATCCCGGGCCTGGACGACATCCGGGGCGGAAACGGCTACGACAAGCTGGTGGCGGTCGAGACCACCGCGCAGATCCTCTTCAGCAGCTTCCAGGGGATCGAGGAGATCCAGGGCAACAACCTGTCCGACACGCAGATCGTCGGCACGGCGAACGCCGACGTGATCGACATGCGCAACATCGTCCTCAGCCAGATCCGATGGATCAACGGCGGCGTCGGCGACGACACCATCTACGGCTCTCAAGGCGCCGACACCCTGTTCGGGGCCGGCGGCAACGACACCATTTACGGCGAGGGCGGCAACGACAAGATCAGCTTCTACCAAAGCGAGGGAACCGACGCGGTCGACGGCGGCGCCGGCTACGACACCCTGGTCGCCGCCACGGAGTATGCGATCATCGGCGTCAGCTCGATGACCAGCATCGAGGCCATCACGGTCGAGACCGCCAGCGGTCTCAGCCACGCCGGCCTGGCCTTCACCGACAACGCCGACAATTTCGACCTTTCGGCGATCGCGGTCTCGGGGATCACCTTCATCGACCTGAAGGCCGGCAACGACATCTTCGTGGGATCGTCCGGGGCCGACCGCATCATCGGCGGTATGGGCCGTGACCAGATGACCGGCGGAGGCGGCGCCGACGTCTTCGACTTCAACGCGGTGGCGGAGATCGACTTCGATACGATCATCGATTTCGCCGGTGGCACGGACAAGATCGATCTTTCTACGATCGACGCCCGGACCAACGTGAACGACGACCAGGCCTTCACCCTCATCGGGACCTCGGCCTTCAGCGGCGTTTCGGGCCAACTCCGCTATGACGTCTCGGGAGGGGTCTGCACGGTGCAGGGAGACGTGAACGGAGACGGCCTCGCCGACTTCCACCTCCTCATCAACGGCGTCAGTTCGCTCGCCACGACCGACTTCATCCTCTAGCCCGCGACGCCGCGACGGGCGCCTCAGGGCGCTCGTCGCGGCGGTAGGCCGTAGTCCACAGGCCGGCCTGGAAACCGCGCTGCGAAATCCGCCGCCCTAATCCGCCTGCACCCGATCCACCCGCGCCGCGAAGATGTAGCCGACATGGCGGACGGTGCGGATCATCTGTCCGCCGCCGGCCCGGTCGAGCTTGCCGCGCAGGCGGCTGATCGCGACGTTCACCTGCTGCGGCGCGGACCGGAAATAGGCGTCGGGCGGCCCCTGGCGCAGCTGGTCGCGGGTCAGCACCTCGTTGGGCCGCGCCACCAGGGCCCACAGCACCAGGAATTCGGCGGTCGACAGGGTGACGGCCACGCCGCGGGGGTCGAACAGCTCCTGGGTCGCGGCGTTGAAGCGCCAGCCGTCGAAACGGTAGGCGACCGACGCCTTCGCCGCCGGGGTGTCGACCCTGGCCTCCTCGCTCCGGCGCAGCACCGCCTTCACCCGGGCCAGCAGTTCGCGCGGCCGGAACGGCTTGACCACATAGTCGTCGGCGCCGATCTCCAGGCCGACCACCACGTCGCACTCGTCGCCGGCGTCGGACACCACCATGATCGCCGGCGGCGAGGGCAGGGCCAGCAGCCGGGCGCAGACCGACAGGCCCGAGGCGTCGGGCAGCAGCATGTCCAGCATCACCAGGCTGACCTGGGTCTCGCGCAGGATGTGCTCCATCTCGCGGGCGCTGCCGGCTTCGATCGCGTTCAGGCCGTAGCCCGTCAGCAGGGTCCCGATCTGCTGGCGGACGGCCGCGTCGCCGTCGAGGATGAGGATGCGCTTTTCCACGGGTCTAGAACATCGCCCGTCCGACCAGCCGGGCGGAGTACTTGGTCTGCTTGCGCGACGCCTCGACCCCGCCCTCGACGGCGAAATAGGACAGGGCGGTGCCGGTGCGCAGGGCGAGGTTCAGGGTGACCGCGCCCTGCTTGTCGGCGCTGGAGGCCAGGGTGAACGGCGCGCCGCCGGCGAAGCTGGCGATGGTGTCGCCCATCGCCCCGGCCAGGGTCTGGCGGTAGCCGACCCGCACCTCGGGCCGCACCCAGACGTCGGTTCCGTACTGCGTGCCCAGCACCAGGCCCAGGTCGCCGCTGAGGTTGCTGGCGTTGCGCGACGCCACGGTCAGGTCGAAGCCCGCGCCGCCGCCGTGCTCCTTGCGCTCGCCCTCCCACAGCCAGACATAGTCCAGCCGGCCTTCGGGACGCAGATAGGCCCGGCCCAGCCTGGCCTCGTAGGCGAGGCCGGCGAAGGCGTTGGCGACCATGCCGTTCCAGGCGGCGGTGTTGGTGATGGACGCCTGGGCGACGCCGTCGCCGTCGGTGTCCCCCGCGAGGAAGGCGCGGTCGCCGTTGAAACGGCTGTAGCCCAGGCCGCCGCCGAGGTTGAAGCGCCAGCCGCCGAGCGCCCGGCGCCAGTAGAGGCCGGCCTGGAGGATCGAGGCCGTGGTCTTCTCGCCCAGCTTGGCCACCGTGTCGTGTTCCTCGAGACTGACCGCCGCGAGGGTGACGCCCAGCGCGCCGCCGGCGTCGCCCATGGCCTCGTAGCCGGCCACCACGCCCAGGGCCTGGGTGTCGGAGCCCTGGGTGTCGCCGTCGTCGCGGCGGATCAGGGCGTTGATCTCCTGCACCCAGGCGCTGTCGGGGCCGTAGCGTTCGGCGCCGTCGGGACGCACGGCGGTCGCCGCCGAGATCTGCTGCTGCACGGTCTGCAGCGCCGCGAACAGGCCCTCGCCCTGGCTGGGCAGCATCTGGTCGTAGAGGTTGAAGAAGCCGTCGCGGGTGTTCTGGCCCAGGAAGGCGCCGGCGATGTCGGTGTTGTTCGACAGGGCCGCGAACACCGCGTCATAGGCGCTGGTCTGGCTGCGCGACATCGCGGCCTCGGTCGCCGTGCGCCGGCGGACGTCGATCAGCACGTTGTTGCCCTCGGCATAGCCCTTGGCGACATAGAGGTAGGGCGCGTTGCCCAGCAGGTCCTGGTCGATGGTCCCGGCGGTCAGGCTGCCGGCCTCGATCACCGTGTAGGTGGTCGGGGTGGTCAGCAGGCTGGTCAGGTTCAGGCCCAGGGTGGCGCCCGAGGCGATGGTGGCGGTGTCGACCACCAGCTTGGTCTGGGTCCCGGCCGCCGGATCGGCGGTGAAGACCAGGGTGCTGTCGGCGCCGAGCGTCAGGCTGGTGGCCTTGATGGTCTCGGCGTTGGTCAGGTAGAGCTTGCCGTTGCCGATGGTGACGTCGAGCTTGCCGTCGCTGTCGGTCAGGGCGCCGATCATGTAGCCCGTGCCGTCGATGGTCAGCTTGTCGGCGCCGTCGCCGAACGCCACGTCGCCGATCACCCCGCCGTTGAGGATCGACAGGCTGTCGTCGCCCGAACCGAGCAGCACCCTGCCGCGGATCAGCGGCTCGTCGGCGTCGTCCACGCCGTCGCCGTCGGTATCGGTGTCGGCCACCCCGTCGTCGCCGTCGTCGCCGTCATTGACCCCGGACTGGACGATCGTCACCCCGGTGGTGTTCCGGCTGAGGTCGATGGCGACAGCGACGCCCTTGACCACCTCGTTGGCGGCGTCGGTGTCGCTGTCGTCGGTGTCGTATTCGTCGTCGGTGGCATAGACATAGGCGGCGATCGTGCCGGTGTTGGTGATGGTCTTCAGCCCGCCCGACTGATCGACGATGGCGTAGGCCGAGCCGCCTTCGCCGGCGACGGTGGCGCTGATCATCCCGGCGTTGGTCACGCTGGCCATGCTGGCGCCGGCCGCGATGTTCAGGGCGGTGGCGGTCACGGCGGTGTCGCCGGTGACCGAGGCGGCCAGCGAGCCCTTGTTCCACAGCGTGTCGGCCACGGCGCCGGCGTTGAGCTTCAGGCCGACCGCGTCGGCCTCGTAGGCGCTGGCCGAGATCGACCCGTCCAGCCGCACGCCGCCGGTGATCAGGGTCGACTGCCCCGTCGCCCCGCCCAGCTGCACGCCGGTGGCGGTGATCCCGTCGTGGACGCCGGCGGCGGTCACCGAACCCTTGATGAGCAGGCCGTAGGCGTCGTCGCCGGTCCCCACCGCGCCCACCGTCACCGCGCGGCTGTCCGAGCCGATCAGCAGGGCCGGGGCCGAGCCGTAGGCGGTGATCGAGGCCGTGCCCTCGCTGCTGTCGGTGACGCCGTCGCCGTCCTCGTCGTCGCTGGTGTCGTCGTTGGTGTCGGTGGGCGGGGCGTCCAGCAGCACGCCGCCGCCGACGTCGGCGGTGACCCGCACCCCGCCGCCGCCCTGCAGCAGGTCGTCGGCGTCGAGCAGCGCCTCGTCGTCGGGGTCGGCGTAGCGGCTGGTGACGCGATAGCCGGTGGCATAGACCGAGCCCTGGATCTTGAGGACCCCCGAGACGTCGCCGTCGACCGCCACCCCGACGCTGCCCGCGCCCAGCACGCTGACCGAGCCGGTGCTGGTCAGGTCGCCGCTGATGGTCCCGGTGTTGCGGATGCCGTAACCGCGATCGCCGGTGACGCTGATCGTGCCGGCGTTGAGCAGGGAGCCGGTCAGGGCGGCCTCGAGGCTGACGCCGGCCGAGTCGTTGCCCTCGATGCTGATCGAGCCCGTCGAGTCGTTGGTGATCGCGCCGACGAACGGGCTGCTGCCGGTCAGCCGGACGCCGTAGCGCCCCGACCCCTTGGCGAACAGGCCGTCATAGTCGCCGTCGCTGTCGTCGTCGGTGTAGTCGTAGTCCTCGACCAGGCTGATGGTCGCGCTGTTGAGCACCGTCCCCGTATGGCCGCCCAGCACCAGCATGCCGATGGAATCGGAAACGTTGTTGGTCGACAGCACGCCGTTGTTGGTCAGGGTGTTGTCGCTGTCGACGGTGGCGATGGCGCCCGAGGCGGTCGGCTTGATCGCCCCGTCGGCGGTGATCTTCACATCGTCGGCGGCGCCGGCGTTGGCCGTGGAGGTGGCGATCGGCGTCGTCCGCGAGCTGCTGGTGACCTGGGTCTCGGCGCGGACCCCGCCGGCGTACAGCAGCAACGGGGCCAGGGCGGCCGTGGTGAGGAGATGGCGGGACATGAACGACCTGTAATGCGTGTCCCCTTTCGCTAGATCTTGGCCATGGCCGCCGCATGACCCGGACGTATCGACCCCGATAAGCTCGGCTGTCAGGATCGGAACAATGTTTCGGTATCGCGGCGAAACGCGCGGTTCGAGATACCTTCAGGTGTCGCTGGGTGCGGGCAGGGCCATCGCATATGGACTCGCCGCGAAAAAAGCTGTCATCCCGGACAAGCGAAGCGCCGATCCGGGACCGCCGGAAGCGCCGAGTTCGCGCGTCGGTCCCGGATCGTCGCGCTGCACGCTCGTCCGGGATGACAACCGTTTTGGGTCATATGCGATAGCCCCGGGATGTGGGGAGAGCAGCCGCATGGGTCGCCTGGCGCACTGTCGCGGCGCGGCGCTGGGAGATCGATTCCCGCCTTGATCGGTTAATCGGCGGTGGCGGCGATCAGGGCGAACGCCGCCCGCATCCGCCTAGGCCACCTTCACCCGCGCCGCGCTCTCGGGCAGGTCCGTGCCGAACGCCCGCTGGAAGAACTCGGCCACGGTCGGCCGCTCCAGCTCGTCGCACTTGTTCAGGAAGGTCAGGCGGAACGCCAGGCCGATGTCCTTGTCGAAGATCTCGGCGTTCTGGGCCCAGGTGATCACCGTGCGCGGGCTCATGACCGTCGAGATGTCGCCGTTCATGAAGGCGTTGCGGGTCATGTCGGCGACGCGGACCATGGCCGCGATCGTCCGCTTGCCTTCAGGGGTGTCGTAGGACGGGTTCTTGGCCAGGACGATGCCGGCCTCGACGTCGTGGTCGAGGTAGTTGAGCGTCGTGACGATGCTCCAGCGGTCCATCTGGCCTTGGTTGATCTGCTGGGTGCCGTGATAGAGGCCCGTCGTGTCGCCCAGACCGATGGTGTTGGTCGTGGAAAACAGCCGGAAATAGGGGTTGGCGCGGATCACCCGGTTCTGGTCGAGCAGGGTCAGCTTGCCGCCGGCCTCCAGCACGCGCTGGATGACGAACATCACGTCAGGGCGACCGGCGTCGTATTCGTCGAACACCAGGGCGATCGGGCGCTGCAGGGTCCAGGGCAGGATGCCTTCGCGGAATTCGGTGACCTGCTTGCCGTCCTTCAGGACGATGGCGTCCTTGCCGACCAGGTCGATCCGGCTGACGTGGCTGTCGAGGTTGACCCGCACCAGCGGCCAGTTCAGCCGGGCGGCGATCTGCTCGATGTGCGTGCTCTTGCCGGTGCCGTGATAGCCCTGGACCATCACCCGGCGGTCATGGGCGAAGCCCGCGCAGATCGCCTTGGTGGTCTGGGGATCGAACCGGTAGGCGGTGTCGATCTCCGGCACGTGGCTGTCGCGGTGGCTGAAGTACGGAACCTTCATGTCGCTGTCGACGCCGAAGGCGTCACGCAGCGTGACCCACTTGTCGGGGGCCAGGGTGATCAGGGGATCGGAGGCGTGGGCGTCGGTCAGGTCGGGCATGACTTCCGATTACCGCCTTGACGTGGGGGAGGGGAAGGGGCGAGGGCGCTTCCGACCCTAAAAAACACCACGCCCCGGACGGCGGGAGCCATCCGGGGCGATCAGCTTGGACCCGAACCAGGCCTAGTTGTTGGCGATGATCACCGACATGATCACACCGGTGGCGACGGCCGCCAGGATGTAGCTGTCGTCGACCCGCTGCCAGCGGTAGCCGCGGGGCGGGGCGCGCAGGCCGTAGCGGTGGTAGTCGCGGACATAGTAGCGGTTGTCGCGATAGCGGGCGTCCAGCCGCTGGCCGCGCTGCCAGTGGCGGTAGGCCTTGCGCTCGTCCTTGCGGTCGTGGCGATAGTCGCGGCGGTCATGGCGGTAGTCCCGCTGGTCGTGGCGTTGCTCGTAGCGATCGTCGCGACGGTCGTCATAGCGTTGGCCGGCGGCCATGGCCGTGCCCGAGAGGGCCGTGCCGGCCAGCAGGGTGGCGGCCAGGGTGGTGATGATCAGACGCTTCATGGCGAGATCCTTTCCTGATTGTGTGGCGGTCCGACACCGCCGAACCTCTTCTTCGCAAGTCCGACCCTAGCGAAGGCGATTTGGACTCGGGATGAACGGCGCTCGTCAGGAATGGTTCATCACATTTCGTCGCGGAAACATTTCGCTCATCCTGGGAATATTTGACCGGCGCCAATCCGATATTGGTGCGTTCACTTGTCCATGAGGCGCCTTTCAGACCTTCAACCTCGCCGGGATTGGGCGCGCCTGCTCGCCGCCGCGCGGGGCGAACTGGGGGTTCTGGCCGCCCTGCTGGTGCTGGCCGGCGGGGCCCTGGCGTTCCTGGACCTGTCCGAGGCGGTGGCCGAGGGCGACACCAAGGCCTTCGACATGGCCGTGCTGCGGGCCCTGCGCCTGCCGGGCGACCCCAGCGGCCTGGTCGGCCCCCCGTGGCTGCACGTCGCCGCCGCCGACGTCACCGCCCTGGGCTCGGTGACCGTGCTGGGCCTGGTCGTCGTCCTGGCCGTCGCCCTGATGCTGTGCCTGAGGCGCTGGAGCGAGGCGGTGGTGGTGCTGGTGGGAGCGGTCGGCGGGGTGGCGATCAGCCAGGCCCTCAAGCACCTGTTCCTGCGTGAGCGGCCGGAAATGGTCTACCGCGCCGTCGAGGCGGCCAATCCCAGCTTTCCGTCCGGCCACGCCATGCTGTCGGCCGTGGTGTTCCTGACCCTGGGCGCCCTGGCGGCGCGGTTTTCGCCCCGCCGGCGGGTCAAGGCCCTGGCCCTGGGCGCGGCGGTGCTGCTCAGCCTGCTGGTCGGGGCGTCGCGGGTCTATCTGGGCGTCCACTGGGCCAGCGACGTGCTGGCGGGCTGGAGCGTCGGCGCGGCCTGGGCCATGGCCTGCTGGCTGGCGGCCTGGGCGTGGGGGCGGTGGGGCGGGCCTGTCCGCCCACAAGACACCGTTCATCCCGACGAATGCCGGGACCCAAGTTGAGGCCCAGGTCTTGCTCACGGGTGTTCGGTCACGCGACGTACGGTTGAGAACCGCCTCGCCCATGCCTAAGCTCAGGCGTCGTCGCTCGTCAGGGTGAGCGGACGGGGGATCCATCAGAATGCGTCGGTTCGGCCTAGCCCTGCTTTCCTTGTGCCTGTCGGGCGCCGCGCCCGCCTTCGCGCAGTCGCCGCCGGCGGGACCGGTCGGCGACCACGTCCGGGCCTATGTCGCCTCGGTGAACAGCGCCGACCCGACAGAGATGTCGAACATTCGCGATCGCGACTTCAGCGAGGCGTTCAACAAGCAGGTGTCGCTGCGGTCCTTCCAGCGGTTTTCCCGTAACCAGCGCCGGGCGACGGGCGGGATCGATCTGGTCGCCGTCCGCCCCGCCGACCCGACGGCTTCCCGCGTCGAGGTGGTGCTGAAGGATCGGCTGTATGGGGGCCTGCACGGCCTGGCGCTGGAGTTCGAGACGACGGGGGAGCGCCGGATCACCTCGGTCGAACCCGGCGCCACGCCGGCCTGGAGCGCGGAGTTGGCGTCGCCGTTGCCGGCCAAAGCCCTGGCGGCGAGCATTGAGCGCATGGTGGCTCGGGGGTGCGAGAGCGACGTCTTCTCGGGCGCGGTGCTGGTGGCCAAGGACGGCGCGGTGCTGGTCGAGAAGGCCTGCGGTGAGGCCAACCGGCGCTATCACGCCAGAAACACCGTCGAGACCCGCTTCAACCTGGGCTCCATGAACAAGATGTTCACCGCCGTGGCGGTGCTGCAGCTGGTCGAGGCGGGCAAGGTCTCGCTGGACGATCCGCTGAGCCGCTACGCCGACGAAACCTGGCTGCCGCGCGCGGTCTCCGACCCGATCACCGTGCGCCAGCTGCTGACCCACACCAGCGGCCTGGGCAATTATCTGGGCGATCGGTTCCGGGGCAGTTCGCGGGCCCTCTACGGCCAACTGGACGACTACAAGCCGCTGGTCCAGGGCGAAGCGCCGGAGTTCAAGCCCGGAACGCAGTACGCCTACAGCAACACGGGCATGCTGATGCTGGGCGTGGTGATCGAGAAGGCCTCGGGCGTCAGCTATTTCGACTATGTGCGCGAGCATATCTACAAGCCCGCCGGCATGACCCGGACCGACAGCTACCCGATGGACCAGCCGGTCGAGAACCTCGCGGTCGGCTACGTCTATGCGCCGGACCAGCCCTATGGCTGGCGGGAGAACACCTTCGACCACACGTTCCGGGGCAGCCCGGCCGGCGGCGGTTTCTCGACGGTCGGCGACCTGCTGCGGTTCGCCACGGCGCTGCAAGCGGGCAAGCTGGTCTCGCCGGCCGGGCTGAAGACGCTGTGGACCGATCATCCGCCGAACGGTTACGGGGCCGGCTTCACCGTGCAGGCCTCGGCGGCGGGCAGGATCGTGGGTCACGACGGCAGCTTCGCCGGCATCAGCAGCCAGCTCGACATCTATCTGGACCGTGGCTACGTGGCGGTCGCGCTGTCGAACCAGGACGCCGGGGCCACGACCCTGATCGGCGCGATCCAGAGCGAGGTCGCGCGGGTGGCCGGACCGTGAGGCCCGGGCGGGCGCGCGCCTACCCCGTCAGGCCCGACTTCTGCAGGGTCTTGTAGGCCTTGATCACCCGCTGCAGCTTGTGCTCGGCGCTGCGGTCGCCGCCGTTCATGTCGGGGTGGCAGCGCTTGAGCAGGTCCTTGTACTTGGCGCGGATGGCCGGACCGTCGGCGTCGGCCTCGAGGTCGAGGTCGGCCAGGGCCTGGCGTTCCAGCTTGCCCAGGTTGCGGCTGACGGCGGCGGCCTCGGCCTTGCGCTGCTGGGCGCGGAACAGGCCGAACGGGTCGTTGAGGTGGCGGGCGTCGCGGGCGGCCATGGCGGCGGCCTCGCGCGAGCGGCCGTCGGCCTTCATGCTCCAGGTGGGCCGGCCGCCGGTCATCTTCTCCTGCTCCTGCTGCGAGCGGATCTGCCCCTCGCTCATGCCGGCGTAGAAGTTCCAGTTCTTGTTATATTCGGCCGCGTGCTTGACGCAGAAATTGTAGTAGACGCCCGGCATGTCGCGCGACTTGGGCGCCTTGGCCGTGGCGGCCAGGCGGCACTCGGGATGGTCGCAGCGAACCTCGCCCGGTTTCAGGGCGAAGACGTCGTTCTCCCGCGCCTTCTCCTCCGCCGTTTTCGGCGGGCGGACGCGGATGTCAAAAAACTTGGGTCGATATTCGAAGTCGGCGCTCATGGCGCTTAGAGTAAGCCGCAGCTATTTCCGTTCAAGGATTGACAAGCAAGGAAGCCGTCATGGGCGCCGTCGCAGACACCATCGCCGCGAAATTGACCACCATTTTTTCGCCCACTCGACTCGAGGTGGTCGACGACAGCGACCGCCACCACGGCCATGCCGGTCACCGCGAGGGCGGGGAGAGCCATTTCAACCTGCTGATCGAGGCGCAGGCCTTTGCCGGCAAGGGGCGGGTGGTCCGCCAGCGACTCATCCACCAGGCCCTGGCCGAGGAGCTGGCGGGCCCGGTGCACGCCCTGTCGATCGTCGCCAAGGCGCCTGGGGAAGCTTGACGCTAGAGGGCGAAAACGGGCTTGCAAGCGGGCCCCGCGACTGATTGCCTCTCTACCCGGCGCGACCTGCCGGAGAGGCGGATCGAGGCATGAGCGCGCGAGAAATTGCAACTTTCGAGGAAGATCTGGCGGCGGCCATGCCGGCGCTGCTGACCAGGGCCTATGCCCGCTACTCGAATTTCACGGTCGCCGCGGCGGTGATCGACGAGGACGGCGTCGCCCATCTGGGGGTCAATGTCGAGAACGCGGCCTATCCGTCGGGGACCTGCGCCGAACAGACGGCGATCGGGGCGATGGTCACGGCCGGCGGGCGCAAGATCGCCAAGGTGCTGATCGCCGGCGGCTCGAACACCGTGGTCCAGCCCTGCGGGGCCTGCCGCCAGCGGATCGCCGAATTCGCCAGCGACACCTGCGAGATCATCTCGGTGCAGGACGGCCGGGCGACCCGTCGCACGCCGTTCTGGAGCCTGCTGCCTGATTCGTTCGGCCCCCGCGACCTCGACTGAGGTCCGGCGCGGAGCCCGGAAAACGGGGCGACGTCGCCGTCGCCCCTGGATCGTGTCGCCGGGCCCCTCAGAGACCGCCGGGCTTGCACTCGTTCTGGAAGAACTTCTCGATCTCGACCAGCTGCAGCTCCATCATGGCGGGGGTCATGGTGAGGTAGGGGTGGCCCATGTCCTTGATTTCCAGCCACTTGTACGGCTTTCCGGCCGCCTTCAGCCCGGCGATGAAGCGCCTGGAATCCTTGATGTCGACATTGGTGTCGCGTTCGCCGTGGTAGAGGAAGATCGGGATCTGGGCGTCGCCCGCGTGCTGGATGGCGTCCAGTCCGCCGACGAACGGCCGCTGGAACTCACGGCCCAGGCGGCTGTCGGCGGTGACCCGCTTCATGTCCGCCAGGCTGCCGCCCGCGCCGGACACCGCGCACTGGTAGAGCCCGTTGGGCCGGATGCTCGCCGCCAGGGCCGAATAGCCGCCGTAGGAATAGCCGAACATCGCGATCCGCTTGGGATCGGCGATCTTCTGGTCGATCAGCCACCTAGCGCCGTCGTCCTTGTCGTCCTGCATCTTCTGGCCCCACTCGCTGTCGCCGGCGACCCAGAGCTTGCGGCCCCAGCCTTCGCTGCCGCGGAACTGGGGTTGCAGCACGACGTAGCCGCGGCTGGCGAAGTACTGGGTCCAGCCCCCGACGTCCCAGTCGAGTGAATCGCGCGCCCACGGTCCGCCGTGCGGCAGGATGATCGTCGGGTGGGGGCCCGGACCGGCCGAGGCGGGGGGCGTGGTCAGGAAGCCCGGGATGACCAGCCCGTCCCGCGCCGTGTACTGCACCAGCCGCGTGTCGCCGAGGCTCTCGGGCTTGACCCACGGCCGCTGCTTGCCCAGCAGGGTCAGCTTGCCGTCCTTGCTGAACAGGTAGTACTCGCCCGGCTCCTTGGGGCCGGTCTTGGCGATGATCGCGGAGGTCAGGTCGCTGGACCACGAGGCCACCACCAGGTCGGCCCCGTCGGCGACGTTGATCTTGGCCTTCTGGCCGGTGCCCGGATCGACCCAGTCGAGGGGCGTGGTCCTGACGCCCAGCGCCGCGCGAACGCTCTTGTCCATCGCCGCCAGTCGCGGATCGGTCCAGTAGGTGCTGTTGCGGGCGCCTTCGTAGCGGAAGCCCACCAGGTGGCCGGCGTCGTCCTCGACGATCCCCCTGGCGTCGAACAGCTTGTGCTCGAAAGCCGGTTCCAGGAACGTCTTGGTGGTCACGTCGTATTCGTAGATCCCGGTCTTGTCGCCGTTCCGGGTTCCCGTGACATAGACGATGTTGGGGTCCTCGCTGAAGCCGATGATCCCGAAGATGTTGCGGTCCTTCACGTAGGAGCGGAAGTGCGGCCCCCACTGGCCGTTGGGGGCCTTGATCCACTGGACGTAGACGGCCTTGCCGTCCTCGTAGTCCAGCTCGACCTTGGCGCGGACCTCGCCCTTGTTGTCCACCTGCAGGTCGCCGAACTTGTCCGAGCCCCGCTCAACGCGCTCGGCCGTGCCGGTGTAGACATTGGTGCGGTAGATGTCGCCTTCGCCCTCGGTGCTGGTGTCCATCACCAGGATATGCTGCGGATCGCCCGGCAGGCGGCTGAGCAGCGCCGGGTTTCCGGCCCGTTTCTCAAGGTCGGCCTGGTCGCTGGTCGCGCGCTCCTCGGGCAGGGCGGAGGTCCATTTCTCGCCCTTCAGGTCGGTGATGTAGAACTTCCCCAGATGCCCCTTCCACGACCCGATCGTCAGGGTCTGCTGGGCCACCACGCCGAGCCGGTCGTCCTTGATGAACTGGACGCTCATCAGCCGCATGTGCTTGGAGCCGATCGTGAACGGCTGCTTGTCCGGATGGGCCGTCTCCCAGACGGCGATGATCTGCTCCTCGCCGTCGTTGGAGATCAGGCCGACGATGTGCTTGCCGTCCGGCGACAGGCTCACGTCCGACAGTTCCGGGTAGCGGGTCAGGTCCTTGGCGCTGGGCGCCGCCGCGATGGCGGGCGCGGCCCCAACGGTCATCGCCGAGACCATGCCCAGGCAGGCCGTCGCGGCCATGGTCAGCAGCAATTTCTTGAAGCGAGAACTCACCTTAAACCCCTCACGAGAGAACCGACGTTCGCCCGACGGTAGCGACACTTGCCCCCGTTCGGCAATGTGGCTTCGGCGTGGCGCAACTTTTGAGGGTTATGGCCGAAAAGCGCGGTGGGGTGGGCGCTCAAGGCTGGAAAGGGCACGTCTCGTTTGCAAAGCGGCGATATTGCGACCGCGGTGTGACTATATTGTAACGGGAGGCGCAAGAAAAAGCCCGGCTCCGTCTATCGCGTTGTGGCCCGTGTTTTGACCTGCCTAAGTTGTCCGGTGAGCCTCGGGGGAGTGAGTCACAATGCCCATCAGCGCTGCGGGGAGTAGATATGTTGTTACGTAATAGCCTTCTGTGCACGACCATGATCGTCGGGGTCGTCGCCATGGGCGCGCCGTCCGTCGCCTTGGCGCAGGACGCCTCTTCCGCCCCGCCGGCCGCCGCCCCGGCGGCCACTCCGGCCGGCACCGAGGTCGAAGAACTGGTCGTCACCGGTTCGCGGATTCGGCGGAACGAGTTCAACAGCATCTCGCCGGTTCAGGTGATCACGTCCGAGGGTTCGACCCTGGCCGGCCTGGTCAGCGGCAGCGAGATCCTGCAGGGCTCGTCGGTCTCGGCCGGCTCCACCCAGATCAACAACCAGTTCGGCGGCTTCGTCGTCAACGGCGGCGGCGGCGTGAACACCGTCTCGCTGCGCGGCCTGGGCGACCAGCGCACCCTGGTGCTGCTGAACGGCCGGCGCCTGCCGCCCGCAGGCACGCAGGGCGCGGTGGCGGCCGTCGACCTGAACATCCTGCCCGACGCGATCGTCGATCGGTATGAAATCCTGAAGGACGGCGCCTCGTCGATCTACGGCTCCGACGCCGTGGCCGGCGTCGTCAACGTCATCACCCGCAACAAGCTGGACGGCGGCCGACTGGAAGCCTCGGGCAAGTTCGGCGGCGGCGGCGACGGCGGCAACGAATACACCTTCAGCGGCGCCTACGGTAAGGTCCTGGATCGCGGACGCTTCCAGATCAGCGGCCAGTACTATGAGCAGAAAGCGCTCAAGTTCGGGAACCGCAAGGACCTGATGTGCGACGAGCAGTACACCTTCGATCCGACCACGGGCGCGCGCAACGACTGGATCGACGTCGACACCGGCACCTTCAAGTGCACGGGTCCGTCCGGCGCCCTGTTCAACTACATCCCGGTGAGCCTTGGCCGGACCAGCGCCCTGGGCCCGGCGGGCGCCTTCTACGGCAGCCGCGCGCGGATCTCGACCGACGGCCCCGGCTATCCGGCCAATCCGCCGATCGTCGCCGCCTCGAACCCGGACGCCCGCCTGCCCGGCTACCGTTTCGCGCCGCTCAACGACCGCGACACGGTCAACGCCCTTGAAAGGGACGTCGACTTCCTGTCGCCGGTGAAGCGCTACACGCTCTATGCCGACGGCCAGTACGACCTGAGCTTCGGCGAGGTCTACGGCGAGTTCCTGGGCCACCAGCGCAAGTCGTCGCAGACCCAGGTCCAGCAGCTGTTCCCGACCATCGCGCCGGAAGCGCCTTGCGACGTGAACCCGTTCAACTGCGTCGGCGCGTCCTATCAGGACGCGGCCCACACGATCCCGGGCTGGGCTAGCGCCAACCCCAATGGCGTGGGGTTGTTCGCGCCGCAGGCCCTGGTGCTGACCCCGTTCAAGTTCGCCCAGGACATCACCGTCTATCGCGGCGTCGCCGGCCTGCGCGGCAAGTTCAACGACAACTTCGGCTTCCTGAAGGGCTGGGCCTGGGACGGCTATGTCAGCTATTCGAAGAACCGCGGCAAATACACCCAGACCGGTATTGACAGCGACAAGTTCCTGGCCGGCATCGGCGGGGATTGGGCGAGCAGCGACTTCACGCCCATCGTCGGCCGTCACATCGACCTGTTCTCGGACGAAGTGCTGAAGTCGGGCAACCTGACGGCCTCGGACTACGCCTACCTGAAGCTGGTCGACAAGGGCGTCACCGAATACGAGCAGACCGTCGCCGAATTCCAGGTGTCGGGCGATCTGTTCAACCTGCCGGCCGGCCCGCTGGCGGGCGCGTTCGGCGTGTCCTATCGTCATGACAAGCTTGACGACCAGCCGGGTCCGGAAATGACCCGCCAGAACTTCTACAACCTGGCCACCGCCAGCCGCACCAAGGGCAGCGACACGGTCAAGGAACTGTACGGCGAACTGGAAGCGCCGATCATCAAGGCGGTGCCGCTGGTCGAAGCCCTGACCGTCAACCTGTCGGGCCGCTATTCGGACTATGATTCCTACGGTTCGAACTCGACCTACAAGGCCGGCCTGAACTGGCAGATCACCAGCGCCTACCGGCTGCGCACCAGCTACGGCACCTCGTTCCGCGCCCCGGCGCTGTTCGAGCTGAACCTGGGCAACCAGGGCGGCTTCCTGAGCCAGGCCTCGGTCGACCCCTGCATCCGCTACGCTCCGCCGGAAGGCGGCGGCGTGTCGAACCCGACCATCGCCAAGAACTGCGCCGCCCAGGGCATTCCCGGCGACTACAACGGCGCCAATCCGTCGGCGTTCATCGTCACCGGCGGCGGCAAGAACCTGAAGCCCGAAAAGTCCAAGGCGTTCAGCGCCGGCTTCATCTGGACGCCGGACTTCGCCGACATCAACGTCGCGATCGACTACTACGAAATCGACGTGAACAACCAGGTCACCAGCAACGGCGCCGCCGTCATCGGCCAGTGCTACGCCTCGGCCGACTTCCCGAACAACCCGTTCTGCGCGCTCTTCACGCGTGATCTGGATCCGGATTCGTCGACCTATCTCGGCATCACCGACATCGACGGCAGCTACCGGAACATCGTCAGCCAGACCAGCCGCGGCATCGACCTGACGATGCGCTACAACCGCGAGGTCGGCCCGGGCAAGCTCACCCTGGACGCCCAGTTCAGCTACACCCTGGAAGACTCCCAGGAGCTGTTCCCCGGTTCGACCGACGACTTCAACGGCGTGATCGGCGAGCCGAAGGTCGTGGGCAACACCCAGCTCCGCTACCGTTGGCAGGACGTCACCTTCCAGTGGTCGACCGAGTTCGTGGGCCACCAGTCGAACTACGACTACCAGTTCGGCACCGACATCTCGGCGCCGTCCAACCTCACCACCCCGCAGGGTTCGCGCTACAAGGCCAAGAACCATGCCGAGGCGATGTGGTACCACGCCCTGTCGGTTCGCTACGAAGCCGACAAGTGGGAAGGCGTCGTGGGGGTGACTAACATCTTCAACGAAGACCCGCCGAAGGTGTCGCCGGCCCTGCAGGACCGCGGCAACTTCACCTATAGCCGCGCGGGCAGCTATGCCTTCGCCAGCCAGTACGACTATATCGGTCGCCAGGTGTTCGTGAACCTGACCCGCCGGTTCTAGTCCTTGGTGGCCTGAACACAGGAAAGGGCGGACCCGCCGGGTCCGCCCTTTTTCTTTTGTCGGTTCGGCCTCCGCGGAGTGTCGCGCCCACCCACATTCGTCATCCCCCGACTTGTTCGGGGGACCCAAGCAGAGTCTGACGCTATGTCTGCGGCCGCTTGGGTCACCCGCATAAAGCGGGTGATGACGGAACTTTTGAGTTGAAGAAGTACTCGCGGGCCTGGGTCGGTTAATTGTCCACGCCGGCTAGACCGCCTGGGCCGCCAGCCCTTCCAGCACCCGCCGCAGGTCGGCTTCGCGGAACGGCTTCTGCAGCACGGTGGCGCCCTTGTGGCCTTCCGACAGGCCGGCCTCGCCATAGCCGCTGGCGAAGGCGAACGGCACGCCGCGCTCCTTCAGGACGTCGGCGACCGGAAAGATCGGGCGGCCGCCCAGATTGACGTCCAGCAGGGCGGCGTCGATGTCGGCGCTGGCGGCCAGGCGCAGGGCCTCCTCCAGCTCGGCGGCGGGGCCGACGACCAGGCAGCCGAGGTCGCTGAGCATGTCCTCCACCAGCATGGAGACCAGAGCCTCGTCTTCGACCACCAGGACCTTCAGGGCGACGAGGGTCTTCATTGTTCAGGGCTCCAGGGCACGGATCGACAACCTCTCGGTGTGGGCGAGGCCAAGGCCATCATAGGGTAGGTCGGCCCCGGCGGACAGGTCGCCCTGGAGGTCTCCGGACGGTCGGCGAGATCATCGATCCCGTCGTCCTCGGCGCGGCGCATTGCCTTGGCCAAGCTGCTTTCCCCCCGTGCGAACGTCGGGCGTGCGAACGTCCGGCGTGCTGACAACGCGCCGCCATGGTGACGGTTCCAGCTTGCCGCATCCTGCCGCCGTCAACGGTGCTTCTCAAACGGAATCGTCAGGATGGGACGCTGAATCAAATGCTTAGGGCGGAATCTCGACATTCCGCCTAGCGGGCGCCCTCGTCCAGTCGGCCGCTGATCCGCAGGCCGGTGATCTGGTTGCGCTGGCGGCGCAGCACCTGGAAGCGGTGGTGGTGGAAGATGAAGATCTGGCCCGGCTCCGGAATGGTCTGGGCCTCGTGGATCACCAGGCCGGCGATGGTCACCGCGTCGCCTTCCGGCAGGCGCCAGTCCATGGCCCGGTTCAGGTCGCGCACCGTCACGTGGCCGTCGACATGCACCGAGCCGTCGGGCTGCGGCCGCAGGCCCTCGACGCTGGTGTCGTGCTCGTCCTCGATCTCGCCGACGATCTCCTCGAGGATGTCCTCCAGGGTGACCAGCCCCTGCAGGGCGCCGTACTCGTCGACCACCAGGGCGAAGTGGCTGCGGCGCTTGAGGAAGGCGTTGAGCTGGTCCTTGAGGTTGGTGGTGTCGGGGATGAACCAGGGCTCGCGCTGGATGGTGGCCACGTCGATGGCGTCGATGTCGCCGTTGGCGGCGGCCAGGGCCTGCAGCAGGTCGCGGGCGTGCAGCACCCCGACGATGTTGTCGGCGTTGTCGCGATAGAGCGGGATGCGGGTGTGCTGGGCCTCCAGGGCCTCGGCCACCAGCTCGCGGGCGGGCAGGTCGGCGTCGATCAGGGTGATCGACTTGCGGTGGACCATGATCTCCGAGACGTCCATGTCCGACAGGTCCAGCACCCCGCCCAGCATCCGCCGGTCGCCGCTTTCGACCCCGCCCTCGGAGTGGTGGTACTCGACCGCGCCGCGGATCTCCTCGTGGGCGGCCAGCACGTCGACCTCCATGGTCAGCTTGACGCCGAACAGCCGCAGGGTGCGGCGGACGATCCACTGGATGGCGTAGATGATCGGCCCGAACAGCCGCACCACCACCAGGGTGGGCCCCGACAGGAAGCGGGCGACGTCGTCGGACTTGAGGATCGCCAGGGTCTTGGGCAACACCTCGGCGAACACCAGCACCAGCACCGTCATGGTCGCGGTGGCGGCGGCCACGCCCCAGGGGCCGGGGATGGCGGCGGTCAGCACCTGGGTGGCCAGGGCCGAGGCCAGGATGTTGACCAGGTTGTTGCCCAGCAGCACCGCCCCGATCATCGTCTCCTGGTCGGACAGCAGCTTGTTGACCCGCTTGGCCGGCCGGTCGCCCTCCCGCTCCAGCTGATGCATCCGCGCCCGCGACGCGGCGGTCAGCGACGTCTCGGCGGCCGAGAACAGGGCCGAGATCGCCAGCAGGGCGATGACGATGGGCGCGAGCCCGAGGATGGCGGTGAGGATCATGGTGAGGTTGTACGCCAGCGACGCGTCGCGCGGGAGGGGCGACGGTCCGCTCAGGATTTCGGGGCGAGGTCCGGCCGGGATGCGAGGAAGGCCGACCGCTCTTCATCGGTCATGACCTTCGCGGTCTTCCGCCTCGCCACCATCGGCGTGGGCCGCGCGTAGGCCTTGGCTGGCGAGGGCTTGAGATCGGCCAGGCGCTTGATGGGAGGCTTCATGTGTTTTCCTCAACCGGCCGAGCCGGGATCGAGTGAAGACTATGTGGCGACCCGTGACGATCGCATGAAGTCGCTGAGCGCCAACGCCTCCGGTCACTCCCCCGATGGCAAACCCGTGCGCTCTAGACCGCCCCTTCCTCCAGCAGGAACGCCCGCAGCGCGTCCCGGTCGACGTCCCTGGCCACGAAGGCGTCGCCGATGGCGCGGACCAGCACGAAGGTCAGGGTCCCGCCCTCGGCCTTCTTGTCCTGGGCGGTGTGGGCGATCAGGGCGTCGGCGCTGAAGGGTTCGGCGCGCACGTCCGACAGCCTGGTCGGCAGGCCCGCCGCCTTGATCGCCGCCTCGGCGCGGGCGGCGTCCTGGGCCGAGCACAGGCCCTGGCGCACCGAGAACCGGAAGGCCTGGGCCATGCCCAGCCCCACGGCCTCGCCGTGCTTGAGCGCGTCGCCGAAGCCCATCTCGCCCTCGACCGCGTGGCCGAAGGTGTGGCCGAGGTTGAGCAGGGCCCGGCGGCCGGCCTCCTTCTCGTCCTCGGCGACGATCTCGGCCTTCATTTCCACCGAACGGCCGACGGCGCGGACCAGCGCGCCGGTGTCGCGCTCCAGCACGGCTTTGACGTGGGCCTCCAACCATTCGAAGAACGCGAAGTCGCCCAGCAGGCCGTACTTGATGATCTCGGCATAGCCGCAGGCCAGTTCGCGAGCCGGCAGGGTGGCCAGCACGTCGAGGTCGGCCAGCACCAGGCGCGGCTGGTGGAAGGCGCCGATCAGGTTCTTGCCGCGCGGGGTGTCGATGGCGGTCTTGCCGCCGACCGAGCTGTCGACCTGGGCGAGCAGGGTGGTGGGGATCTGGATGAAGTCGATGCCGCGCTTGTAGATCGCCGCCGCGAAGCCGGTCAGGTCACCGACCACCCCGCCGCCGAACGCCACCACCATGTCGCCGCGCTCCAGGCCCAGGGCCAGCAGGCGGTCGGACAGCTCGGCCAGGCCCTCGAAGCTCTTGGTCTCCTCGCCCGGCGGGACCAGGATCACGTCGGTGGCGACGCCGGCGTGCTCCAGCGAATTGGCCAGGCGCTCGCCATGGTGGTCGCCGACATTGGTGTCGCTGACGATGGCCACGCGCTTGCGCTTGAGCAGCGGCGCGATGTGCTCGCCGGCCCGGTCGATCAGGCCGGTCCCGACGACCACGTCATAGGCGCGCGCGCCCAGGCCCACGGGAATGATCTGGATCACTGGGGTTCGCTTTCGGAGTGCAGGGGGCGGGCCAGATAGGCGTGGAGCGCCTGGATCACCGCCTCGACCGCCACGCTGTGGGCGGTGTCGCCGGTCTCGACCGTCAGGTGGGCCTCGCCATAGGCGGGGTAGCGGGTTTCGGCGTGTTCGCGCAGCACGGCCATCGGGTCGCGGCCCTTCAGCAGCGGCCGGCCTTCCTTGCGGCTGACGCGGCGGGCCAGCAGCTCCAGGTCGGCCTTCAGCCAGACGGCGATGGCCTTGTCCTTGATCAGGGCGCGGGTCTCGGCGTTGGCGAACGCCCCGCCGCCGGTGGCCAGCACGTGCGGCGGCTCGTCCAGCAGCCGGGCGATCACCCGCCGCTCGCCGTCGCGGAAGGCGGGCTCGCCCATCTCGGCGAAGATCTCGGGGATGGTGCGGCCGGCGGCGGCCTCGACTTCGTTGTCGGCGTCGCGGAACGGCAGGTCCAGCGCGGTGGCCAGGCGGCGGCCGACGCTGGACTTGCCCACGCCCATCAGCCCCACCAGGACGATGGTCCGGAGGCGCAGGGCGGCCCTCGGGTCGGGGCTGGCCCCCAGGTCGGGGCGAGCCCCCAAGTCAGGGCGAGGATGGGCGGGATCGTCGGTCATGGCCACCTCCGCATTTACACGAGCCCAGCCGTTCCCGCCAAGGTTTGGACCAAGGCGGCGTCCAAGCTGTTCCTGGGGGCGAAAAGTTTCGCCAACCTCCATCCTGCGGCATAGTTGATCCATGGCCCTTTCCCAGCGACTCACGACCGGCTCGGCCCTCGTCCTGGCCGCCCTGCTGTCGACCTCCGCCTTTGTCCCCGCGTTCGGGCAGGTGCAGGTCCAGACCCTGGCTCCGCCGGACCTGTTCTCGACCCCGGCGGGCGACACCGGCCTGTCCGCCGGCCTGTGGAAGGACACCGCGCCGGGCATCGCCCGCGAGGTGCTGCCCAAGCTGGCCGCCAAGCCGCTGTCGCCGGCCAGCGCCGGCCTGGCGCGGCGGGTGCTGGCCACCGGCGCCAACGGCCCGGCGGGAGTCGGCGGCGATCCCGAGATGGGCGCGGCCCGGGCCATGGCCCTGATCGCCCTGGGCGACGCGGCCGGGGCCAATGCGGTGCTGGATCGCGCGCCCGGCGTCGCCGACAGTGCGCAGCTGTCAGCGGCCGCGGCCGAGGCGGCCCTGATCACCGGCGGCGACGACAAGGCCTGCAAGATCGGCGAGGCGCTGAGCGTCGATCGCGGCGCGCTCTACTGGCTGCGGTTGCGGGCCTTCTGCCAGGCTCTGGCCGGCCAGACCGACGCCGCCCAGCTGACCCTCAACCTCGCCGCCACCCAGGCCAAGGACGCCGACTACGCCCGCCTGATGACCGCCCTGCTGACGGGCGCCCCGGGGGGCGCGGCCAACCTGAAGAACGGCGTCAACTACGCCCTCTCGCGCAAGCTGGGCCTGGACATCCAGGCGGCCGCCGCCACGGCCTCGCCGGCCTTGAAGCCGGTCCTCAAGCCCTCAGGCGACGTGGCCGCCCTGGCTGGCGGCGCCGACCTGACCGCCGCCCAGGCCGCCGACATCGCCTTCCTGCGCCAGGCCAAGGGCTTGCCGGCCTTCGTCGACGCCGCCAAGGCCTCGGCCGCCTCGATCGCCGCCCTGGCCCGGGCCGACGCGCCGCTGCAGGACCCGGTGCTGCTGGCCCGCGCCGCCCTGGCGGCCGGCGACCTGGCCACCGCCCAGGCGATCCGCGCCAGGCTGACGGGCGACACGATCCCCAACGCCGGCCCCATTGACCTGGCCCTGCTCGACGCCGCCCTGGCCGCCGCCGAAGGGCGCAAGGACGGCCAGACCCTGGACCGGCTGATCGAGCGCGGCGCCCAGGCCGGCGTCAAGTCGCCCGTCCAGCCGGCCGCCCTGATCCTGGCCGCGCTCGGCGGGACCATGGGCCCCGAGGCCCGCGCCCAGTTCGCGACCTTCGATCCCGGCAAGTCGGCGGCCTCGCCGGCCCGCCTGGTGGTGATGGACGACGCGGCGGCGGCCGGCCGGCAGGGCGAGGCGGCGCTGCTGGCCCTGTCGGTGGCGGCCGACGCCGGCGCCAGCGGTCCCGGTCCCGTCGATCGCGCCCGCCTGGTCCGCGCCCTGGCCAAGGCCGGGCTGGAGGCCGACGCCCGCGCCCTGGCCGTGGAGGGGCTGCTGGCGCTGCAGGTGAAATGAGCATCTCGGCTTCCGGTTGGATCGACGCCTTCCTCGAGATGATGGCCGTCGAGCGCGCGGCGGCCCGCAACACCCTGACCGCCTACGAGAAGGACCTGGCCGACGCCCGCGCCTTCCTGGCCGGCCGCCAGGACGACCTCGACACCGCCAGCGCCGAGACCATCGAGGCCTATTTCGCCGACCTGGGCGCCAAGGGCCTGTCGCCGGCCACCGCCGCCCGCCGCCGTTCGGCGGTGCGCCAGTTCTACCGATTCGTGCTGGGCGAGGGCTGGCGGGCCGACGACCCCTCGCGCCGGGTCGAGGCCCCCAAGGCCGGCCGACCCCTGCCCAAGGTGCTGTCGCGCGACGCGGTCGAGCGGCTGATCGCGGCGGCCGCCGCCAAGGACGGAGCCCAGGGCCTGCGCCTGGCCTGCATGGTCGAGCTGCTCTACGCCTCGGGCCTGCGGATCTCGGAACTGCTGAACCTGCCCCTGGCGACGATCGCCCGCGACCCGGCCTTCCTGATGGTCAAGGGCAAGGGCGGCAAGGAGCGGCTGGCCCCGCTGAACGACGCGGCCCGCGCGGCGGTGAAGGCCTATCTGGAGGTCCGCGCCGGCTTTCTTCCCAAGGGCGTGAAGGATAGCCCGTGGCTGTTCCCGTCACGCGGCAAGGGCGGGCGGCTGACGGCGCGGCGGGTGTCGCAGCTGCTGGAGGACGCGGCGATCGCCGCCGGGCTCGATCGCGACACCGTCAGCCCCCACGTGCTGCGCCACGCCTTCGCCACCCACCTGCTGGAGGGCGGCGCCGACCTGCGGGTGATCCAGACCCTGCTGGGCCATGCCGATATCGCCACGACCCAGATCTACACCCATGTGGCGGGGGACCACCTGGCCCAGGTGGTGAAGAGCAAGCATCCGCTGGGGCGGAAGCGCTAGGTGTGAGACCTCGACAGGTTTCCGTTCCCATCATCCGTCATCCCCCGCTTTATGCGGGGGACCCAAGCGGCCTTGGGTACGGCGTCGGACTCCGCTTGGGTCCCCCGAACAAGTCGGGGGATGACGACTGTGGGTGGGGACGTGAAATCGCTCCCCCGGGCCAACGATCCGCAGGTGCTAGGCTTCCTGGCGCGAACCGGAACGGAGGCCCTTCGCCGTCACATTGGCCGCGAGGTTCGGTGGCGAAGTCTCTCGGACGGCTGGTTCCGCCCCGTTCTGATGCAGCGCGAAGCCGGTCGCGCCCGGGGTCTCCAGGCCAGGTCTGAGCTTCATGCTCGGGATCAGATAGTCGCCGCCGTTCTGCCGCCGGTAGGGGATGGGCGGGGTGGAGCCCAGTGTCCGCATCCGTTGGCGCAGGCGCTCGGCGACGGGCTCGAAGCCGGCCGCGTCGAGGCGGTCGACCCTGTAGGCCACGAACGGCGGCAGCACGTCGTAGCCGGGATAATAGAGGATCCCGTGGTTGATCGGGAACAGCAGGTCGTCGATCGGACCGTTGATCCCGTCGGCGTCATAGTGCTCCTCCCATCCGCCGGCGGTCACCAGCAGCATGGCGCGCTTCCCCGCCAAGGTCCCCTCGCCGTAGCGGTCGCCCCATCGCGCGTCGCTGTGCTCGCCGACGCCATAGGCGAAGCCGTAGGCGTAGACTCGATCGACCCAGCCCTTGAGGATCGCCGGCATGGTGAACCACCAGAGGGGAAACTGGAGGAGCAGGACGTCGGCCCACAGCAGCTTCTCCTGCTCGGCCTTGACGTCCGCGGTCAGGGCGTCGGCGACGAAGGCGTCTCCGGAGGCGGCTGCGGGCTTGAAGCGCGTGTCCGGCGCCAGGACGGGGAAGTCGGCGCGGTCGACCTGCGACTTCCAGCCGTCGGCATAGAGGTCGGTTACCCGCACCTCATGGCCCTGGGCCTCGAGTTCCTGGACGGCGACGTCGCGGAGCGCGCCGTTGAGCGAGCGTGGTTCGGGATGGGCGAAGACGAGCAGGACTTTCATGGGGCGGCGATCCTATCGGTGGAAATCGATCCTCCAGGTAGGCGGCGCCGCCGCGATCCACTACATGTGGATAATGTATAAGATAATGCCGAATAATGGATAGATCGGACGTCACGCTGGAGCGCATGCGCACCTTCGTCCGGGTGGCTGAGCGGGGGAGTCTGTCCGCCGTCGCGCGGGAGCTCGGCGTTGGGCAGTCGACGATCACGCGGCATCTGCGCGAGCTGGAGGAGGCCGTCGGCGCGCCCCTGCTCAGCAGGACCACCCGGCGGGTCGCCATGACTGACGAAGGCGGCCGCTACTACGCCGACTGCATCCAGATCCTGCGTCTCGTCGAACAGGCCGGGGACGAGGCGCGCGGCGCGCGCGGCGCGCCGGCCGGCACGATCCGGATCTCCTGCACGGCGGCCTTCGGAGTCCTGCACCTCAGCCGGCTGATCTTTGCGTTCCAGGACGCCTATCCCGACATCGGGATCGACCTCAACCTCACCGACGAGCGCGTCGACCTGGTGCGGGAAGGCGTCGACGTCGCGCTGCGCCTGGGTCCGCTCACCGACAGCGCCATGAAGCTGCGGGCCCTTGGCCAGAGCCGGCGTCTGCTGGTGGCGGCGCCGGACTATCTGGCGACGCGCGGGCGGCCGGCTGTCCCGGAAGACCTGGCTGGCCACGAAGGCGTCCGGATGTCGAACGTGGCGGGCAGTGAAACGCTCGTCCTGCGGGGGCCGGGCGGCGAACATCACGCGACGCCCTTTGGAGGGCGTTTCCGGGTTGACCATGGGCTGGCCGCGCGCGAGGCCCTTGTCGCCGGGCGTGGCGTGGGGCCCGCCCATCGATGGCTGGTCGACGATCTCCTGGCGGCGGGCCGGCTGGAGACGATCCTGCCGGACTACGCGCCGCCGTCCGTCCCGCTGAACATGCTGATCGTCCCCGAGCGCGCGGGGGTCGCCCGGGTCCGGCTGCTGGTCGACTTCCTCGCCGCGCGGATCGGCGAGGTCCCGGGGATCGAGAAGCCGCGGCCGGAGCGTTAGTCGGCTACCGGCGCGGTTTTGAATTGGACGCGCGCGCTGCTATGCAGCCGCACTTTCAGGAGATAGCCCATGGCCGACGAAACCCGCGACAGCAACGGCAACATCCTCGCCGACGGCGACAACGTCACCCTGATCAAGGACCTCAAGGTCAAGGGTTCGGGCGGCGTCACCCTGAAGCGCGGGACCCTGGTCAAGAACATCCGCCTGACCGGCGACACCGACGAGATCGAGGCCAATGTCGAGAAGGTGCGCGGCCTGGTGCTGCGGGTGGAGTTCGTGAAGAAGGCGTAGGGCCGGTCCTCCCCCCGTGGGGGAGGTTCTATCGCACCCTACCCCTCCGCCGCCGCCTTCAGCTTGGCGATGTCCAGCTTGGCCATCTGCATCATCGCCGCCATGCCCCGGCCGACCTTGGCCTTGTCGGGGTCGCTCATCAGATCGAGGAATTCCTGCGGCACGATCTGCCAGGACAGGCCGTACCTGTCCTTCAGCCAGCCGCAGTGCGACTCCTGGCCGCCGTCGGCGGTGAGGGCGTCCCAGTAGTGGTCGACCTGCGCCTGGCCCTGGCAATGGACCACGAACGACACCGCCTCGGTGAACTTGAAGTGCGGGCCGCCGTTCAGGCCGGTGAAGGCCTGGCCGTCCAGCTCGAAGCCGATGGTCATCACGCCGCCGGCCGGGCCAGGGCCGGCCTCGCCGTAGCGCGACACCGAGGTGATCTTGGAATTGGGGAAGATGGAGACGTAGAAGTTCGCCGCCTCCTCGGCCTGGGTGTCGAACCACAGGAACGGGCTGATCGTCTGCATGGGTCGTCCTCCGCGCCGGCCTGGATGTCCCGGCCTTCCGTCAAAGGACGGACCATGGCCGCCCGTTCCGACATCGGCGGCGGATTTTCTGCCAGCCGCCGTTCTCAGGCGGCGACCAGCAGGTCGGTGGCCTTGTGGTCGTCGTCGCAGCCGTCGACCAGGATCAGGTCGCCCACCGAGTGGTCGGCGCGCAGGGCCAGGATGGCCTGGTAGGCCGGCGAGGCGTACCAGGCGCGGGCCGTGGCGATGTCGGGAAAGGCGATGACGACGATGTCGCCGGGCCACTGGCCCTCCATCACCTCGGCCTTGCCGCCATGGACGCGGAACTTGCCGCCATAGGGCTCCAGGGTGGCGTCGATGCGCTGCAGGTATTCGACGATGGCGGGGCCGAAATCGACGCTGCGCAGATGGGCGATACCGTAGGCGGACATGGCGGGCTCCTCGTTGTTGACGAGGCAGCCTCGCGCATCGGCGGCGGGGGATCGATTACGTGGGAGGTAAGGGCGCGCGGAGGGGGCTCATTTGGGGCCCAACCCTTGTTGTCATCCCGGACGAGCGCGCAGCGCGAAGATCCGGGACCGACGCGTGAACGCAGGCGCTTCCGGCGGTCCCGGATCTGCCCCCGGCTTTCGCCGGGGTTGTCCGGGATGACAGCCCAAGTGAGGGCTTTGACATCCGCGCCTCAGGCGGCCGCCTCGTCCGACGCTGGCGGCTCCAGGGTGTCGAACCACGCGCCCAGGGCGTCGATCAGCGGCAGCAGGCGATGGCCGGCCTGGGTCAGGCCGTAGACCACGCGCGGTGGAACCTCGGGATAGACGGTGCGCGTCACCACCCCGGCCGCCTCCAGCTCGCGCAGGTCCAGGGTCAGCATGCGCTGCGAGATACCGGTCATGTCGCGGCGCAGGTCGCTGAACCGCTTGTCGCCGTCCTTCAGGTAATAGATCAGCACCCCGCGCCAGCGGCCGCTGAGCAGTCGCATGGCTTCCTCGATCGAACAGCCGGTGACGGTGTCTTTCATCGCGTAGCCTCAGTATAAAATATGTAACCATGCCACAATATTGTGCCGTCTTTACAGTATTGAGGGGCGTAAGCATATCCGTCTTGTCGCTATTTCGGCGCGGCAAGAGGAATGAAAATATGGAACCGGTGCTTTTCTACGGCGTGCCGCATGGCTGCTCGTTTGGCGCGATCGTCGCCCTGGAGTGGTTGGGTCAGCCCTACCGCCTGAGCCGGGTGGAGATGCTGGAGACGCGCGACCCCGCCTATCTGGGGGTCAACCCGGTCGGGGCGACGCCCGCCCTGCTGACCGCCGACGGCCGGGTGATCAACGAGAGCCTGGCCATCCTGCACCACCTGGCCTCGCGGGACCTGCGGCGCCCGCTGGGCTTCGCCCAGGGCACGGCCGCCTTCGACGACCTCAACTATGTGCTGGCCTTCCTGCACGCCGACTTCCACCCGGTGTTCGGCGTGCTGTTCCAGCCCGGCAAGTATGTCGACGACCCGGCCGCCCAGGCCAACGCCCTCGACAAGGCCCGAGCCAAGGCCGCCCTGGGCTATGGTCGGCTCGAGGCCCGGCTGGCCGAGCGCGACTGGCTGGCCGGCGACCGCCAGAGCGTCGCCGACGCCTATTTCGCCGGCGTGGCCCGCTGGGGCGCGGACCTGGGACTGTTCGACCTGGCCCGCGACTTCCCGCGCGTCCACGCCCACCTGCGCAAGCTGGACGCCGACCCGGCCGTGGCCTTCGCCCACGCCGTCGAGGACGCCGCCCCGGCGGTCTCGGCCGGCGGCTTCCTGGGGCAGGTGACGCTGGACGCCCTGAAGCCGCGGCTGGCGGCCTAGAGGGCGACGAAGGGCCGCCGCGATTGTCGTGGCGGCCCCGGCGGACTAGGAACGGAGCATGTCCGCTTCCGAAATCGAACCCTTCCACGCCATCGCCATCAGCCGCCTGGCCCACCAGATGAAGGCGGAAGGGCGGTCGGTGATCCACATGGAGTTCGGCCAGCCCTCGACCGGCGCGCCGAAGGCCGCCATCGCCCGGGCCCATGACGTGCTCGACACCGACGGCATGGGCTATTGGGAAAGCCCCGGCCTGAAGGCGGCGATCGCCCGGCGCTACGCCGATGACAACGGCGTGGCGGTCGATCCCGAGCGGATCATCCTGACCTGCGGCGCCTCGCCGGCCCTGGTCATGGCCCTGGCCTCGACCTTCCGGCCCGGCGACCGGGTGGCCATCGCCCGGCCCGGCTACGTGGCCTATCGCAACACCTTGAAGGCGCTGAACCTGGTCCCGGTGGAGATCGGCTGCGGGGCGGAGAGCGGTTTCCAGCTGACCGCCGCGCACCTGGCGGCGCTTGACCCAGCTCCGGCCGGGGTGATCATCGCCAGCCCGGCCAACCCCACCGGCACGATCATTCCGGCCGAGGAGCTGAAGGCGATCGCCGAGGTCTGCCGGGCGCGCGGGATCGCCGTGGTCTCCGACGAGATCTATCACGGCCTCAGCTATGGCGAACCGGCCCGCTCGATGCTGGAGTTCGAGCCCCAGGCCCTGATCGTCAACAGCTTCTCGAAATATTTCAGCATGGCCGGCTGGCGGCTGGGCTGGCTGGTCTGTCCGCCCCAGCACGTGGCCCGCGCCCGGGCCTTCATGGGCAACCTGTTCCTGACCCCGCCGTCGTTGAGCCAGCACGCCGGCCTGGTGGCCATGGGCTGCACGGAGGAGCTGGAAGGCCACGTCGCCGTCTACCGCGCCAACCGTCAATTGCTGCTCGACGCCCTGCCGGCCCTGGGCCTGGCCTCGATCGCCCCGCCGGACGGCGCGTTCTACATCTACACCGACATCGGCCACCTGACCGACGACAGCCTGGCCTTCTGCGAGGCCCTGCTGCGCGACACCGGCGTGGCGACGGCGCCGGGCGTCGACTTCGACCCGGTGGACGGCGGCCGGTTCATCCGCTTCAGCTTCGCGGTCTCGACCGCCGAGGTGGAGGAGGCGCTGCGGCGCATCATCCCGTGGTTCGCGGCGCGCGAGACCCGCGCGGCCTAGAGGGTTTCCGGCGCGATGCGGACATGCGCATCGGTCAGGTGAAGGCCGTGCGCGGCGATGTCGTCGAGGCAGGTGTTGACGTCCACGCCGGCGTGGGGTTCGTCGCGGTGCATGTCGAGGGACTTGAACGCGGTCCAGGGCCCGTATGACGCCGGCAGGTTTTCCCCGCCAGCCGCTTCGGTGAAGCCGAAGACCCGGCCCGTTCCTCTGAAGGCATGAACTTGCATGGCGGCTCTCCTCGCGGGGTGGGGGGCTTGTCAGCCGTCTCGACGCACTTGACAGTGTGTCAACCGACCATGCGTATAGCCTCGGACTTTACACCCTGTCAAGCGACCCCCCGACCACCCGATCCCGCATCCTGACCGCCACCCTCGCCCTGGTCCGACGGGCGCAGGGGCCGATCGCCATGGGCGCCATCGCCAAGGAGGCGGGGCTGTCGCGGCAGGCGCTGTATCTGGTCTTCGCCGACAAGGCGGACCTGTTCGTCGCCCTGCTGCGCTACGTCGACGGACAGCGGGGCATCGTCAAGGAACAGGCGAAGATCCGCGACGCGCCCACCGGGGTCGACGCGCTGCTGGCCATCGTCGACCGGCAGGCCCGGCTCAATCCCGACTTCAAGCCCCTGGCCGACACCTTCGAACTGCTCCGCCGCCAGGACCCGGCGGTCGAGCAGGCGTGGCGGGACCGGCAGGGGGACCGCCTGGAGGGTTGCCGCGTCGTCGTCGCGCGCCTCGCGGCGGAAGGCCGCCTGCGCCCCGGCCTCGACTCCGCCGCCGCCGCCGACCTCGTCTGGACCCTGACCTCGGTGAGCGCGTGGGACGATCTGGTGGCGAGGCGAGGGTGGACGGACGCGGAATATCGCGAGCGGATGTCGGCGCTGCTGCTGGCGGCGGTGGTGGCGTAGGCTCTGGGTCGCTTGATCGCGCCGGTCCTTCGATGACGGAGGGGGCCGTCATGGGGCGAGAACAAAGCTTGGCGCAGGGCTGGGCCGGTGGATGGCTTGCCGCTAGGCTGCACGCCCTTTCCGAGAGAGTCTCCATGGCCCGTCGCCGCGTCGCCCTCGCCCTGCTGGTCGCCCTGGCGGCCCTGACCGCCCTCCCCACCAGCGCCCTGGCCGCCGCCAGGCCGTTGCGGGTGCTCTATCTCGACCAGTCGGTGGGCTGGAAGCACGCCCCGGTGGCCAGGCCCGCTGGCGGCGGCCCTTCCTCGTCGAACTTGGCGCCCTCGGAAACGGCGATGATCGCCATCGGCCAGGAGAGCGGCGCCTTCCAGGCCGAGGTCACCCAGGACGCCCGCGAGATCACGCCCGAGCGCCTGGCCGGGATCGACGTGCTGGTGTTCTACACCACCGGCGCCCTGCCGATCTCGCCCCAGGCCTGGGCCGCGGTGCAGCAGCGGGTGGCGGCTGGCAAGCTGGGCTTCGTCGGCCTGCACAGCGCCACCGACACGGGCTGGGACTACACCGGCCCGGGCGAGCCCTACACCCGGTTCATCAACGGCCATTTCGCCGGCCATCCGTGGACGCAAGGCACGCCGGTGCGGATCGAGACCCTGGACCCGGATTTCCCGGCCGTCGCCATGTGGCCGGTCAGCTTCGACTACGCCGAGGAGATCTACCAGCATTCCGACTTCGACCCGGCCCGCGTGCGGGTGCTGCAGACCCTGGATTTCGCCGGCACGCCGCTGAGGCGGCCCTATGCCGTGCCGGTGACCTGGGCGCGCCAGGTCGGCAAGGGCCGGCTGTTCTTCACCAACCTGGGCCACACGCCCTCGACCTGGGACGATCCGCGCTTTCGCAAGCAGGTGGCCGAGGCGGTGAAGTGGACGGCCGGGCGCACGCCCGGCTCGGCGACACCCGACGTCTTCCGCCAGACGATGTGGCAGTTCAAGGCGCTGCTGGCCTACGAACCGGTCGCCGGCCGCGACGACCGGGCGATCCTGGCCCGGGTGTCGAAGATGGACCCGGTCTGGCAGAACGCCGCGGCGGAGCGCATCGCCGGCCTGCGCGAGGTCTATCCGAAGAAGCCGGACAGCGACCGCGCGCCGTTCGAAGCCGCCTACCGCGCGGTGCTGGCGGACGTGCTGGCGCGGGGCGGCGTCCGGTAGCCCGTCCTAGGTCCGCCCCGACGCCAGCAGCGCCTTGCCGATCGGCTTGGCCGCCTCGCTGCGCAGCACCACCGAGGTGGTCACCGCGCCGAACCGGCCGATCGTGTCGATGATCGTCGCCAGGTCGCTCGGCGTGGGCATCACGGCCTTGAGCACGAAGCAATCGTCGCCGGTCACCCGGTGGACCTCGACCACCTGGGGCAGGCGGGCGAAGGTTTCCAGGCAAGGGCGGATATGCTCGTGGGTGGTCTTCAGGCGGATGATCGCGGCCATGCCCAGGCCCAGGGCCTGGGGATCGATCCGCGCGCCGTAGCCGGTGATGACCCCGCGCTCCTCCAGCCGCTTGACCCGCTCCGACATCGCCGGCTGCGACAGCCCGACCTTGCGGCCCAGTTCCGACAGCGGCGTGCGGCCATCCTGCTGCAGCAATTCCAGGATGGCGATGTCCTTGGCGTCCAGTCCGTTCGTGCTGGTCATGTCTCGCCTCCTGGCCTTGAGTTCATCGGTATTATCGCGCTTTGGCCGATGACTGGCCATGCCGTTCACGGCCAACCTCCGCCATTCTGCGCCGATGAACCTCGGAGGTGACGGGTGCGACTGATCGGAATGCTGGATTCGCCCTATGTGCGGCGGGTGGCGATATCGCTGCGGCTGATGGGCTTGCCGTTCGACCACGAACCGGTCTCGGTGTTCCGTGACTACGACGCCTTCGCGGCGATCAATCCGGTGGTCAAGGCCCCGACCCTGGTCACCGAGGCGGGCGTGGTGCTGATGGACTCCGGCCTGATCCTCGAACACCTGGAACGGCTGGCCCCGGCGGGGCGGACGCTGAACCCGGCCGACCTCGAAGGCCACGCCCGCGCCCAGCGGATCATCGGCCTGGCCCTGGCGGCCTGCGAGAAGACCGTCCAGCTGGTCTACGAGTTCAACCTGCGACCGCAGGACAAGCAGCACGCGCCGTGGGTCGACCGGGTGCGCGGGCAACTTGGCGAGGCCTATCGGCTGCTGGAGGCGGCGGTGGCCGGGGAGACGTCGTGGCTGCTTGGGTCCCGGCCCTCGCAGGCGGGCGTCACGGCGGCGGTGGCCTGGAGCTTCACGGCCTTCGCCCTGCCGGGGGCGGTCGAGGCGGGCGACCATCCGGCCCTGGCGGACCTGGCGCGGCGGGCGGAGGCGACGCCGGCGTTCCTGGCCACGCCGATCGCTTAGGACACCCTCTCAATCCCTCCCGGAAATTCCCTCCCCCCTGCGGGGAGGGGCCGGTGCAGGGCGCTTGAGGGGTGGCGCGGTCCTGAACCCTCTCCCCTCCGGGAGAGGGTTTCGCGTTCAGGTCCGCACGCTGATCTGGCCCAACCGGCTGAAATCCCTCAGCCCACACCCCGCCCGTCCTCCCCTCCAAAACCCGCCGTATGCTTCTCTCACCTCACCGCAGGGAAAGGGCGCATGGCCAGCGACCGATGCGGCGGCGGGGGGCGATCGAGCGGGAAGCTTGGTCGGCGGCCGGGGTTCCCATGCGTGGGGATCGCGGCGACCTCATGTCTCTGGTGCCGGCTGGGCTCGGAACACGGATACAGCGTGACGTGAGGGCTGACCCAGCAACAGGCGGGCGGTGACGCGCCCGCGGTCCGGGACCGGGTTTCGTTGACCTGGCCCGCCCGTCGGAGGCTTCAAGGCGGCGAGGCTCCAACAGGGCTCAGCGCCGCGCGCTTCCGGATAACGACCGCGCGGAGCGCTCGGGCTTCGTCGAAACGGTTATTCTTCTACTTCTCCGGACGATGTCCGGCGCTCCGCGACCCTTTCCGATCACCTCACAGCCGATGGCGTGGGATCACACCCACTTGCCCCCACCTGACCGCTTCGCGGTCTGTCCGCCCCCATGGGGGGCGGAGCCGCGCGCTCCTCCCCCCTATGGGGGAAGACGGCCGAAGGCCCGTAGGGGGCAAGTAGGTGCGGTGCGCCCATGGGCGTGTCCCCGACGACGAAACCCATGGGAGAGGAGCTCCGCTAATCCCGCATCCAGTCGATGAACGCCCGCAGGGCCGGCGAGAGCTGCCGCCGGCTGGGGTAGTAGAGGAAGAACCCCGCGAACGGCTCGCACCAGTCCTCCAGCAGGGCCGTGAGGCGGCCGGCGGCGATATCGCCCTCGACCTGGTCGCGGAGCAGGAAGGCCAGGCCCGCGCCGTCGAGGCAGGCGCGGCGCAGCACCTCGTTCTCGTCGGAGACCAGCACGCCGGGCGGATTGACCACCACCACCCGGCCCTGGCGCTCGAACTCCCAGGGCCAGGTCTGGCCGGTCAGGCGGCGGTTCAGCAGGCAGCGATGGTGGGGGACGTCCTCGGGCCGGGCCGGCGCGCCGTGCTCGGCCAGGTACTCGGGCGAGGCGACCAGGGCCTGGCTCAGGTCGCCGCCGATCGGCACGGCGATCATGTCGGCCTGCAGGCTCTCGCCCAGCCGCACGCCGCAGTCGAAGCCGCCGGCCACGATGTCGGACAGGCCGTCGTCGCAGACCATCTCGACCCGCACCTCCGGATAGGCCTTGAGGAACCCGCCGATGCGCGGCGCGAACAGCCAGCGGGCGGCCGAGCGGGCCAGGTTGAGGCGCAGGCGGCCGGCGGGCCGGTCGCGATAGGCGGCGATCTCGCCCAGGGCGGCGTCGATGTCGGCCAGGGCCGGGGCCAGCCGGGCCAGCAGCCGCTCGCCGGCCTCGGTCGGCGCGACGCTGCGGGTCGTGCGATGCAGCAGCCGCACGTCCAGCCGGGTCTCCAGGTTGCGCAGGGTGTGGCTCAGCGCCGAGGCCGAGACCCCCAGCACCTGGGCGGCGGCGCGGAAGCTGCGGTGCTGGGCCACCAGGGCGAAGACGGCCAGGTCGGGCAGGGGGCGTTGGTCCATTGCTGAATTCTGCTCAGGAGTGCGTTGAGACTTCAAGCGCTTATCGCCGGGGGACCGCGCGCCCATCTTCGTCGGGCCGCGAGACGCCGACGGGATCGGCGGGGCCGCGGCGCACGATCCGAAAAAAGGAATGAGCCCATGAAGACGCGCAAACTCGGCGACGGCCTGGAAGTCTCGGCCATCGGCCTGGGCTGCATGGGGATGAGCTGGGCCTACGGCCCCGCCCCCGAGAAGACCGAGACCTTCAAGGTGCTGGCCCGCGCCGTCGAGCTGGGCGTCACCTTCTTCGACACCGCCGAGGTCTACGGCCCTTATGTCAACGAGGAGCTGATCGGCGAGGGGCTGAAGCCGTTCCGCGACAAGGTCGTCATCGCCACCAAGTTCGGCTTCGACATCGCCCCGACCGCCGAGGCCCAGGGCACCAGCCGGATGCGCGGCGTCGACAGTCGGCCCGAGCACATCCGCGCCGTCGCCGAGGCCTCGCTCAAGCGGCTGGGCGTCGAGGTCATCGACCTGTTCTACCAGCACCGCGTCGATCCCAAGGTGCCGATCGAGGACGTGGCCGGCGCGGTCAAGGACCTGATCGCCGAGGGCAAGGTCAAGCACTTCGGCCTGTCGGAAGCCGGTCCCGAGACCATCCGCAAGGCCCACGCCGTGCAGCCGGTGGCGGCCTTGCAGAGCGAGTATTCGCTGTGGTTCCGCGACCTGGAGAAGACCACCTTGCCGGTGCTGCGCGAACTGGGCGTCGGCCTGGTGCCCTACAGCCCGCTGGGCCGGGGCTTCCTCACCGGAACCCTGACCAGCGACGCCGGCCTGGCCAAGGACGACTTCCGCCGCGGCCTGCCGCGCTTCCAGGGCGAGGCCCTGAGCAAGAACCTGTCGCTGGTCGAGGCCCTGACCGCCCTGGCCGCCGACAAGGGCGTCACCCCGGCCCAGCTGGCCCTGGCCTGGATCCTCCACCAGGGCCCGAACATCGCGCCGATCCCGGGCACCACCAAGATCAGCCGGCTGGAGGAGAACATCGGCTCGGTCGACGTCGTGCTGTCGGTCGACGACCTGGCCAAGATCGCGGCGGCGGTGCCGGAAACGGCGATCGAGGGCGCGCGGTACTCGGAAGCCCAGCTGTCGATGGTGGGCAGATAAAACACCCTCTCCCGGCGGGAGAGGGTGGGGCCCGCGCTGAAAGCGTGGGAGGGTGAGGGATTACGCCCTCACCCTTTCTCCCCAAACGCCCTGCCGGCACGCCGTCGGACGTCTAAACCCCTCACCCTCCCATGTTGCGCATGGGCCCCTCCCTCTCCCTCCGGGAGAGGGCTTGATCGCGCCGCCCCGACCAGCCCACACTCGTCCCCATGGCCGACAACCCGCTGCAACGCCTGGACGCCGTCGAGCTGGTCAAGCTGGGCAAGACCACCATCACCCTGGGCGGGCTGGGCGCGGCCATCCTAGTGGTCATCGTCACGATCTACGCCTCGCGGCTGGTGGGGTCGGGCCTGCGCCGGCTGCGCCAGCGCTCGGTCGGCGCCGCCCCGTCGCTGTACATCGTCGAGAAGCTGGCCACCTACGGCCTGCGGGTGTTCGGCCTGCTGCTGGCCCTGTCGGTGATGGGGGTCAACCTGACCTCGCTGACGGTGTTCGCCGGGGCCCTGGGCGTTGGGGCGGGCCTGGGCCTGCAAGGCCTGGTCAAGGACTTCGCCTCGGGCATCTCGCTGGTGTTCGAGCGGCTGGTGGCGGTGGGCGACTTCGTCGAGCTGTCGAACGGTTCGCGCGGCGTGGTCCACGAGATCGGCCCCCGCTCGACCCGCATCCGCACCAACGACAGCACCGACGTCATCGTGCCCAACTCGGTGCTGGTCAACGAGCAGGTGGTCAACTGGACCCTGCACAACAGCACCCGCCGCATCCGCGTGCCGTTCGTCACCGCCTTCGGGGTCGACAAGGAGAAGGTGCGCGAGGCGGTGCTGAAGGCGGCCCATTCCGTGCCCTTCACCTCGCCCGACGATTCCACCCGCCGCTCGCAGGTCTGGCTAGTGGGCTACGGCGAGTCGGCGCTGAAGTTCGAGCTGATCGTCTGGCCGACCATCGAGTCGGTGCGGCGGCCGGCGGCGATCTTCGCGGCCTATACCTGGGCGATCGACGACGCCCTGCGCGGGGCGGGCGTCGAGATTCCCTATCCGCAGCGCGAGCTGCGCCTGCGCGACCTGTTCGGCGAGGAGGGCGAGGACGCCCGCGCCGCCCTGCGCCTGGAGCCCCGCGCCGCCCGCCGCGCCAAGGCGAAGGCCGCCCAGCCCTCCAGCAACGACGCCGCCCTGGACCTGACCCGCGAAGATCCGGAAGAGCCGCCGCTGCCCATGCAGGGACCGCCGAACAAGACGGCGTAGAGCTCACCGCTAGGTGGTGCTTCCCCCCGCGCGCTGCTTCTGGCAGTGAGGCTTGGGCACGGGTGGGGAACGGGACGATGTCGAAATCAAGGATGCGGTGGGCCGCGGGGCTGACGCTGGCCGCGGGCCTGGTGGCCTCGCCCGCCCAGGCGGCCAAGCCGATGACGGCGCACGTCAAGTCCGGCGGAACCTATGACGCCATCGTCGCGGACTACGGGACCTGCAACAAGGCGTTCGTGGACCCGACGTCTCGGCCGCCGAACGTGCCTCTGCCCCAGACCTCGGTCGCCGCCCAGGCTGGAGCAAGTCTCGCCGTCGGCATGATGCAGGGCTACGCCAAGGAAAAGGCCCGCCAGGCCTATGTCGACGACTGCATGGGCGCGCTGGGCTACAGCAAGATCGATCTGACGCCGGCCGAGACGACCGGCCTGAAACAGGCCAAGGGCGACGTCGGCAAGAAGGCCTGGTTCGACGCCTTCCTGGCCCAGGACTTCAGCGTCCGCATCGCCCAGGTTCAGGCCCTGACGCCGCCATTGCCGCCGTCCGAGCCGCAGCCCTACGGCGTGGGCGGCGTCCGGCTGGACCCCGCGAGCCTGAAGGCCGCCACGGGCCTGGCCCAGGCGGACGGGGTCAACAATATCGTCCTGACCGCCACCGCCGCGCATCTGCGGACCGCGACCTTGAAGACCCCGATGGACCTCAAGCTGGGCATGGGGCGCCTGGTGGCCCCGGCCGGCGCGGTGTTTCACCTGATCGACTATGGTCCCGGCGCGACGCCCGTCGCGCCGCGTGGCGCGGCCTGGTGCGGGCCGATCTCGCTCAAGAGCATGCTGATGAAGCGGGTGGGAGCGACCTGTTTCGTCAATGTCCCGGGTGGCTACGAGATGAGCCCGAGCGGCAATCTGAGCACCTGGCTGGCGGGGCCGGAGGGCGTTGTCCGCGGCTCGCTGGGCAGCATCGACGGCGCGATCGACCTGGCGCCCAGCGATACCGACCTGATCGGACCGATGACGGTGGCGCTGCGCGTGGTGGGCGGTAGCGAGACCACGATCGCCCTGCAGGCCACGGCGGCGCGCGATGGCGAGGCGGTGATCATCTGGTGGGGCCTGGCGCCGATCAACGACGCCGGCCGCGCGGTGTTTCCGCTCTGGGGCCACCGCCTGACCGTGACGCGGACGGGAGAGTCCTATGCCAGCGTGCTGACGGCGGACGGCGACGGCCATGGTTTGCTTGAGCTGCCCGACCAGGGCATGACGCTCCGTCGCCCTTGACCCCGCTACCGCGCCGCCGCAATCTTCTCGCAACTGCGAAATAAGAAACGGCCGCCGGGAGTAAGCGCATGAAGACGCCGCGAGGATTTTTCAAACCCTTGGCCATCGGGGCGCCGACCCCGTACCGCGAGCCGCCGGCCCGGGTGGAACGGATGATCCACTTCGTGCCGCCGCACCTGGACAAGGTGCGGGCCAAGGTCCCCGAGATCGCCCCGACCGTCGACGTCATCCTGGCCAACCTGGAAGACGCCATCCCCGCCGACGCCAAGGGCGGGGCCCTGGCCGGGACGATCGCCATGGCCCGCGAGGTCGACTTCAAGGCCCTGGGCGTCGGCCTGTGGGTGCGGATCAACTGCCTCAACTCGCCCTGGCACCTGGACGAGGTGGCGACCCTGGTCGAGAAGGCCGGCGACCGCATCGACGTGATCATGGTCCCCAAGGTCGAGGGGCCGTGGGACATCTTCTACATGGACCAGCTGCTGGCCTCGCTGGAGGCCAAGCACGGGGTCGTCCGGCCGATCCTGCTGCACGCCATCCTCGAGACCGCCGAGGGGGTGATGAACGTCGAGGCCATCGCCGGGGCCAGCCCGCGCATGCAGGGCATCAGCCTGGGCCCGGCCGACCTCGCCGCCAGCCGCGCCATGAAGACCACCCGGGTGGGGGGCGGTCATCCCGGCTATCGAGTGATCGAGGACCCCCACGCCGACGGAAGCCCCCGCGTCTCGGTGCAGCAGGACCTCTGGCACTACACCTTCGCCAAGATGGTCGACGCCTGCGCCGCCCACGGCATCAAGCCGTTCTATGGCCCGTTCGGGGCGATCGACGACCCGGTGGCCTGCGAGCAGCAGTTCCGCAACGCCTTCCTGATGGGCTGCGCCGGAGCCTGGAGCCTGCACCCCAGCCAGATCGAGATCGCCAAGCGGGTGTTCTCACCGGCCCCCGACGAGGTGATCTTCGCTAAGCGCATCCTGGAGGCCATGCCCGACGGCACGGGCGTGGCGATGCTGGACGGCAAGATGCAGGACGACGCCACCTGGAAACAGGCCAAGGTGATGGTCGACTGCGCGCGGCAGATCGCGGGCAAGGATGCGGAGTATGCGGCGCTGTATGGGTTTTAGGGGGCTCACGGACTTGCCCCCACCTGGCGGCTTCGCCGCCTGTCCGCCCCCATAGGGGGCGGAGCCTAAAGCGCGAGGCTCTTCCCCCTATGGGGGAAGACGGTCGCGAAGCGACCCGTGGGGGGCAAGTGAGCCGGATCAAACCACCGTCGTCACCACCGTCGACCCCGCCGTCAGCATCTTGTGCACCGGGCACAGCTCGGCGATCTCGAACAGCCGTTGGCGCTGTTCCTCATCCAGATCGCCCTCCAGCCGCAGCACGCGGTCGAAGACGTCGACCGGCTGGGCCGACGGATCGCGTCGCCAGGTCACCTCCACATGCACCGCGCCCAGCGGCCAGGCCTTGCGCTTGGCGTAGAGGCGCAGGGTCTGGGTGGTGCAGGCCGCCAGGCCGGCGGCCACCAGGTCATGCGGGGTGGGGCCGAGGTCGAGGCCGCCCTGGGCGGGCGGCAGGTCGCCGGCGAAGCGGGTCGGGCCGGCGGTGACCAGGATCTGCACGCCGCCATGGCCGCTGTCGTCGGCGCTGGCGGCGGGGCGGGCGAGGTCTGGGGTCATGGCTGGGGCTCCGGAGGATAGGCGACCCTAGCTACCCCGAAATCGGCGGGCGGGAACAGGCCCATGGGCCTGTCCCCAATCGTGGGTCAGGCCGCCGCTTGCCGCGCCGTGACGTCGAACAGCATGGTCGCGCCGCGCCAGACCTCGACCGTGTCGCAGCCGCGATGCACGCCGACCAGCTCTTCCGCGCGGCGACGCGCGGCGTTCTCGTCAAGGCAGGGAGTGACGTCGAAACGCGGCACCGAGCCATCCGACTCGACACAGAAAAAGGTGAACACCTGCATGGGAACGTCCGTTCGCATCAGGCGGGACCGGGTCCATATTCGATGGGCGGGGCCGCGGGCGTCGGCTCCATTTCCTGGCCGACCAGAAAGGATATAAGCGATCCGGGCGGTTTTAACCATAGATCGCGGGTTTTTAATCCGGACTCTCCTGTGGGCGAATCCCCCAAAACAGGGATGGTTCCAAAGCGGCTTCCCCTTCGGGTTCCTTCGCTCTAGGTTCGCCACCTTTCCGCAACGGCGACGTTAAGAGACTCATGGCCGCGCATTATCTCGACTTCGAGCGACCCATCGCCGATCTGGAAAGCAAGATCGAAGAGCTGTCCAAGCTCTCCGAGACGGCTGGACCAGGCGCGTTCGAAAGCGAGATCCAGGCCCTGCGCGACCGCGCCCAGCAGCTGCGGAAAGAAGCCTATGCCGGCCTGGACGCCTGGCAGAAGACCATGGTCGCCCGCCATCCCGAGCGCCCGCACCTGAAGGATTACATCGCTGGCCTGATCGACGAGTTCGTCGAGCTGCGCGGCGACCGCAAGTTCGCCGACGACCAGGCGATCGTCGGCGGCCTGGGCCGGTTCCGCGGCATCCCCGTCGTGGTCATGGGCCACGAGAAGGGCCACGACACCACCACCCGCCTGAAGCACAATTTCGGCATGGCGCGGCCCGAGGGCTACCGCAAGGCCGTGCGCCTGATGGACATGGCCGAGCGCTTCAACCTGCCGGTCATCACCTTCGTCGACACCGCCGGCGCCTATCCGGGCCTGGGCGCCGAGGAGCGCGGCCAGGCCGAGGCCATCGCCCGCTCGACCGAGCGCGGCCTGGTGCTGGGCACCCCGATGGTCGCCACCATCGTCGGCGAGGGCGGCTCCGGCGGGGCCATCGCCCTGGCCGGCGCCAACAAGGTGCTGATCCTTGAGCATTCGATCTATTCGGTGATCTCGCCGGAGGGCGCGGCCTCGATCCTGTGGCGCGACGGCGCCCGGGCCAAGGACGCGGCCGCCAACATGAAGATCACCGCCCAGGACCTGATCCAGCTGAAGATCGTCGACCGCATCGTCGAGGAACCGGCCGGCGGGGCCCATTCCGACCCGGCCGCCGCCATCGAAGCGGTCGGCGACGCGGTCGAGGACGAGCTGAAGATCCTGATGAAGCTGTCGGCCGCCGAGCTGAAGAAGCAGCGCGCCGCGCGGTTCTACGCCATCGGCCGCGAGGGGCTGCAGTAGGCGTGGACGAGGAACATCGGCGTAAGCGTGATGAGCTCCTCGGCGACGTCGTCGGCGTCGGTGCGGAGGTCGGTGTCGAAGCCGGATTTTCAGCGCTCGCGGAATTTCCCCCCATCGCCGTGGCCTGTGGTGTGATCGCGGGGGTGGGCCTGCTGGGTTTTCTTGCCTGGAAGGGCCTGGCGCGGCCGACCGAAAAGAAAAATCTCGGCTGATGTCACGCCGCCCCTAGCCGCCTCGTCATGTCCCCGAAGCCCCGAGACCGGGCCCAGACGAGGACAAGACCATGACCGCCGACACCGCCGCCTTCCGCCACGACCTGAACGTTCCGGCCGTCTATCAGGCCTTCATCGCCGCCGAGGGCGCGGTGGTCGCCACCGGCATCGAGCCGGGCCTGCTGCACCTGGTCAAGCTGCGCGCCTCGCAGATCAACCAGTGCGGTTTCTGCGTGAAGATGCACACCAAGGAGGCTCGCAACGACGGCGAGACCAATGACCGGCTGGACCGGCTGATCGTCTGGCGGCACGTCTCGGACTTCACGCCGCGCGAGAAGGCCGCCTTCGCCTGGACCGAAGCCGTGACCACGCTGTCGCCGACGGCCGATTACGCCCCGCTGCGCGCCGAGCTGCGGGCCCACTTCACCGACGCCGAGGCCAGCGCCCTGACCGCGGCGGTGGCGATGATCAACCTGTGGAACCGGCTGCAGGTTTCCGGGCACTAGGCACGGTCGGGGACACACACTCACTCCACCCCCTTGCCAGCATTGGCGCGGCCTTGCCGTGAGTGTGTGTCCCCAACTGCGAACTCTTTGCCCCTTGCCTCCCCCTAACGTCATCCGGCCATACTCCCGAAAAATCAGAGGGAGCCGCCCATGGCCATCAAGACCCGCTTCACCGAGCTGTTCGGCGTGGAGCATCCGATCGCCCAGGGCGGCATGCAGTGGGTCGGCACGGCGCCGCTGGTTTCGGCGGTGGCCAACGCCGGGGCCCTGGGCTTCCTGACCGCCCTGACCCAGCCGACCCCCGAAGAGCTGACGAGGGAGATCGCCCGCACCCGCGACCTCACCGACAAGCCGTTCGGCGTCAACCTGACCATCCTGCCGGCCATCAAGCCGCCGCCCTACGCCGAGTATCGCGCCGCGATCATCGAGGCCGGGATCAAGATCGTCGAGACCGCCGGCTACAAGCCGCAGGAGCATGTCGACGACCTCAAGGCCCACGGCATCAAGGTGATCCACAAGTGCACCGCCGTGCGCCACGCCCTGAGCGCCGAGCGGATGGGCGTCGACGCCATCTCGATCGACGGCTTCGAATGCGCCGGCCACCCGGGCGAGGACGACATCCCCGGCCTGGTGCTGATCCCGGTGGCGGCGGCCAGGGTGAAGATCCCGATGATCGCCTCGGGCGGGTTCGGCGACGCGCGCGGCCTGGTGGCGGCCCTGGCGCTCGGCGCCGACGGCGTCAACATGGGCACCCGCTTCTGCGCCACCCAGGAGGCGCCGATCCACGACAACTTCAAGCAGGCCATGGTCGCCAATGACGAGCGCGCCACCGACCTGATCTTCCGCACCCTGCACAACACCGCCCGGGTGGCGCGGAACGCCGTCAGCCAGCAGGTCGTGGCCATCGAACGGGCCGGCGGGGCCAAGTTCGAGGACGTCGCCCACCTGGTGAAGGGCGTGCGTGGCCGCGAAGGCCTGCTCAGCGGCGACACCGACCACGGCGTCTGGTCGGCCGGCATGGTCCAGGGCCTGATCCACGACGTGCCGACCGTGCGCGAGCTGATCGACCGGATCATGAACGAGGCCGAGGGGATCATCCGTGGCCGGTTGATGGCGATGGCGGGGTAGGCGGAGCGGGCGTCAGCGGCGCCAGTTGGGTCACGGTAAACACCCCGGCAAACACTGTGACGTCCGCGTGAAGTTTTCACGAAATAGCGGCCCGCGCGGCCCGAATTAGCACAGCGTTAGGCGAGAAATGGTCCCTCCAGGGTCAAGTGGAGGCGTTGCATGTTCACCCTGCGAGACACCGTGTCGTCCCTGGCCCCGGCCCGCGCCGACGACCTGGGCAAGACGCTGTACGAGCGGTTCCGCGAGGAGCCCGACACCCTGATCGTGCCGGTGCTGGACGACGAGGACCGGCCGATCGGCCTGGTCGAGCGCAACGCCTTCTTCCTGCGCATGGCCGCCGAATACGGCCGCGCCCTCTACGCCCTGCGACCGATCTCGGTGCTGATGGACCCCGCGCCGCTGATGGTCGAGGCCGATGTCGAGCTGGCGGCCTTCACCAGCGACAGCCTGTCGTACCGGGCCAGCGACCTGCTGCGCGGCTTCATCGTCACCGATGGCGGGCGCTATCTGGGGGTCGGCACGGTGCTGGGCCTGCTGCAGGCCGCCAACGAGACCAACCGCCGGGGTGTCGAGGCCCTGGCCGCGGCCAAGGCCAGCGCCGACCAGGCCCATACCTTCATGACCGCGGTGGTCGAGGCCATCCCGTCGATGGTGTTCGTCAAGCGGGCCGACGACCACACCTATGTGCTGCTCAACCGGGCCGGCGAGAAGATCCTGGGTCACGCCCGCGCCGACATGATCGGTCGCACCGACGCCGACTTCTACCCGGCGGAACAGGCGGCGATCTATCGCGAGCGCGACGCCGAGGTGATCTCGTCGGGCGAGGTGCGGGTGATCGAGGAGGACCATGTGCCGCGCAAGGACGGCTCGATCGCCCTGCTGCGCACCAAGAAGATCGCCATCCCCGGCCCCGACGGCCAGGCCGAATACCTGCTGGGCGTCTCCGAGGACATCGCTGAGCGCAAGCGGGCCGAGGCCCAGATCGCCCGCCTGGCCCACTATGATCCGCTCACGGATCTTCCCAATCGCCTGCTGTTCCAGAAGGACCTGTCCTCGGCCCTCGCCCGCGCCGCGCGGCGCGAGGACCTGGTGGCGGTGCACTGCATCGACCTGGACCGCTTCAAGACCGTCAACGACACCCTGGGCCATCCGATCGGCGACGCCCTGCTGCGGGCCGCCGCCGAGCGCCTGCGCGGCTGCGTGCGCGAAGGCGACACCGTGGCCCGGGTGGGTGGCGACGAGTTCGCGGTGGTCCAGACCGGCCTGACCGACCTGTCGGACGCCACCCGCCTGGCCAGCCGCATCGTCGAGGCCCTGGCCCAGACCTTCGACCTGCAGGGCCACCAGGTGATGATCGGGGCCAGCGTCGGCGTCGCCATGTCGCCCAATGACGGCTCCGACAGCGACGAGCTGCTGAAGAAGGCCGACATGGCCCTCTACCGCGCCAAGGCCGACGGCCGCGGCGCCTTCCACTTCTTCGAACGGGCCATGGACGAGCAACTGCAAGCCCGTCGGGCCCTGGAGCTGGACCTGCGTCTGGCCCTGGCCGAGGGTCAGTTCACCCTGCACTACCAGCCGCTGTTCAGCCTGGGCGCCGACCGGGTGATGGGCTGCGAGGCGCTGCTGCGCTGGAACCATCCGACCCGCGGCATGGTCTCGCCCGCCGACTTCATCCCGCTGGCCGAGGAGATCGGCCTGATCAACCCGCTGGGCGAGTGGGTGCTGCGCGAGGCCTGCCGCGAGGCGGCCGGCTGGCCCGAGCATGTGCGGTTGGCGGTCAACCTGTCGCCGGCCCAGTTCCGTGACAAGCACCTGGTCGGCACCGTGGTCTCGGCCCTGGCCGTCTCGGGCCTGCCGGCCGAGCGGCTGGAGCTGGAGATCACCGAGTCGGTGCTGTTGCAGGACAGCGTCGGCAACATGTCGATCCTCCACGACCTCAAGGCCCTGGGCGTGCGGATCTCGATGGACGATTTCGGCACCGGCTATTCGTCGCTGAGCTACCTGCGCAGCTTCCCGTTCGACAAGATCAAGATCGACCAGACCTTCGTCCGCGACATCCTCGACGACGCCGACGCCCTGGCGATCATCAAGGCCGTGCTCGACCTGGGCGCCAGCCTGGGTATCACCACCACGGCCGAGGGCGTGGAGACGGTGGAGCAACTGGACGAACTGCGCCGCCAGGGCTGCGGCGAGATCCAGGGCTATTTCATCAGCCGGCCGAAGCCGGCGGCCGAGATCGCGGCGATGCTGGGGGTGGCGGTGGCCCAGCAGGGCGGCCCCATCCTCACCTTCTCCCAAGGGGAGAAGGAGGGGCTCACGCTGCAGGCGTGGGGGGATGAGGGGGCAAGGCGGTTGGGGGCGTAACCCTCCCAACCGCTTCGCGGTCGGGTCCCTTAGGCCGCCGGCTTCACCGAGCCGATCACGGTCTCAACCTCGGGCAGTTCGACGGCGTAATAGTGCTCGGTCGGGGCGATGTAGAGCACGACATAGAGCTTGCCCGCCTTCTCGGCGACCAGCGCCGTGCCCGAGACGTCCAGGCCTTCCTTCGACTTGGCCTTGAGGTCGAAGCGCAGGCCGTCGCCACCGGCGAACTTGGCGGGGCGCAGGTCTTCGGTCTCGACCCGCTGGTAGTCCAGGGCCGCGACGCTGTCGGACACGAACTCGACCAGCTCGTTGGGCGCCATGCCGGCCCGGTAGGTCGGGGTCGGACGCTCCTTGGCCAGCGGTTTGACCATGAACTCGCCCGGCGCGAGGCCGTCGGTGACGTAGAGGCGGTTGAGCAGCGGGCCGTCCATCGACAGCAGCCGCACCTTGGCGGGGCGCTGGTACATGATGGCGCTGATGTCCGACCATTCGTGGCCGAGCGTCACCTGGGACGCCCCGACCTTGTAGGCGCCGGCCGGGGCGCTGGTGACGCTGACGCAGGCGCCCAGCGTCAGGGCGATGGCCGCCAGGGCCAGGGTCGAGCCGATCGACGAGGTCTTCATATGGCGCTTCCTTCGGAGAGTTTCTTGAGGCTGGCCTCGACCAGCCAGCGGTCCTGGGCGGCGGGCGCGCGGACCAGATAGGTTTCGTAGGCGGTCTTGGCGGCGGCCGTGTCGCCGGCCTGGAGGGCGAGGTCGCCGACGACCCGCCAGGTGGCGAGCGGGGCGTCGGCATGGGCGCCGGCGGCGACATAGGCCTCACGGGCCTTGACCAGGTCGTCGCCCTCGCGTCGCTGGCGATAGGCTTCGCCCCGATAGAAGGCCAGTACGCCCTGGTCCTCGCCCAGGTCCTCCAGTCGGCCGATCAGGGCCAGGCTTTCGCCGTAGTCGCGGCGGCGCAGGTCGTCCTTCAGCCAAGCGGCCAGGTGCGGGCGGATCACGGCGCGATAGGCCTTGCGGTCCCCGGCGCGCCCGGCCGGCGCGCCCGCCGCCAGGGTGTCCAGCGCCTTGACGCGCTCGATGCTCAGGGGATGGGAGTTGAAGATGCTGGCCCGGGCCGGCTGCTCGCGAACCTTCTTGAAGCTGGAGGCCTCGGTTTCGGCGATCTGCGCCCGCCAGATGCCGGCCGGAGCGGTCGGGTCGTATCCGGCCTTGGCCATGCGGCGGAAGCCCAGGGCGTCGGCTTCGCTCTCGTTGTCGCGCGAATAGCTGAAATAGGCCGCGACCGTGCCGAGATAGATGATGTCGTTGATCGAACCGGCGGCGCGCATGATGTCGTTGGCGCCCTGGTAGGAGCCCGAATTGACGGCCGCGCCGGCGGCGGCGACGGTCACCACCACCTGCAGGGCCAGGGCGCCGGCGGCCCGCGACTTGGTCGCGCGCCAGGATTCCAGGGTGTGGTTCTCGACGAAATGCCCGATCTCGTGGCCCAGCACGAAGGCCAGCTCATCTTCGCTCTGGGCCCGTAGCAGCAGGCCCGACCACACCTCGGTGTAGCCGTTGGGAGCCATGCTGGCGTTGAGGAACGGCCGGTCCATCACATAGACGCGGATCTCGCCGCAATATTCGGCGGCGAGCTTGCAGGCCAGGCCGCTGACATAGGCGTTGAGCGCCGGGTCGCGGTTGCGCTCGGCCGAGGCCTTGGCCTTCAGCTCGGTCTTGTCGGAAACCGACCAGATGCCGCCTTCGTCGGTGGTTTCGGCGGGGCGCAGGTTGGGCGCGCGAGGTTCGGCCTGCGCTGGGGCGACCAGCAGGGTCGCCGCGACGGCCAGCGCCCTCGCGCCCGCCAGGGGGCGGGCGAGGCGCGGCATTAGAGCGGCGCGTCCTTGAGCAGGGCCTTGGCGAAGGTCTTGGCGCCTTCCGGGTCGCGCATGTCCGAATCCGTCCCGGCCACGGCGAAATTGTACCAGACGACCTTGCCGGTCTTCAGGTCGACCAGCGAGACGAAGGCGGTCTGGTGCGCCGTCGGGATGCTGACGCCGAGCAGGGCCGCGCCGACCATCGCCGCCTTGCGCCCGCCGCTCGAGAACGCGCCCCGGCTGAAGGTGAAGAGGGCGTAGTCGGCGTCATAGGTCTGGCCCAGGGTCTGGGCGCCGGAGCCCAGGGTCCAGTCGAAGCTCTTCTTGGTCGGCAGCTTGTAGAGCCCGTAGTTGAAGCCCTGGATCGACGAGCCGACAGCCTCGTGCAGGCGCAGCAGTTGGGCGATCCTGGGTTCCTCGACGGCGGCGGGGTCGAGTTCGCGGAAGGTGTGCGACTTGCCGATCGTCGCGGCCTTCAGCTCTTGCTTGATGTTGTCGCGGGCCTGGCCCGACCAGTCGGCGCGCGGTTCGGAGAGACCGGTGACAGTCAGCAACGACAGCTCGATGTCGGGCTGGACGATCAGCACGCGCGCGCCGGTGGCCGGACGCGCGGCGGTCGGCGACTTGTCGGCCAGACGGGTGCTGGTGGTGGTGCAGGCGGCCATGAACAGGCACGCCACGATGGCGATGTTACGCAAGATCAAGATAGAAACCCCCGTTTCCCCCATCCACGGCGGTTCTCGTCATGGATGAGTACACGCTTAGCGTGACCGTGGGGCCTCGTCGAGCGCAATCTCGGCCAGGGCCGCGCCCAGTTCCTCGACCATCTCCGGCGTCGTCGCCCACGAGCACATGAACCGCGCCGTGCCGTCGAGGAACCGGTAGACGAACCAGCCCTTGTCCCGCAGCCGGGCCAGCGCCGCGTCGTCCATGTCGACGAACAGGCCGTTGGCCTCGACCGGGTGGCGCAGGGGGAAGGGCATCAGGGCCGCCAGCTTGCGCGCCATGGCGTTGGCGTGCGCCGCCCGCGCCGCCCAGGGGCCGCCGTCGTTCCCCTCGCCCAGCAGGCCCAGCCACGGGGCGGCCAGGAACCGGCCCTTGGAGACCAGCTGGCCGGCGTGCTTGAGCCTGGCGTCCAGGCGGCGACCGAGGGCCTTGTCGAGGAACACCACCGCCTCGGTCGGGGTCGAGCCGGCCTTGGTCCCGCCGATCACCAGGATGTCGACGCCGATCCTGGCCACCGACTTGAGGTCGAAGCCCGCCGCCACGGCGTTGGCCAGCCGGGCGCCGTCCAGGTGGACACCGTAGCCCTTGGCCTTGGCCGGGGCGATCAGGGCGGCCAGGTCGTCCTCGCCATAGACCGTGCCGTACTCGGTGGCGGTGGTCAGCGACAGGGCCGCGGCCGGCTGACGGTAGGAGACGTCGGGTTCGGCCAGCGCCGCTTCCAGGCTCGGCAGGGCGATCTTGCCCGAGGCGCCGGGAAGGCCGATCAGGCCCACGCCCTGGCCGAAGAAGCCGGGAGCGCCGGTCTCGTCGGTGCAGATGTGGGCGTGCTCGTGGGCCAGCACCGCCTCGTGCGGCCGGGCCAGGCAGGTCAGGGCGAAGGCGTTGGCCGCCGTGCCCGAGGCCGTGAACCGCACCTCGGCGTCGATGTCCAGCAGGGCGCGGATGCGGTCGGCGGCCAGGGCGCTGACATGGTCGGTCCCGTAGCCGGAAGCGGTCCCGGCATTGGCGGCGACCAGCGCCTCCATCACTTCCGGCATGGCGCCGGCGACGTTGTCGGAGGCGAAGTCGTAGCGGGCGGCCATGTGGATCCTAGCGGGGCGGGTTCTCGGGGAAGGCCGGGCGGGCCGGATCGATCGGATGCCACGGCGGGGCGGCGCTCGTCCAGAGGTGGACGGCCGGCTCCAGCGTCGAGTTGTCGTCCAGGCTGCCGGCCTTGACCGGCAGGAACGGCAGGGCCGCCTCGGACCACAGCGGCGTGCCGCATTCGGCGCAGAACACCCGCGCCACGTCGGCGCCGCTGCCGCCCGCGCGGACGAAGCGCTTGGGCTCGCCCTTGGTGATCCTGAAGCCGCTCTTGGGGGCCAGGGCCACATAGTTGGGGCCGCCGCCCGAGGCGTATTGGCAGGCCCGGCAATGGCAGACGCCGACGCCCATCAGATCTTCGGTGATCTCATAGCGGACGGCGCCGCACTGGCAGCCGCCTTCGAGCTTGGTCATGACGTTTCCCCTTATGGCCGCCTTGAAGCGCGCGGCCCTGTTGCCGGACATCCTGCACGAACAACTTGGGCGAGGCCACCGCCGCCAAGCCCGCTCACTGCCTGACGAACGCGATGTTGCGCGCCCCGTTCGCCCAGGCGGCGAAGCCGCTGACCTGTCCGCCTTCCGTGCGCGCGAAGACGAAGGTGGTCGTGCCCCGCAGGCGGGTGGTGAACCCGTCGGCGAAGCGCGGCTGCAGGCGCCATTCGACTGCAAAGGGCTGGCGCATGACCAGGGCGTCGCCCTGCTGGACCACGGTGATGCGGGTGTCGAGTTCGGCGCTGTAATAGGTCCCGACATAGGCGGCGAGCGCGGCGGCGTCGCTCCTGGCGGGCCGCACGGCGACGAACCTCTGGGTCACGCCGCCGTGGCTCACGGTGAGTTCGGCCGGGGCCCGGTCGGTCCGGACGAACCGCACGGCGTCGCCGTCGGCGCGCTGGAAGCGGTCGTCGCCCACGGGCGTCAGCACCTGGCGCGCGCCCTGGGTGAGGGTCAGCTGGCCGTTGGCGGCCTCCGTCTGGACCAGTTCGCCCGTGACGGGGTTGCGGAACAGGCTCTCGTACGGTGAGAGGTCGGCGATCGCCATTTGCGCCGCGGCGACCACCCGTGGCGCCGATACGGCGGAGGCGGCCGTGGCGCGGCCGGTCGCGACGAGCGCCTGCTGGGCGACGGCCCCGCCCAGCGAAACCGGATCGATCCCGCCGTTGTTGCACAGCACGACGACCGAGATCCCCTGGTCGGGATAGCGCCCCAGCCAGGTCTTGTAGCCACCGGTGGAGCCGCTGTGCGACACCCGCCGCCGGCCGTGGTCGGGGGCGAGCTCCAGGCCCAGGCCGTACTCGAGCGGCGCGCCGCCCTTCAGGCGTCCCGGGGTTTCCAGCGCCGCCACCAGGGCCGGGCCGCCGGGCAGGTCGGACGGCTTGTCGAGGAAGGCGTTCCAGCGCAGCAGGTCGCCGACCGTGGTCAGCAGGCCGCCGTTTCCGTAGACGTTGGTGAACGGCATGTTGGCGATGAAGCCGGTGTCGGCCGGGGCGTAGGCCGTGGCCCGGCCCGGAACGACGGTGCGGAAGTCCTCCCGCCAACGCGTCTGGCCCATGCCCAGCGGCCGGAACAGGCGCTGGTCGGTGAACGCCTGCAGGGTCTGGCCGCTGACCCGCTCGACGATGGTCGCCGCCAGGACGTAGTTGGTGTTGGTGTAGAGAAATTCCGTGCCCGGAACGAAGTTCAGACCCTTCTGGCGCGACGCCAGGTCGAGGATCGTGGCCTGGCCGTGCACCTGGGTTCCCGGCGGATCGCCGGCCAGGGCCAGCAGGCTCCATTGCTCGCGCAGGCCGCTGGTGTGGTTGAGCAGGTGGCGGATGGTGATCGGCGTCCCGAAGTCCGGCATCTCGGGCAGGTAGCGCCGGATGTCGTCGTCCAGGGTCAGCTTGCCGTCCTGGACCAGCAGCTGCATGGCGGCGGCGGTGAACTGCTTGGCCAGCGAGCCGCTCTCGAAGACGGTCCGCGCCGTGATCGGCTCCGGATGCTCCAGGTCGGCCAGGCCATAGGTCCTGATCAGCGGCGGCGCGCCCGCCACCGCCAGGCCCGCCGCGCATCCGGGGCCGGTGGGCGCGATGGATCCGAAGAGCCTGTCGAGGTCGGGCGCAGGCTTGGCGGCCTGCGCGAGGGCCCCAGTGGGCATGGCGGCGAGGGCTGCGGCCAGCAGCAGGCAACCGAAGGCCGCGGCCTTGGCCAGGCTGGGGCGACGCGGGGCGTGGTCGAGGCAGGTTGGCAAGTTGAAGCTCCGCTGTCGGACAGATCGTCCCGCCAGCGTGCGCAGCGTGAGATGTCCCCCAGGCAGCAGCTAGGGTGGGGCGCTTCTCCGGGTCAAATTACCTTTCGGACAGACGCGTCCCGGCCCCATGCGCGCACGTCGTCGACGAACAGCCCGGGCTCCTCCATCGCCGCGAAGTGGCCGCCGCGCGGCGGGTCGGTCCAGCGGACGATGTTGTAGGCCCGGTCGGCCCAGGAGCGCGGCGGCGGGGCGTAGATCGGCTCGCCCGGGAAGGCGGCGAAGGCGGTGGGCGTCTCGCAGCGCTGGCCCTCGGCCAGAACGACCCCGCCCTCCTCGAGCAGGCCGCGATAGTACCAGGCCCCGGTCGTGAAGCTGCCGGTCATCACATAGAGCATGATGTTGGTCAGCAGTTGGTCGCGGCTGAACACCTGGTCGAACGGCTTGCTCCGCAGGTCGGCCCAGTCGTGGAAGCGCTCCAGGATCCAGGCGGCCTGGCCGACCGGGTTGTTGGCCCCCAGCCAGGCGACCGACTGCGGCTTGCTGGCCTGCAGCCGGAAATAGGCGCCCATCAGGTCCATCATGCCGCCGAACCGGGTGAGCCAGGCGACCTCCTCGGCGTTCTGCGGCGGGCCCGGTGGACGCAGGCCGAACATGTTGAGGTGGATGGCCTTGACGTGCTGGCCGTGGTCGAGGCCCAGCCACGAGGTCACCAGCCCGCCCCAGTCGCCGCCCTGGGCCAGGTAGCGGTCATAGCCCAGCACGTCGGTCATCAGGGCGTTGAACAGCCGAGCCGTCGAGCGCTGGCCGATCGGCCGCGCCGGCTTGGACGAGAAGCCGAAGCCCGGCAGCGACGGGATCACCAGGTCGAAGGCGTCGGCCGGGTCGCCGCCGAACTTCGACGGGAAGGCCAGGGGTTCGACCGCCGCCCAGAACTCGTAGTGGCTGCCCGGCCAGCCGTGGCTGAGCAGCAGTGGCCGCTTGCCCTGGGCTTCCCCGACCACGTGGACGAAGTGCAGGTCGAAGTCCTCGACCCGGGCGGTGAACTGCGGGAAGCGGTTGAGGTCGGCCATGGCGGCGGCGACGTCGTAGCCGTCGGTCCAGTAGGCGCAGATCTCGCGCAGGAAATCGGCGTCGCAGCCATAGGCCCAGCCGCCGCCCTCTGGCGCGGGCGGGAAGTCGTAGGCGCGGACCTGGTCCAGGACCTTGCCGATCGCGGCGTCGCTCCAGGCCACCTCGAAGGGTTTCGGCATCACGTCCTCCCGTCCGTTTTCAGGAGGGTGACGCGGGTGACGTCGGGGCGGTCAAGCGCCAGGACTTTCCCGAAGACGCATCCATGGACTCCCTTGGAGCGGCGCCTGATACTCGCCCCAAGGTTTCGGGACATGCCCAATGAAAACGTTCGCGCGCGCCATCGCCGCCGTCGTCCTGGCCTGCGGCGTCTTCGCGACCGCCCATCACGTCCTGGCGGACCAGCCGGCCTATGAAATCGCCTTCGCGAGCTTCGCGCCCGTCAACAGCGACATCTTCATCGCCGACGCCGACGGAAGCCATGCGACGGCCTTCCTTCCCGACGCGGAACTCGACTCAAACGCCAGTTTTTCAAGTGATGGGCAGTGGGTCCTCTTCACCTCCCGGCGGGCGGGAACCTCGGACATCTACCGCGCCCATCTCGACGGCTCCGGACTGGAGCGCCTGGTGGCCTCGCCCGCCTATGACGACCAGGCCGCCCTGTCGCCGGACGGACGGTCGCTGGCCTTCGTCTCCAGCCGTGGCGGGCAAGCCGACATCTGGATCCTGGACCTCGCCAGCAAGGCGTTACGCAACCTGACCCACGATCCGGCGGGCGACTTTCGCCCATCCTGGTCGCCGGACGGACGGTGGCTGGCCTTCTCGTCGGATCGGGTTTCCGAGCATCCCCGGATTCCCGAGGGTGACTTCACGCTCCGGCACTCGACGGAAATCTACATCGTGAAAGTCGACGGCACGGAGCTGCGCCGCGTCACCCGCGACGGCCAGTTCGCCGGCAGTCCGACATGGTCGCCCGACGGCTCGAAGCTCGCCTTCTATGCGGCCACCCTCCCGGAGGTCCGCAACATCACCGCCGCGCGGCGCTTGCGCGGCGTCACCCAGATCGAAGCCGTCGACCTGGGAACCGGCGCGAGCCAGGTCCTGACCTCGGGGGCCGGCGAGAAATGGTCGCCGCATTGGCTGGCGCCCGACAGGATCGGCTATGTCAGCGGCGGGCCCGAAGGCGGCGTCGAGGCGACGGCGGGGCCCTCCGGCGCTCGGGGCGAGTTCAACAGTCCGAGCTGGTCGCCGGACGGTCGCCACATGCTGTTTCATCGCGAGGTCGATTCCACCTGGCCGCCGGATCGCCGCTGGGTTTCCCTCGATCCCAGGTTCGGGCTGAGGCGGGTCGGGATCTTCCCCTCCTATTCGCCCACCGGAGATCGCCGGGTCAGCAACGACAAGACCGCCGGCATCCTGCACAACAGCGTCCTGATGATGAACGCCGACGGATCGGGCGCTTCCGTCCTGTTCGGCGACGCCGAGAAGAGCGCGCTGGCTCCCAGCTGGTCGCGTCAGGGCGATCGGATCGCGTTCGGGCTGGGCCAGTTCTTCCAGGGCATCAAGGGGCCCGCCCAGGCCGACATCGCGGTGATCGACGCCCAGGGCGGCGGCCTGAAGCTGCTGACGAAAGGGACGGGGAACTTCGGTTTCCCGGACTGGTCCGGCGACGGTCGCCACATCGTCTATCGCCAGGCCGGGGCCGCCAACGCGCTGGACGTCGTCGACCTGGACAGTGGCGAGTCCCACGTTCTCCTGGCCGGCCCGGCGCACTACAACTTCCCCGCCTGGTCGCCGACCGCCGATGTCATCGCCTTCACCGCCGACATCGATGGCGACTACGAGATCTATTCGATCCGCGCCGACGGCTCCGGATTGAAGCGCCTGACCCGGTCGCCCGGCAACGACGCCCACAACGCCTGGTCGCCCGACGGTAAATGGATCGCTTTCGCCAGCGCGCGCGGCGGCTTCAAGGACGAGGCCCTGCTTCACCCGGCCAACCCGCAGCCCTACGGCGAGATCTACGTCATGCGGGCCGATGGCTCGGAGGCGCACGCCCTCACCGACGAGCCCTTCGAGAAGGGCACTCCGGCCTGGGCGCCGACGGGAAGGACCGCCGGACGCCGGTAGCGGTCTAGGCCGCCGCGATGAACCGCGCCCGCACCTTCGGCCACAGCATGTTGACCGCCAGCCCGGTCAGCACCAGCGCCGCCGCCAGCAGCTTCCAGCCCGGCAGGCTCTCGTGCAGCAGGATCGCCGAGGCCCCCATGCCGAACACCGGCACCAGCAGGGCCATCGGCGTCACCGTCGCGGCCGGGTGGCGGGCCAGCAGCCAGCCCCAGGCGGCGTAGCCGAACATGGTGTTGCCCACCGCCTGCCAGGCCACGGCGGCCCAGGTCAGGGCGTCGGCGTGGCGCACGCCCGCGACCATGGCCGGCCAGCCCTCCAGCCACAGCGACATCACAAACAGCGGCGGGATCGAGAACAGGCTGGCCCAGACCACATAGGCCAGCATGTTCACCGTCCCGGCCTGGCGGGCGACGATATTGCCGCCGGCCCAGCTGGCGGCGGCCAGCAGGATCAGCAGCACGCCCAGCGGCGTCGCGGCCCCGCCGCCGTGGGCGGCGATCAGCACGATGCCCGAGGCGGCCAGCAGCAGGGCGACGATCTGGAAGCCGCGCACCTTCTCGCCGCTGATCTTCATGGCCATGCCGATGGTGAAGAACACCTGGGTCTGGATGACCAGCGAGGCCAGGCCCGGCGAGATGTGGCCCTTCATGGCCACGAACAGCAGCCCGAACTGCCCCGCCCCGATCAGCACGCCATAGGCCGCCAGGTTGGTCCACGGAACCTTCGGCCGCTTGACCAGGAACACCATCGGCAGCAGCACCAGGGTGAAGCGCAGGGTGGCGAACAGCAGCGGCGGCAGGTGGTCCAGCGCCACCCGGATGACCACGAAATTGGTGCCCCACACCGCCACCACGGCCAGCGCCAGCAAGAAGTGGCGCAGGGGCAGGGGCGCGTCGGTCATGGCGAAGGATCCACGGAAGCTAGACTGACCCGGACTTGAACCCTGTTTCAGTCCGCCGCAAGGGCAAGGCCGCGCGACAGGGCCGAAATGGCCGTCATCCGCAGTTTTTCCGGGTCGATCGACGGCGACAGCTTGCCCGACAGCTGCAGCATCAGGCTGCCGTGCAGGATGGTCCAGAACAGGTGGCCGATCAGCTCGGCGTCGCCGCTCATCTGGCCAGCGGCGATCATCGCCTCGACATGGACGGTCATGGTCCGGCGGGCCCGGACGACCGCGGCCGTCAGTTCGGGATAGGCCTTCTCGGTCGGCTGGGTCAGGTCGAACATCAGCCGGTAGGCCTGGGGCTGGCCCAGGGCGAAGGCGACATAGGCCTGGCCGGCGTGGCGCGAGCGGGCGACCGGGTCGCCGGGCGCGGCCAGGGCCGCCTCGATGGCCTCGGCGAACCGGGTGAAGGCGGCGGTGCGCACCGCCGCCAGGATGGCGTCCTTGTCGGCGAAGTAGCGATAGGGGGTCATCGGGCTGACCCCCAGGGTCTGGGCCAGCTGGCGCATGGTCACGGCGTCTGGCCCGTGCTCGGCGAACAGCCCTTCGGCCGCGGCGCACAGCCGGCGGCGGAAGTCTTCGACATCGGCGGAGGAGAGAACGCGGGGCAGGTGGGCGAATCCCGGTTGACGACGATCATCTCTTACAGCATAAATTTACAACGTAAATCAAACGAAGCCATCAGGCTCGAAACGTGGGAGGTCCGTCATGGACGGCGAGGTTCGCATCAATCCCTATCTGGCCGGCAATTTCGCGCCGGTGCGCAGCGAGGACGATTTCGAGCTCCAGGTCGAAGGCGTCCTGCCGCCGGGCCTATCGGGCATGCTCTACCGCAACGGGCCCAACCCGCAGTTCGAGCCGCGCGACGGCAACTACCACTGGTTCGTCGGCGACGGCATGATCCACGCCTTCACGGTGGGCGACGGAAAACTGAGCTACAGGAACCGCTGGGTCCGCACGCCCAAGTGGGAAGCCGAGCACGCGGCCGGCCACGCCCTGTGGGGCAGCTGGGGCAACCCGATGACCACCGACCCGTCGGTGCTGGGCAAGGTCGACAGCGCGGTGGCCAACACCAACATCGTCCACCACGCCGGCCGGCTGATGGCCCTGGTGGAGTCCGCCGCGCCCTTCGCCATCAGCGAACACGGCCTGGATCCGCGCGGCTTCGTCGACTTCGGCGGCAAGGTCACCGCCCACCCCAAGACCGATCCGCTGACCGGCGAGATGGTGTTCTTCGCCTATGCCGACGATCCCATGCCGCTGTCCAGCAAGGTCAGCTGGGGCGTGGTCGACGCGGGCGGCAAGCTGGTCAAGCGCGAGACCTTCGAGGCGCCCTACTGCTCGATGATCCACGACTTCGCGGTGACCCGCGAGCATGTGCTGATCCCGGTCCTGCCCCTGACCGGCAGCCTGCAGCGGGCGATGAGCGGTGGCCCGGTGTTCGCCTGGGAACCCGACAAGCAGGGCCAGGTGGCGGTGATGCGCCGCGACGAGGGCGTGGCCGGCCTGCGCTGGTTCGACGCCCCGCCCGGCTACGTCTTCCACGTGATGAACGCCTATGACCATGACGGGACGGTGGTCGCCGACGTCATGCGCTACGCCTCGGCCCCCTTGTTCCCGCGCGCCGACGGAGCCCGGGGCGAGAACGCGGCGGCCTATCTGGTGCGCTGGACCTTCGACCTGGCGGCCGGAACCGTGAGCGAGACCCCGCTCGACGACCTGGCCGGCGAGTTCCCGCGCTTTGACGAGCGCCTGGCCGGACTGCCGTATCGTCACGGCTGGTTCGTCGGCCAGTCGCTGAAGCCGGGCGACTTCCGGGCCAACGTCCTGGCCCATATCGACCTGGAGACCGGCGCCCGCGCGACCTTCGTCCTGCCGGAGGGCGACGCGATCTCCGAAGCCGTCTTCACCCCCGCGTCTTCCGAGGCGCCGGAGGGTCAAGGCTGGCTGACGGCGGTGATCTATCGCGGCCGCGACGACGTCAGCGAGTTCGTGGTGTTCGACGCCCAGGACGTCGCGGCCGGACCGGTGGCCTTGGCGCGACTGCCGCGCCGGGTGCCGTTCGGGTTCCATGGCAACTGGGTGAACGGATAAGAATTCAAACGAACGTTTGACGTCTTGTCACGAAACGCGGTTAGCTGGGCGCGGCGCTAGAGCGCTTCCCGACCTGATTGCATCAGGCCAGGCGCTCTAGCTTCGTGTTTTGGCGCGTTTTCTTCACGCGAACCGGTATCCACTTCGCTTGAAAACGCTCTAGGGGAGCAACGACCATGGCCAGCTGGGATCTCCTGATCGACAAGAGCGACCTGCGGCGGGCGAGCATCGCGCCCGCCGTCGTTGCCGACCTCGGCGAAGGCCAGGCGCGGCTGGCGATCGAACGCTTCGCCCTGACCGCCAACAACATCACCTACGCGGTGTTCGGCCAGGCCATGCGCTACTGGGACTTCTTCCCGGCGGTCGAGGGGCAGGGGCGGATCCCGGTCTGGGGCTATGCGACGGTCGAGGCCTCGAACCATCCCGATCTCGCCGTCGGCCAGCGCTTCTACGGCTATTATCCGATGTCGACCCATCTGACGGTGACGCCGCGCAAGACGCGCGGCGGCTTCGCCGATGTCGCGCCGCACCGCGTCGACCTGCCGCCGGTCTACAACCAGTACCAGTTGGCCGCGCCCGCGCCGCTGGACGACCATCAGGCGCTGCTGCGGCCGCTGTTCATCACCGGCTTCCTGATCGAGGACTTTCTCGATGAGAACGAGCTGTTCGGCGCGCGGTCGGTCGTGTTGACCAGCGCCTCGTCGAAGACCGCGATCAGCCTGGCCTTCCGGCTCAAGCAGCGCGGCAAGGCGCGCGTGGTTGGCCTGACCTCGTCCCGCAACGCCGCCTTCGTCGAGGCCCTGGGCTATTACGACCAGGTGGTGACCTATGACGCGGTTCCCACGGCGCCGATCGAGGAACCGGTGGTGGTCGTCGATTTCGCCGGCGACGCGCCGCTGCTGCGCGCCGTGCACGAACGGTTCGGCGACGCCCTGGCCTATTCCTGCCTGGTCGGCGGCACCCATTGGGAGGCCGAGCGTGGCGGCGGCGACCTGCCGGGCCCCAAGCCGATCTTCTTCTTCGCCCCCGACCGCATCCGCAAGCGCGCCGCCGACTGGGGGCCGGGCGGCCTGGACCAACGCCACGACGCGGCCTGGGCCCCGTTCGTCGCTGACGCGCCGAGGTGGATGACGGTCGCGCATGGCGTGGGGGCATCGGCCATCGCCGAGGTCTACCAGGCGGTGCTGGAAGGCCGGGCCGGGCCGGAAGCGGGGCATATCCTCCAACCTTGACCCCTCTCCCCTCCGGGAGAGGGGTCAAATAGCCCCTACTTCGCCAAATCCGCCGGCGTCGTCGGCTGCGAGATCACCGCTTCCATCCGCTGCCAGCGCGCGTCCTGCGATGGCCCGGCCCGCTCGACATGGGCGCGGACCATGTCCTGGCCCAGGCCATAGTTGATGACGTAGCTGCGGTAGGCGTCGACGAACTTCATCCGCTGCTCGGCGCGGGCCTGGGTCATCAGGCCGTACTTGCGTTGCAGGGCCACGGCCTGGGCGCGGTCGACGCGGCCGGACAGGTAGTCGTCGGCGATGGTGTATTCGGCCCCGGCCAGGTCGGCCTTGGCCTTGGTGAAGGCGTCGTAGGCGTCGGCGGTCGCCGGATCCAGCCCGGCCAGCGGATAGAGCTTCTCGCGCTCGAACTTCAGCTTTTCGGCCCCGGGGAAGGCCAGGCCGATGCCGTAGTTGGCGCTGCCCTCGGCGATCAGCGATTGCGGCGAGAACAGCGGATAGACGCTGAACTCCACCCAGCCCTTGCCCTTGGTCAGCTTCTCTTCCAGCAGGGCGTTGAGCACGTGGTGGCCGGGATAGCCCTCGTGGCAGCCCAGGTCCAAGGCGCGGCTGATATAGACCGGCAGGCTGGTGTTGATCTGGATCAGGCTGTGGGCCTGGCCCTTGTACCAGTTGTAGCCGCTCCACGGCTTGTCGGTGACGAACTCCATGTCGAAGCGCTCGCCCTTGGGCAGGGCGATGTGGGCCTGGGTGGCGGCCTTGCAGGCGGCGATGGCGGCGCGCATCACCGGCTCCAGCCTGTCGGCCGGGATCACATACCGGGCCTGGAAGGCGTCGACCCGGGCGGCCAGGTCGCCGTCGCCCGGCAGCAGGATCTCGATGCGGGTCAGGACGGGATCGTAGCTGGCCAGGGGCTTCAGCTCCGGCCGCACGCCGAACAGGCCCTCGGCCTCGTCCCGGAAGCTGAACTTCTGGCCCGACAGCATGGCCAGCCGGGTCTGGGCGGCTTTCAGCTGGCCGGCCAGGAAGGCCTTGCGGCGGACCTGGTCCGGCGGCAGCGCCTGGTCGTCCACGCCGGCCACGGCGGCGGCCAGGCGATCGGCCTCGGCGCGCAGGGCGGGCACGTCGCGCGGCGCGGCCTTGGCGGCCTTGGCCAGGGCCTCGGGACCGTAATAGGCGTCGACATAGCCCGGCTCGCGCTCGCCGGCCTCCAGGGTCAGGCGCACGAAGTCCTTGGCGATGACGTTCAGCTTGCCGGCTTCGGGCAACTGGGAGCCTTCGGGCGCGGCGAGGGCCGGGGCGGCGAGCAGGGCGAAGGCGGCGGCCAGGCCGGTCAGGCGGAGGGTCATGAAGGGCGCCTCGAAGCGGAGAAGGGGCGCACGCTGCATCGGGGCGGGAAGGGTGGCAAGCGATCCCTGCTCTCTCTATCCCACCGTCATCCCGGGATGACGGCGTTCTTATGTGGCGGAAGGGGTTACCCCCGCGCCGCGACCGCCAGCCCCGGAAAGTCGCTGAACAGCCCATCCACCCCGGCCGCGTACAGCGCCTTGAACACCGCGCTGACCTCGCCCGGCTGGGCCAGGTAGTCGGCGGCCGTGGGCTCGCCCCGGCGCAGGGCGGTCGGCAGGAAGTAGTTCTCGGCCCGCACCGTCCAGGGGTGGACGACCAGGCCGGCGGCATGGGCGTCCTTCACCAGCGACGTGGCCGGCAGCAGCGCGTCGGCGCTCTGCGGGATCACCTGGGTCTTTTCCGGACCCAGGCCGTCGGCGTACAGCGCCAGGTCCTTCAGGCCGGCGGCGCTGCAGATCTCGGCGTACTTGACGTTCGGCAGGTCGGCCGGGCCGCCCTCGCCGGCGGTCAGTTGCACCAGCCGGGCCTTGGTCTTGCCGCGCAGGGTCTTCAGCGGTGTCACCTCGAAGCACTGGACGAAGACCGGGGCGGCGGCCGAGTCCAGGTCGTGGGCCTTCAGCCGGGCGACCAGGCGGTCCTCCAGGGGCAGGCCGATCGAGGCGAAGTAGCTGGGATGCTTCATCTCGGGATAGACGCCGATCGTCCGGCCCGAGCGCTGGCTGCCCGCCCTGGCGATGGCCACCACCTCGTCGAAGGTCAGCAGTTGGGCCTGGCCGTCGTACTTCGTGTTGGCCGGACGCAGCTTCGGCAGGCGCTCGCGGGCCCGCAGGGTCTTGATCTCGGCCAGGGTGAAGTCTTCGGTGAACCAGCCGGTCAGGCTCTGGCCGTCGATGGTCTTGGTGACCTTGCGGTCGGCGAATTCGGGACGGCTGGCCACGTCGGTCGTGCCGCCGATCTCGTTCTCGTGCCGGACGATCAGGTGGCCGTCCTTGGTCGGCACCAGGTCGGGTTCGATGAAGTCGCAGCCCTCGTCGATGGCCAGGTCGTAGGCCAGGGCGGTGTGCTCGGGACGCAGGCCCGAGGCCCCGCGGTGGGCGATGACGATCGGCTTCCGGGGCGTGGCGGCGAAGCTCATGGCGGGCAGCAGGGTCCCGGCCAGGGCGGCGGTGGTCAAGGCGCGTCGGGTCAGCAGGGTCATGGCCGCCATTTAGCGCGCCGATGTGACGGTTTGACCAGCGTCCCCGTGGCTCCAGCGAGCCCGCGCGCGGCCGTGGATATTTTCCGGGCGGCTCCGCATCGGGGGTGTCCCAATCCGGCCGGCGGCCAGGCCCGGACCCTTCCGCCGCCTTCTCGCGTCGGCGGCGGAAGGCGCCTTGTCGAGCGCCCTAGTCCCTGGACGAGCGTTCCATGATGGCGCGCAGGCCCTGGGCCTTCTGCGGCAGGTCCGCGGCCAGGCGCGAGGCCATCTCGCGCACCCCGACCGCATAGGCCTCGCCGCCGTCGGCGATCTCCTGGGCGCGCCGGGCCAGGCTATCCAGATCGCGCTCCATGGCCTCGATCTGCTCACGGGCCAACGACCGGGCCTCGTGCTGCAGGCGCTGGACGCGCTGGCTGATGGTCTCCGGATCGCGGCTGAGATTATAGACCTCGGCCGTTCCGGCGCCCGTGTCGGGCGCTACGGTCAGATGTGGCCCACTCATGGTCTTGGCGGCTCCTTTGGTGACGTTCGACGGGCATTGGCCCCTAGGACTAGAAGGCTCCTAAAACTCCGGATGTTCCCGGAGTTTTCGCGGCCGCCGAACGATCGCTGAAGCCCTGTGGCGCGGAGGTCACGGAATGCTACCCGATATGGGGTAGGCGCTGCGAAAGCCTTCCTCCATATGGATTATGGACGCTCCGCGGACGCCTCTCCGCCGCGAAGGGTTAGCGCGCCGCCCGGGTCTTGGCCGCCGCCTCGCAGGGACCCTGATAGGTGCTGACCGCCCGCATGTGCATCGTCTGCTTGCGCCCGTAAGCCGACAGGGTCAGGGCCAGGTCGGTGGTGGCGGTGGTGGTGAAGTCGCCGCTGACCGCGCCGGCCAGGTCGTACTTGATCCCGTTCTTCTCGCAGACCTGGTCCAGGTGGAAGCCGTCGGCCGTGCGGGTCAGGGTGGGCTGGCCGCAGGGCGTGACCTTGCGGGCCGCCTCGGCGCCGGGGTCGTAGCCTTCGCCGACGCACTGGACCGAGCTTTCCTCGCCGGTCGGGGTCTTGGCGACGGTCTTCCAGGCGCCCGGCTTCAGGGTGCGGGGACCGTCGACCGGGGTGGCGGCGGGCGGCGAAGCCGGGGGCGCCTTGGCGCGGTCGTCGGCGCGGGAGCAGGCCGTCAGGCCGGCTGCGGCCACGAGGGCCAGGATCGCGACCGGGCGGAGGAGACGAAGACGCATCGGTAAACTCTGTCGGCGGATGACGCTTACATTAAGACCCAATACCCCGCGATCGTTGCGTGGTTAAGGGCTTCGTGACGTCAGCCCGGATAGACTGGCACGGCCGGCACATGGCCGGCGGCCGACGGGACCGGTGCGGCGGCGGGCGCCTGTTGCGCCGGCGCTGGACGCTGGAACCGCAGGCTGCGGCCCTGGAACTGGGCGCCGGTCTCCATGGCCAGCTGCTCGTGGGTGATGTCGCCATCGACCATGGCCGTGCCGTAGAGGCGCACCTGCTTGGCCGAGACCGCGCCGGTCACCCGGCCGTGGATCTCGATGACCTGGGCGTGGATCGCGCCCTCGACCCGGGCGTTGGGACCCAGCACCAGCTTGCCCACCCGGATGTCGCCCTGCAGCACGCAGTCCAGGTGCAACTCGCCGTCGCCGGCCACGTCGCCCTTGATGGCCACGCCCTGGGCGATCATCGAGGCTGGCTTGGGACGCGGGGGCGGCGCGGGGGCGGCCGAGGCCGGCGCGGGTTCCATCTGGGCCAGCGGCGTGAAGGCCGGGGCGGGGACGGTGTCTTTCTTCTTGGCGAACATGGCGGCGGCCTTGTCTCGAAATGGTGCGTTGTGGGTGAAGCTGAGCAAGAAGGGGGCCGAAGCTGGACTGTGGAAACCCCCTCCGACCCTCCGGGCCACCTCCCCCAAAGGGGGAGGATCGCGTCGTGCCGGATGCTCTCCCGTTGGGGGAGCTGTCGCGAAGCGACTGAGGGGGCCTGTCGCGCCCCGACTCGCTCCATGCTCGACCCCCAACCCCGCGAGTCCCCCCATGGCCGAAACCCTCGAACAGCTGATCGACCGCCTGCGCCAGGTGGAAGCCGAGGTCGAGGCCGCCTTCGCCGCGCGGGCCGCCACCCACGCCGTGGAGCACGAGGTCGTCCGCGACCCGGCCGGCCAGCCCTGTTTCAAGGCCGACGCCCTGCGCCGCCAGAAGGCCCACCGCAAGGGCCTGGGCCTGACCCGCGTGCCGTGGCCCACCCTGGTGACCATGCCGCTGATCTACGGCATGGCCCTGCCGCTGTTCCTGCTCGACGTCAGCGTCAGCGTCTACCAGCTGGGCTGCTTCACCGCCTGGGGCATCGTCCGGGTCAAGCGCAGCGAGTACGTGGTCATCGACCGCCACCGGTTGGGCTATCTGAACCTGGTGCAGAAGCTCAACTGCGTGTTCTGCGGCTACGGCAACGGGGTGATCGCCTACGCCCGCGAGATCACCGCCCGCACCGAGCAGTACTGGTGCCCGATCAAGCACGCCCTCAAGGTCAAGGGCAGCCACGAGCGCTACGCCGCCTTCCAGGCCTATGGCGACGCCGAGGGCTATGTGAAGAGCTCGGGCGCCTATCGCGAGCGGCTGAAGCGGGGGGAATGATCCTCCCCCTCTGGGGGAGGTGGCCGCGCAGCGGACGGAGGGGGCTCTTCCCTTCCCGGAAAAACCCGGCGACAGTCCGGCCGCCGCAACCAGCGAGGGAACGCCGCCATGTGTGACGATGACATCCATCCGGGCCTGATCGTCGACCCGACCGTCTCGCGCCGGAGCTTCGGCCTGATGGCCGCCGCCGTCGCCGGCGTGGCCGCCAGCGCCGCCCACGCGGCCGACGCCGCCGTGGTCGAGACCGACGTCGAGATCAAGACCGCCGACGGGACCGCCGACGCCGCCCTCTACCATCCGCAGGGCAAGGGCCCCTGGCCGGCGGTGCTGATCTGGCCCGACATCCTCAGCCTGCGCCCGGCCTTCCGCGAGATGGGCCGCCGGCTGGCGGCGGCCGGCTACGTGGTGCTGGTCCCCAACCTCTACTACCGCGCCAAGCGGGCCCCGGTGATCGACGGCGCCTTCAGCTTCGCCAATCCCGACGACCGCGCCAAGCTGACGCCGCTGCGGGCCACCGTCACCCCGGAGGGCACGGCCCGCGACGCCGTCGCCTACCTGGCCTTCCTCGACGCCCAGCCCCAGACCGCCGGCAAGAAGAAGGCCGGCGTTCAGGGTTACTGCATGGGCGGCCCGCTGGCCTTCCGCACCGCCGCCGCCGTCCCCGGCCGCATCGGCGCCGTCGCCAGCTTCCACGGCGGCGGCCTGGTCACCGACGCCCCCGACAGCCCGCACCTGCTGCTGCCCGGGACCAAGGCCGAATACCTGATCTGCGTCGCCGACAACGACGACCAGAAGGACCCGGCCGGCAAGGACAAGCTCAAGGCCGCCCTCGACGCCGCCCATCGCCCGTCCAAGGTCGAGGTCTATGCGGGCGCCGCCCACGGTTGGACCGTCAAGGGCAGCGAGGTCTACAACGAGGCCGCCGCCGAGAAGGCCTGGGCCGAGCTGCTGGCGCTGTACAAGCGGGCGCTGGTCTAGGGGCGCGGGCGCGGCGGTCGGGGCGGGTTCCCGACCGCCCGCCGCCTACCGCGCCAGCGGCGCGAACGCCACGGCCTTGATCTCCACCAGGCCGCCGTCCGGGTTCAGGTCGGCGACCGCCAGCTCGACCGCGGCCGGATAGGGCGGCGGGAAGAACTCGTCGCGCACCTGGGCGATCGCCGCCAGCTGCCCGGCCTTGTCCAGCGCCAGCCGGCCGCTGTCGAACACGTGGAACATCTGCAGCTCGACCACGTCGGCCAGGCCGGCGTCGCAGGCGGCCAGCAGGCGCTCCATGCCCCGGAACACCGCCCGCAGCACGTCGCGGAACGCCTCGGCGCTCATCGCGCCGGGCTCGGGATTGATCGCCACCAGGCCCGACAGGAAGACGAAGTCGCCGGCCCGGCGGGCGGGGGCGTAGTGGTACTGCTCGACGTCGGCGCGCAGCGCGGCGGGAACCACCACCTTCCCCGTGCGGGTGGGAAACGCGTCGAAGTCGTGGTCCGGAGCGGTGCGCATGGGAAAGCCTGTGAAAACGCCGAGGCGTGGCCGCCCCAGGTGGCGCTTCGCCGTCGCCGTTTAAAGGGGGCGGCCCCCTCAGCCCCGCCGCCCCAGCGCCAGGGCGGCCAGCAGCGCCGCGCAGGACAGGGCCGCCAGCGCCGTCCACAGCAGGGTCGCCGCGCGCGGCTCGGCCAGCGCCGCCTGGCCCACGACCCCCGCCGCGACCAGGCCGGCGGGGACCAGCAGCAGGACGTCAGGCCACCGGCGCACGGTGCGCCCGCAGGACCTCGGCCACCGCCTCCGCCAGGCGGGCCAGACGCACGCGCAGCGGGCCGGGCGGCAGGTCCAGCCAGGCGGCCGCCAGGGCGACGCCGCCGGGCGCGGTCAGCATCCGCGTCACCAGCGCCCGGCCCATGGCCTCGTCGTCGCCGCCGTCGCGGGCCGGAGCCGCCGGCAGGCCGTCGAAGAACGCCGACACCGGGACCGCCAGCGCCTGCGCGATGCCGTGCAGCGCCGAGGCGCTGATCCGGTTGGCGCCGGTCTCGTACTTCTGCACCTGCTGGAAGGTCAGCCCCAGCCGCTCGGCCAGCGCCTGCTGGCTGACGCCCAGCACCTTGCGCCGCAGCCGCACGGCCTGGCCGACGTGGCGGTCGACGGGGTGGGTGTCGCCAGTGCGTCTCATCGTTGCAGTCTTTGCTCCGAGGCTGAAAATACACACTGTCAGTATGTAGAACGTGACGCCGACCAAGGCAACGGTCCGGCGTGGCCGACAAAGACGATCTCATCGCCCTGGGGCGCGAAATCCGCCGCCATCGCAAGGCGCTGGGCCTCAGTCAGGAAGCCCTGGCCGAGCGCGCCGGCCTGCACCGCAACTATGTCGGCTTCCTCGAACGCGGCGAACGCAACCCCAGCGCCACGACGATCTTCGGCCTGGCCCGGACGCTGGGCGTGCGGGTCTCGGAGCTGGTGGCGGGGGTGGGGTAGGCGTTCAGTCCGCAAGGTCGCCCTCCAGCAGGGCGGCGACCGGGCAGGCCAGCGCGCGGGCGATCCGGCAGAGCGTGGTGAAGGCCGGGTCGTGCTCGCCGGCCTCGATGGCCAGGAGGCGATCCTCGGTCCAGCCCAGGGCTTCGCGGCGCGCCGCGATCCGCCGGCCTAACTGCTTGAGCGCGATCCTATCCATGAGCGCGAGCCTGCCAGCGACCGAGGGCGCTGATCCACAGACTATGAGTCTCATTTGGAGCTAGGCGGTCGATTTCCATGCCGTGATGGAAACGCATTCGGCAGCGCCAAACCACGGGCTATAGGCTACGGATTTTGCGCGCCAACCGACTCGAACTAAACATGAACGCGGGTCGTCACCCACTTCTTCACCTAACCGGCTTTGCCGGAGCCACCAACGCGAGCGGCTCGCTTGCGAGTCTGGCGGCGGGCCAAACCCGTTATTCGGTGAATGGAGAATGCTCATGGCCAACGCCATCGAGCCGAGGAAGACGGTGCATGTCCGAGCCTATACCCGGACAAGGTTTCGGCGGCTGGAGCACGTTCGCGCGCACTGGCGATCGGAGCCGCATCAGTATGACCTCTTTAGGTGAGGGGCCCCTTCGTAAAGGGCCCTGAAGGGTGACGGCCCAGCCCCTCTTGTCGCCCTTCCTCGCAAAAAGGGGGGGGCGGCCTTTCATCTCGTGGCAGGCCAGTCCTTTGGCTTTCCCGGATGAGGTGTCCGCTGTCAGGCCTTGCTGGCGTAAGCTCAAAATAGAAGCCGCAAAGGCCGGCTATATTGTGGCAGCGAAGGAGCGTCTAAGAGAGGCCCTACGACCGGTCGGACCTGCAGCAGCTAAATGCCCAGACTATCGCGAGAGCGATAGCATCTCGATTTCCGCCGCCATCGCCAGGAGCGGCGTGGCTCGCGATTTGAAGCGCGCCGTGCCCGCGTCTTTAGCAGCTTTTCGGTCTAGCCTTATTAAGGCTCATCACGAGTTGCACTCGTAGTCATCTCGCTATCGGGTTTATCTTCAGGAACTCATTTGCTGGGCCTGTCGTGTGAAGCTCGCTCGCGACAAATCGCTCTTCCGCGCTTCTTCTTCAATTCTAAGCCTAGCCCTACAACCGCGCCTTCCGGAACGCCTCCGCCTGCTCCGCCCGCAGCTCCTTGCGCACCCGGGCCGGCATCGACTTGTCGACCGCCTCGCCGGCCCCCGTCAGCGCCTCGTTGGCGAATTCCAGGTCCATCAGCTTCATGCGCTTGATCTCGTCGCGCAGTCTCGCGGCGGTCTCGAATTCGAGGTTGGAGGCGGCCTCGCGCATGCGGGCCTCGAGGTCCTTGAGGGCCGACTTGAAGTTGTCGCCGGTGAACGGCTTGTCGTCGCCCTCGCCCATGCCGCCGATCGGCACCGTCACCCGGTCGCCGCGCTCGTAGGGCGAGTTCATGATGTCCTTGATGTCGCGGCGGACGCTCTCGGGGGTGATGCCGTGTTCGAGGTTGTAGGCGTGCTGCTTCTCGCGGCGGCGCTCGGTCTCGCCCATCGCCCGCTCCATCGAGCCGGTGATCCGGTCGGCATAGAGGATGACCTTGCCGTCGAGGTTGCGCGCTGCCCGACCTATCGTCTGGATCAGGCTGGTCTCCGAGCGCAGGAAGCCTTCCTTGTCGGCGTCGAGGATGGCCACCAGGCCGCATTCGGGGATGTCGAGGCCCTCGCGCAGCAGGTTGATGCCGACCAGCACGTCGAACTTGCCCAGCCGCAGGTCGCGGATGATTTCGATGCGCTCCATGGTGTCGACGTCGGAGTGCATGTAGCGCACGCCGATGCCCTGCTCGTTCATGTATTCGGTCAGGTCCTCGGCCATCTTCTTGGTCAGGACGGTGACCAGGGTGCGGTAGCCCTTGGCCGAGGTCTGGCGGATCTCGTCGATGACGTCGTCGACCTGCGAGGCGCCGTCCTTGCTGACCGGGCGGACCTCGACCGGCGGGTCGATCAGGCCGGTGGGGCGGATCACCTGCTCGGCGAACACCCCGCCGGCGCGCTCCAGCTCCCACTTGGCCGGGGTGGCGCTGACGTGCACCGACTGCGGCCGCATGGCGTCCCACTCCTCGAACTTGAGCGGGCGGTTGTCGAGGGCGCTGGGCAGGCGGAAGCCGTACTCGGCCAGGGTCCATTTGCGGCTGCGGTCGCCCTTGTACATGGCGCCGATCTGCGGGACCGTCTGGTGGCTCTCGTCGGTGAACAGCAGGGCGTTGTCGGGGATGTATTCGAAGAAGGTCGGCGGCGGCTCGCCGGCCTTGCGGCCCGAGAGGTAGCGGCTGTAGTTCTCGATGCCGGCGCAGGAGCCGGTGGTCTCGATCATCTCCAGGTCGAAGGTGGTGCGCTGCTCCAGGCGCTGGGCCTCCAGCAGCTTGCCGTTGGCGACCAGCCAGTCGAGGCGTTCCTTCAGTTCCTGCCGTATACTGATGATCGCCTGGCGCAGGGTGGGGCGCGGCGTCACGTGGTGGCTGTTGGCGTAGACCTTGATCGACGGCAGGTCGCCGGTCTTCTTGCCGGTCAGCGGGTCGAACTCGGCGATGGACTCGACCTCGTCGCCGAACAGGCTGACGCGCCAGGCGCGGTCCTCGTAGTGGGCGGGGAAGATCTCGATGGTGTCGCCGCGGCGGCGGAACGTGCCGCGCTCGAAGGCGGCGTCGTTGCGCTTGTACTGCTGGGCGACCAGGTCGGCCATCATCTGCTTTTCGTTGATGACCTGGCCGACCTCGAGGCTGAAGGTCATGGCCGTGTAGGTCTCGACCGAGCCGATGCCGTAGATGCAGGAGACCGAGGCCACCACGATGACGTCGTCGCGCTCGAGGATCGCCCGCGTCGCCGAGTGGCGCATGCGGTCGATCTGCTCGTTGATCGACGAGTCCTTCTCGATATAGGTGTCGGTGCGCGGGACGTAGGCTTCCGGCTGGTAGTAGTCGTAATAGCTGACGAAATACTCGACCGCGTTGTCGGGGAAGAAGCTCTTGAACTCGCTGTAGAGCTGGGCGGCCAGGGTCTTGTTCGGGGCCAGGATCAGGGCCGGGCGCTGGGTGGCCTCGATGACCTTGGCCATGGTGAAGGTCTTGCCCGAGCCGGTGACGCCCAGCAGCACCTGATCGTTTTCCTTGCCGTCCAGCCCGGCCACCAGCTCGGCGATGGCGGTCGGCTGGTCGCCGGCCGGCTGGTAGTCGCTGACCAGCTTGAAGCGGCGGCCGCCCTCGGACTTTTCCGGGCGCGCGGGACGGTGCGGCTGCCACAGCGCCGGCGTGGGCACGCCCTCCATCGCCAGGGCGGTGTCATGGATGAAGGGCGCGGAGACGTCTGAAACACCGCCCAGGTCTTCCGGGGGGGCGTCGGTCTTGGGGGAGCGGGCCATGTCCTGGAAGGTAAGGGCTGGCGGGCCCGGCGGCTAGAGGGTCTGCTGACAGCTGGTGTCAGCAGGCTGGCGGGAGGTGGCGGGAGGGAGGCGTCACAAGAACTTTTCGAAGATCAACTTGCGGTCGCGCCTACGGTGAAGCTAGATTAGATCTGTAATTTATACTTGGGGGTTGTCTTGCGTAATCGGGTCTTGGTGACCGCCGCCATCCTGTTGATGGCGAGCGTGGCGACAGCTTGTGGCGGCGGCGGCGGTGGTGGTGGCGGACCGGTAGGCGGCGTGGTCACGCCGCCGGTCCCGCCGGTCCCGCCGGCCCCGCCCGCCCTGCCGACCCCGCCTGGACCGCCGGCCGGTTCGAGCGCCAGCGCCGTGGTCTGGATCGGCCCGTCGGCCGCGGTCACCGCCGGTAGCGGGACCACGACCGTGCGCCGCCTCAACAATGTCGCTTCGGACATCTCCGTGGTCTACGACAGCCAGGGCACGGCCAGCACGGCCGACGACCGCTACACCGTCCGCTACGGCCCCGACGGCTACGAGCGCGGCTTCGGCGGCTTCACGGCGGGCGGCGACGTCTACGGGACCTACCGCGTCGCGACCCAGACCGTTGGCGGTCGGGGCGAAGCTTTCTACGTCCTGGATATCAGCAACGCCTTCGCCAACAGTCTCGACTATGTGCAGATGGTGTCGTTCGAGCGGGACGTCAGCGCCACCCAGGTCCAGCTGGCCTATCTGACGGTCGGACTGCAGACGCCGCGCGCTTCGATACCGACCACCGGCACGGCGCGGTTCGAGGGCGAGACGCGCGGCCTAGTCTCCACGGCCTCCAACAACCTGTATGGCACCACCAGCGACATCCAGATGACCGCCAACTTCGCGTCCGGCGCATTGAGCGGATCGACCTCGAACTTCCGCAATCACAGCCTGACGGGCAACCCTGCAAGTTCTTTGGGCAACGACCCTAGCTTCAGCTTTACCGCCTCAATCATCAGCGGCACGGCCAATTTCAGCGGCACGGCCACCGCCCCGTTCAACGCCCCGATCTCCCCCGGCAGCGGCGGGCCGGGCCTGAGCGGCACGGTGCAGGGCACGTTCTTCGGTCCCAACGCCGACGAGGTTGGCCTGGCCTATGACCTGAACATGTCGACCAGCGCGGCCTGGATGCAGGGCGTGGCGGTGATGGGCCGCAAGCCTTGAGACTCGGCGGTCGGGCGGCCTTCGCCGCCCTGGCCGCCGCGATCGTCCTGGCGCCCGGCCCAGCCCGGGCCCAATCCGAAGAGGCGCGGGAGGCCGGCGCGGGCGTCGTGACGCTCTCCGGCGACCAGGCCTTCGCGACGGCGCTGCAACTGTTCATCCGGGCCGGCGATTATCGCCAGGCGCTCGACCTGATCGACACCCGCCCCGACCTGGCTGACCGGGCCGATGTCGTGCGCCTGCGGGCCCAGTTGATGGCGCTGACCGGTCGCGAGCCCGAGGCCCTGGCCCTTCTGGAAGGGCATCTGACCCGCGACGCGGCCGACGCCCTGGCCCGCTTCCAGGTCGCCGAACTGCACTTCGCCGCCGGGCGCGACGTCTCGGCCGCCTTGGCCTATCGCCTGTCCCTGGCCGGCGCCCTGGACCCGGGACGGGCCCGCATCGCCAATCTTCGCCTGGAGCAGATCCAGCAGCGTCGGCGCTGGCGCTTCTGGGCGGGGGCGTCGGTCGCCCCCGACAGCAACGTCAACGGCGCGACCAACGCCTCGCGGATCGAGCTGTTCGGTCTGCCGTTCGAGCTGGACGACAAGGCCCGCCGCCGCAGCGGCGTCACGGTCTCGGCCCAGGGCGGGGTGGAGCGGCGCTTTCGGCTGGACGGGCGGAGGGCGGTGCGCGCGGCCCTGGTCGGAGCGGTGACCGACGCTCCCGGCGGCGACTTCGACGACGCCTTCCTGTCGTTGCGCGCCGGGCCCGAATGGACGCTGTCACCCCGCGCCCAGGTCACCCTGCAGGCGGCGGTCAACGGCCGCTGGTACGGCGGCGCGCTGCTGGAGACCAGCCGGGGCCTGAGGGTCGAGGGCGAGCTGTCGACCCGCGACAACATCCGCTGGGTGGGTGCGGCGCGCTTCGACCTGGTCGATGCGCGGATCAACGACGGTCGCGACGGCGAACTCTACGGGCTGGAGCTGGCGCGGACCCGGTATCTGGGGCCAACCTCGCTGTGGCGGGCCAGCGGTTCGCTGACGGCGCGCGAGGCTCGGTCGTCGACCGAGGCCTATGACCAGGTCCAGCTGGCGGCGGGGCGCCTGTATCCCCTGCCGTTCACCACCCTGGCCTATGTCGAGCCCTATGTGATGCATCGACGGTTCGACGGCCTGGCGCCGGCGTTCGGAAAGCGGCGGATCGACAGCGAGTATGGCGTGGTCACCCGGCTTTCCAAGCGCGACTGGACGCTGAAGGGCGCTTTCCCGTTTGTCGCGCTGTCGATGGCCCGCAACGACTCGACGATCGTCCTCAACAGCTTCACCCGGCGTCGGGTCGAGGTCGGCTTGACGCGCGAGTTCTAGGCGGTTGGAGCCGCGACGGGCGGCAGGGCCACCCGTCGCGCCGAGGTGATCGGCACCGGCGGGTCGAGGATCTGGCCCTTCATCACCGGGTTGATCGCCACGCCCGGGGTCGGCAGGGCCAGGATCTTCTTCACGACGTCCATGCCCTCGACCACCTGGCCGAAGGCGGCGAAGCCGAGGTTGTCGCCGGGCGCGGCCGGGTTGGCGTCGAGATAGGGCGCGTCGCCGATGCAGATGAAGAAATCCGAGGTGGCGGTGCCGGGCGCGGTGCGGGCGATCGAGACCGTGCCGTCCAGGTGCTTGAGACCGGTCTGGGTGGTGGGCTCGTGGGCGACGGGAGGCAGGGCCCCGACGTTCTGCAGCCCGCCCTGGATCAGGCCGTACTCCACCGCGCCGGGCGCGCGCGAGGCGCGGAAGAACGTCGCTTTGTCATAGAGCTTGCGGTCGACATAGCGCAGGAAATTGGCGGTGGTCAGCGGGGCCTGGGCGACGGCCAGTTCGATGACGATGCGGCCCTGCGGGGTCTCCAGGGCGACCCGGACGGGCGGCTTGGCCACGGGTTTCGGGGCGGGCTGGGGCGCCGGGGCCGGGGCGACCTGGGCGGCGGCCGGGAAGGCGGCCAGCAGACCGGCGCCGATCAGCAGGGCGCGGCGGGCGAGGAGGCGATGGGTCATGGCGCGAGACTAGCGCGGGGGAAGGGGGACGCAAGGCGCATCCCCACAGGGGAGGACCCTGTTTCTACGCCATTTGCGTCCGTCGCGACGCCACCAGCCGCGCCACCAGCCGTCCGGTGCTGTCGGAGATCTGGCGGTCCTGTCGGCGTTCGCCCTCGATCTCGGCCTTCAGTTCGAGCTGGGCCGTCGTCCAGCGTTCGACGCCGGGCCAGGGCGCGCCCTCGCCGTCCAGGGTCCCGAAATGCTCGATACCGTCCCAGGTTCGCCGGCACATGATCGCCTCCCGCGTTATATGTGGAGCTTTCCACCTGAGCGAGCGGATGGCTATGCGGTTTGAGCCAAGACAGGGAACTTCTCCGTGAAGGGCGAAGCCTTGGCGCCGGACGCGGTTTCGGGATCAGCTGTCCTCGAACGTCCCGCCACGCCCGGCCCCGTCCCGGAACCGCGCCGCGCCCGCCCGGGCCTCCTTGCGCAGCGGCTCGACCCCGCCGCGCGCCTCGCCCAGCAGGGCCTCGTCCAGCGTGAAGTCCCAGTGGGCGAAGGCCGAGGCGCGGTCGGCGCGCAGGCAGATCTGCGGGAAGGCGGCGATCTGGGCGGCCAGTTCCCGCGCCGCCGCCAGGGCCTGGCCCGCGGCGACCACCCGGTCGGCCAGGCCCCAGGCCAGGGCCTCGGCCGCCTCGACCGCCCGGCCGGTCAGGATCATGTCCAGCGCCCGGCCCTGGCCGACGATGCGCGGCAGCCGCACGGTGCCGCCGTCGATCAGCGGCACGCCCCAGCGCCGGCAGAACACCCCGAACACCGCGCTCTCGGAGGCCACCCGCAGGTCGCACCACAGGGCCAGCTCCAGCCCGCCGGCCACCGCGTGGCCCTCGACGGCGGCGATCACCGGCTTGGACAGCAGGCGTCGCGTCGGCCCCATCGGGCCCTCGGCCTCGGGGTCGTAGCGCTCGCCCCCGCCCGAGGCGGCGACCGCCAGGTCGAAGCCGGCGCAGAACGTCCCGCCCGCGCCGGTCAGGATGGCCACGGCGGCTTCCGGATCCGCCTCGAAGGCGTCGAAGGCCGCGCGCAGCTGCAGGGCGGTGTCGGGATCGACCGCGTTGCGTTTCTCCGGGCGGTTGATGGTCACGGTCCAGACCGGGCCTTCGGTGACGACTTCGACTTCGGTCATTTCAATCTCCCAGCGGCGTCGTGCTCGGCGGACAAGCGCAGTTCGCGATAGGCCGCCACCAGGGCGTCCTGGCTGAAGGCGAGGTTGCGGCCGCTCGGATTGGGCAGAACCCAGGCGACGGCTCCGCCAAAGGGGTCGACCTGCTGGCCCCAAGGCACGGACCGGCGACCCATCATGGCTGCATAGGCCGCCTTGCCGAGAAAGGCGACATGGCGTGGCGCATGGCGCCGGATCCAGGGCTCGAAGCGGGCGGCGGCGGCCACGAACTCGGCGCGCGCCAGGTCATCGACCCCAGCGGTCGGCCGCCCGACCACGCTGGTGACGCCGAGGCCATGGGCCAGCAGGCTCGCGTCATCCTCCGGGGCGATCTGGCCGGGGGTGAACCCCGCCAAGTGCAGCACGCGCCAGAACCGGTTGCCGCGACCGACGAAATGGTGACCCGAGGCGGCGGCGGACAGCCCCGGATTCAGCCCGCAGAAGATGACGGACAGACCGGGACCGGCGATGTCTGGCAGAGGTTTTGCGATGGTCATGGGCATTCAGACATTCAGCGATCTCGGCCCGCTGACGAAGGGGTTGCCGCGTACATAGAAGCGCAGGAGCCGGTCCGCATCCTTGGTGATGCCGATCCGGACGCCCTGGCCGATGTCGTCGGGATCGGCGTCGCCTCGTCCGAGCCAGAGCGGCCCCTCGGCGCACAGGTCCAGCCCGTCGGCCCAGGCCGCGATCCGCAACGCCCTGGCCAGCCGGCCGGGGCCTCGCGCCAGGTCGCGCAGCCGGTCGGTCCCGCGATTGGCCCGCATGATCGCGATCCCTTCCAACGGTTCGAGCGCCCGGATCAGGACGCCGGCCCCGATCCCGGCCGCCTCGCTCGATACGTTCAGCATCCAGGACGTGCCGTAGTTGAGATAGACATAGGCGTGTCCACGCTCGAGGAACATCGGGCGGGTGCGGGGCGTCATGCCCCGGAAGGTGTGACTGGCCGCGTCGCCGACGACATAGGCCTCGGTCTCGACGATGCGCCCGCTGATCATGCCCTCAGGCGTCTCGCGCACGACCGTCTTGCCGATCAGGAAGCGGGCGAGGGCGGCGGTGTCGACCGGCAGTTCGGCCCGCGCGAGTCGCGACGTCACCAGCTGTCCACCCGCACTTCCCACGGCCTCACCGTTCCCGCCGCCGCGTCCAGCCCGCCGATGATCCACCGCCGGGTGTCGGCCGGGTCGATCACCGCGTCGATCTCCAGCGCGCTGGCCATGCTGGTCGCCTTGCCGGCCGCATAGAGCCGCGCCACCAGCTGGTCGTACAGCGCCTTCTGCTTCACCGGATCGCTCTCGGCTTCCAGCTCCTTGCGGTAGCCCAGCCGCACGGCGCCCTCCAGGCCCATGCCGCCGAACTCGCCGGTCGGCCAGGCGGCGATGAACAGCGGGCTGTGGAAACTGCCGCCGGCCATGGCCTGGGCGCCCAGGCCGTAGCCCTTGCGGGTGACCACGGTCAGCAGCGGTGTGCGCAGCTTGGCCCCGGCGATGAACTGCCGGCTGACCCGGCGCACCGCCCCGGCGTCCTCGCTTTCGGGGCCGACCATGAAGCCGGGGGTGTCGCACAGGCTCAGCACCGGCAGGCCGAAGGCGTCGCACAGCTGCAGGAACCGCGCGGCCTTCTCGGCCCCGTCGCCGTCGATCGCCCCGCCCAGCCAGCGCGGGTCGTTGGCGATCAGGCCCATCGGCCGCCCCTCGACGCGGACCAGGCCGGTGACCATGCCGGGCGCGAAGCCGCCGCGCAGTTCCAGGAACGTCCCGTCGTCGACCAGCCCTGCGACCAGGGCGCGGACGTCGTAGACGCGCAGCCGGTTCTCCGGCACCGCCCGCCGCAGCAGCCGCTGGTCGGGGCAGGTCCAGTCCTTCACCGCGCCCTGGAAATAGGACAGCGCCTGCTTGGCCAGCCGGGTGGCGTGGGCCTCGTCGTCGGCCAGCAGGTCGATGACCCCGTTGGCCCACTGGTGGGTCGCCGGACCGATCTGTTCGGGCTTGAACACCCCCAGCCCGCCGCCTTCGATCATCGCCGGGCCGCCCATGCCGAGGTTGGAGTCCCGGGTGGCGACGATGATCTCCGACAGGCCGGCGATGGCGGCGTTGCCGGCGAAGCAGCGGCCGGCGACGACGGCGATCTTGGGGACCAGGCCCGACAGGGCGGCCAGACTGCGGAAGGTCGGCACGTCCAGCCCGGCCACCGCCGTGGTGTCGGTGTCGCCCGGCCGCCCGCCGCCGCCCTCGGCGAACCACACCACCGGCAGGCGTTGCTCGGCGACGATGGCCAGCAGCCGGTCGCTCTTGCGGTGGTTCATCGCCCCCTGCGTGCCGGCCAGCACGGTGAAGTCGTAGGCCAGGGCCGCGACCCGGGCCTTGTCCGGCGGAAACAGCGCGCCGTTGACGCTGCCGATCCCGGTGATCAGGCCGTCGGCGGGCGTCGCCTGGATCAGGTCCTCGGTCGAGCGCCGGCGTTTCTGGGCGGCGATGGCCAGGGCCCCGTATTCCAGGAAGCTGCCGGGATCGACCAGGTCGTCGATGTTCTCGCGCGCCGTGCGGTGGCCGGTCTTGCGGCGCTTGGCCACCGCCTCGGGCCGGGCCTCGTCGAGGGTGAAGCGGTGGCGGGCGACCACCTCGGCGTGGTCGGGACGGAGGGCGTCGGGGTCGACCGCCTCGGCGGCGAGGGCCGCGCCGGCCTCGACCTGCGCCGGTTCCAGATAGAGCAGGGGCTGGCCGGCCTGGACCGGGTCGCCGGTCGCCACCGCGATGCGCACGACCCGGCCGCCGGCCTCGGCGTGGACCAGGTGCTCCATCTTCATGGCCTCCAGCACCATCACCGCCTGGCCGGGCCGGACGAGGTCGCCGACCGCCACCTCGATCACCCCGACCAGGGCCTGGAGCGGGGCGGCGATCGCGCCCTCTTCGATCGCGAAGACGGGTTCGGCGATCGTGCGCGCCGGGGCCAGGGCCGAAGCGGCCGCGAACAGCCGCCCGGCCTCGCGGTCGATGAAGTCGGTGGTCGCCGTCCCCTCGTGCGTCGCCGGCTCGGCCAGCAGGGCGCGCAGCAGTGGGATGGTGGTGTCGACGCCGTCGATGCGGAACTCGGCCAGGGCCCGCGCCGTACGGCCCGCCGCCTCGGCGGCGGTTCGGCCGCGGCCAATGAGTTTGGCCAGCAGGCTGTCATAGGTCCCGGTGACCGCCAGCCCCGCCGCGCCGCAGCCGTCGACCCGCACGCCGGGGCCGCCCGGCGGTTGATAGGCGGTGATCGTGCCGGTCGAGGGGCGGGGCGCGCCGTCGGCGGCCAGGCTCTCCAGATTGACCCGGCCCTGGACCGCATAGCCCTGGGCGTGCGGCGTGGTCGCCAGCCCGACCTGGACCAGGCTGGCGCCGCCGGCCAGTTCGAACTGGGCGCGGACCAGGTCGACGCCCGTCACCTCCTCGGTGACCGTATGCTCGACCTGCAGGCGGGCGTTGACCTCGATGAAGGCGTAGTCGCCATCTGGCCCGACCAGGAACTCCACCGTCGCCAGGGTGCGGTAGCCGGCAGTCAGGCGCGTGGCGGCGTCGAACAGGGCGGCGCGGACGGCGTCGGGCAGGTGGGGGGCGGGGGCGATCTCGACCAGCTTCTGGCGGCGGCGTTGCAGCGAGCAGTCGCGGTCGCCGACCGCCACGACGTGGGCCCCGTCGCCGGCGACCTGCACCTCGATGTGGCGGGCGTGCTCCATCAGCCGCTCGGCGTAGAGCGTGCCGTCGCCGAACGCCGCCTGGGCCTCGCGGGCGCAGGTCGCGAAGGCGGCCTCGACCGCGTCGGCGTCGCGGACGGGTCGCATGCCGCGTCCGCCGCCGCCGGCCGCCGCCTTCAACATCATCGGCCCGTGGCGCGCGAAGAAGCCCTGGGCCCCGGCCAGGTCCAGGGCGCCGGTTCCCTCCAGCAGCGGGACCTCGCGCGCCTCGGCCAGCGCCCGGGCGGCGGCCTTGTCGCCGAAGGTCTCCAGATGTTCGGGGCTGGGGCCGACGAAGATGATCCCGGCCGCGGCGCAGGCCCGGGCCAGGGCGGCGTTCTCCGCCAGGAAGCCGTAGCCGGGATGCAGGGCGTCGCAGCCGGCGGCCTGGGCGGCGGCGATGACGGCGGCGAGGTCGAGATAGGCCCGGGGCCCCGCGCCGGGTAGGGCGACCGCCGCGTCGGCGGCCAGGACGTGCGGCGCGCCGGCCTCGTCGGTCGCATGGACCGCCACGCTGGCGATCCCCAGCTCGGCCGCCGCCCGGGCGATGCGGATGGCGATCTCGCCGCGGTTGGCGATCAGGACGCGCGTGATGGGCATGGGGGCTCCCGGCGGCTTCATACGGCCGTTTGACGCACCATGACGGGCTCCGCTTGACTCTCCAAGCCTGGAAGATCAGAACAAAAGTGGAACATTGGAGATGAGAAGATGGCCGGGGCGACCACCGCCCTTCCGGCTTTGAGAGCCCAGATCGCCGCCATGCAGGCGGGGACTCGGACTCCATCCGCCGTCCTGCCGTTCGGCGATCCGCGCATCGACGGCTGCTTCCCGGCCGGCGGCCTGCAACGCGGCGGCTGGCACGAGGTGGGCGGCGCCGGGCTGGAGGACGAGACCAGCGCGGCTCTGGCGGCGTTCTCCGCCTTGCTGCTGCGGCCGCTGGCCGCTTCGGGCGCGGTGGTCTGGGTGATGCGGCGTGACGACCTGCATGTCCCGGGGCTGGCGGGCCTGGGCTTTCCGGCCGGCCGGCTGATCCTGGTCAAGGCCCGCGACGAGGCCGAGGTGCTGGCGGTGCTGGAAGACGCCCTGGCCACGGTGGGTGTGGTCGCGGCGGTGGGCGAGGCGGAGACCCCCGACCTCAAGGCCGGCCGCCGCCTGCAACTGGCCTGCGAGCGGCGCGGGGCGACGGGGATCCTGCTGCGCCGGCGGCCCTATGGCGGTCCGGTGGGTAAAGCCCGCGAGGTCTCCGGCTCGGCCGCCCACACCCGCTGGCGCATCGCCGCCGCCCCCAGCCAGCCGCCGCCGGGCGAGCCCGGCCTGGGCCCGCCGCGCTGGCGGGTGGAACTCGAACGCTGCCGGGGCGGACGTCCCGGCGCCTGGATCTTGGAGCAATCGGAGGCCGACCATGGCCCGCATCCTTTCCGTCTGGTGTCGCAACTGGCCGATCACGACGTGGTTGCGGAAGAGTTCGAGCTCCGACAGGCCGGGTGACGTCAGGTCCTCCCCCTCTGGGGGAGGCGATCGCGTGGCGATCGGTGGGGGGAGTCTTGGGAAGGTTGATCCCGCCACTCGCCAGAAGCCTAATCCTCCCCCCTCCGTCGGCTTCGCCGACACCTCCCCCACAGGGGGAGGACCTGTTCCCGTCGCCCTGGTCGCCTCCGAGGCCGGAACCCGCCGCCTGGCCGCCGTCGACGACGCGGCCGCCGCCTTCGGCCTGCACGTCGGCCAGAAGGCCGCCGACGCCGCGGCCCTGTGCCCCGAACTGGTCACCGCCGACCACGACCCCGACGGCGACCGCGCCGCCCTGGAGGTGCTGAGCGACTGGTGCGTGCGGTTCTCGCCGGCCGTGGCCATCGATGGGCTGGACGGGCTGTTCCTCGACATCGAGGGCGTCGCCCACCTGTGGGGCGGGGAGGGCGCGATGCTGGACGACCTGCTGGCCCGGCTGGCGCGCTGGGGCGCGCCGGCCCGGGGGGCGATCGCCGACACCCCCGGCGCGGCCTGGGCCCTGGCCCGCTTCGCCCCCGACCGCACCATCGCCCCGCCCGGCGGCCAGGCCCCGCTGCTGGCCACCCTGCCGGTCGCGGCCCTGCGGCTGGACGAGGCCGCCCAGGCCCAGCTGCCGCGCCTGGGCCTGTTCCACGTCGGCCAGCTGCTGGCCCTGCCCCGCGCTCAGCTGACCCGGCGGTTCGGGGCGGGCACGGTGCTGCGCATCGACCAGGCCCTGGGGGCGTCGCGCGAGGCCCTGGCCTTCCGCCGGCCGGTCACCCCGTGGTTCGACCGCCTGGCCTTCGCCGAGCCGATCAGCGTGCTGGACGACCTGGGCCGGGCGGCCGGCGACATCACGGCCCTGCTGTGCGCCCGGCTGGAGGCCGAGGGGCAGGGGGCGCGGCGGTTCGAGCTGGTGTTCCACCGCCTGGACGGCCGCGACTATCCGGTGCGCATCGGCCTGTCGCGCCCCGGCCGCGACGCCGCCCGCATCACCCGCCTGCTGAAGCCCAAGCTGGAGACCGTCGACCCCGGTTTCGGCATCGAGGTCGTCACCCTGTGGGCCGCCGACGTCGAGCCGCTGTCGGTGGCGCAGCGTAGCCTGGAGACCGGCGGCGGAGTCAGCCTGGAAGAGGGGCTGGCGCCGCTGGTCGACCGGCTGGTCAACCGCCTGGGCGAGGACCGGGTCTGGCGGGCCGATCCCTACGAGAGCCACGTGCCCGAACGCTCGGTGGTCCGCCGCGCGCCGTTGGCCCCGGCGGTCGAGGCGAGCTGGGATCCCGAACGGCCCCGGCCGACCCGGCTGTTTCGCCGTCCCGAACCGATCACCGTGCTGGCCCAGCTGCCCGACGAGCCGCCGGCCCACTTCACCTGGCGCGGCCAGCGCCACCGCGTGCGCCGGGCCGAGGGTCCCGAGCGCATCGGCCAGGAATGGTGGCGCAAGGCCTTCGACGGCGTCGGGCCGGGCAAGATCCGCGACTATTACCGGGTGGAGGACGAGGCGGGGGGACGGTTCTGGATCTATCGGCAGGGGCTGTACGGCGGGGATGACGCCCCGAAGTGGTGGTTGCATGGCCTGTTTGGGTAATGGCGCGCTCGGGCCACGGACGGGGACAGGCACATGTGCCTGTCCCCAATCGCGTTCCCGCGCACTTGTCCCCTCCGGGCCTTCGGCCCTCCTCCCCCATAGGGCTCCGCCCCCTATGGGGGCGGACAGGTCGCGTAGCGACCAGGTGGGGGCAGGTGTCGATCCATGACCCACGCCTACGCCGAACTGCAAACCACCACCAACTTCTCGTTCCTGCGCGGCGCGTCCCAGGCCTGGGAGCTGATGGAGACCGCGGAGGGTCTGGGCCTGGCCGCCGTCGGGGTCGCCGACCGCAACACCCTGGCCGGGGTGGTGCGCGCCTGGACGGCGGCCAAGAAACTGAAGGTCCGGGCCCTGACCGGCTGCCGCCTGGACTTCGCCGACGGCACGCCCAGCCTGCTGTGCTACCCGTCCGACCGCGAGGCCTTCGCGCGCCTGACCCGGCTGCTGACCGTCGGCCAGCGACGGGCCAAGAAGGGCGAGTGCCACCTGTTCTGGAAGGACTTCCTGGAGCACGCCGACGGCCAGCTGGCCCTGGTCGCGCCGCCGGCCCGGCTGGACGCGGCCTTCGAGGCCGACCTGGTCCGCATGGCCGGCGACCTGCGCGGCCGGGTCTGGCTGGCCGCCAGCCGGCCCTACGCCGCCCAGGACCTCAAGCGCCTGGCGCGCCTGGCCGAACTGGCCCAGGCGGCCGGCGCGCCGATGGTCGCCACCAACGACGTGCTCTATCACGGCCCCGAGCGGCGGCCGTTGCAGGACGTGCTGACCTGCATCCGCGAGGGCTGCACGATCGCCGAGGCCGGCTTCCGGCTGGAGGCCAACGCCGAGCGCCACCTCAAGACCCCGGCCGAGATGGCCCGGCTGTTCGAGCGCTGGCCCGCCGCCGTCGAGCGTACGGTCGAGATCGTCGAGCGCATCGGCTTCGACCTGGGCGACCTGAAGGAGGAATATCCCGACGAGCCGGTGCCGCCCGGCAAGACGGCCATGCAGCACCTGACCGACCTGACCTGGGAAGGTGCGGCCCGGCGCTATCCGAAAGGCGTGCCCGACAAGGTCGCTGATCAATTGCGCGAGGAGCTGCGGCTGATCGCCAAGATGGACTATCCCAACTACTTCATCACCGTGCACGACATCGTCCGCGAGGCGCGGGAGATGGGCATCCTGTGCCAGGGGCGGGGTTCGGCGGCCAATTCCTCGGTCTGTTTCTGCCTGGGGGTGACGGCGATCGACCCCACCGAGCACCGGCTGCTGTTCACCCGCTTCATCTCCGAGAACCGCGGCGAGCCGCCCGACATCGACGTCGACTTCGAGCACGAGCATCGCGAGAAGGTGATGCAATATGTCTACGAGCGCTACGGCCGCGAATACGCCGCCATCTGCGGCACGGTGATCCACTACCGGCCACGCAGCGCCATCCGCGACGTCGGCAAGGCCCTGGGCCTGACCGAGGACATCACCGCCATCCTGGCCAACACCGTCTGGGGCAGCTGGGGCGACGGCCTGCCCGACGAGCACATCCGGCAGACGGGGCTGGACCCGGCCAATCCGCAGATCCAGCGGGCCATCGCCCTGGCCACCGAGCTGCTGCAGTTCCCGCGCCACCTGTCGCAGCACGTCGGCGGTTTCGTGCTGACCAAGCGGCGGCTGGACGAAACCGTGCCGATCGGCAATGCGGCGATGAAGGACCGCACCTTCATCGAGTGGGACAAGGACGACATCGACAGCCTGGGCCTGATGAAGGTCGACGTGCTGGCCCTGGGCATGCTGACCGCCATCCAGCGCGGGTTCGGCATGCTGCGCGCCGACCACGGCGTGCCGATCACCGACCTGGCCGACGTGCCCACCGAGGTGAAGGGCGTCTACGACATGCTGTCGAAGGCCGACAGCGTGGGGGTGTTCCAGGTCGAGAGCCGGGCCCAGATGTCGATGCTGCCGAGGCTGAGGCCCAACAGGTTCTACGACCTGGTCATCGAGGTGGCGATCGTCCGGCCCGGGCCGATCCAGGGCGACATGGTCCATCCCTACCTGCGGCGACGCAACGGCGAGGAGCCGGTGGAGTTCCCCGCGCCGTCGCCCGAGCACGGGCCGCCGGACGAATTGCGGAGCATCCTCGGCAACACCTACGGCGTGCCGCTGTTCCAGGAGCAGGCCATGAGCCTGGCCATCGAGGCCGCCAAGTTCACCCCCGACGAGGCCGACGGCCTGCGCAAGGCCATGGCCACCTTCAAGCACGACGGCGACCCGGGCCAATATCGTGACAAGTTCGTCGAGGGCATGGTGGCGCGCGGCTATGAGCGCGACTTCGCCACCCGCTGCTTCAAGCAGATCGAGGGCTTCGGCTCCTACGGCTTCCCGGAAAGCCACGCGGCCAGCTTCGCCAAGCTGGTCTATGTCTCGGCCTGGATGAAATGGGCCTGGCCGGACGTGTTCTGCGCGGCCCTGATCAACTCCCAGCCGATGGGCTTCTACCAGCCGGCCCAGCTGGTGCGCGACGCGCGCGAGCACGGGGTCGAGGTGCGGCCCCCGGACGTGCTGAGGAGCGATTGGGACTGCACGCTGGAAGATCGAGAAGAGCGGGCCCAAACCAGATCTGTCATCCCGGAAACGGCGCAGCCGTTATCCGGGACCGATCCGGAGCGCCGCGCTTCCGGCTGTCCCGGATCTTCGCGCTCCGCGCTCGTCCGGGATGACAGGGCTTTTGAAACATCAGGTCCGTCGGAGCGCCCTATCGCCTCCGACAAGCTGTTCAACCCCAAGACCCGCCCGCGCTGGAAGGCCGTCCGCCTGGGCCTGTGTCAGATCAAGGGGCTGAAGAAGAAGGAAAAGCCGGAGGGCGCCGATCTCGACGCCGATCTGATCATGGCCGCCCGCGACGCCGGGGCCCGCGCGCCGGCCGACTTCGCCCGGGCCGGGGTCTCGCAGCGGGCCCTGGAACTGCTGGCCGAGGCCGACGCCTTCGCCTCGACGGGCCTGTCGCGGCGCGACGCCCTGTGGGCGGTCAAGGGGCTGAAGGGCGAGGTCAAGGTCGACGCCCAGGCCCCGCTGCTGGCCGGCCTGCCGCTGTTCGAGGACGCCGTGGCCTTGCCGGCCATGGGCCTGCCCCAGCAGGTGGCCGAGGATTACCGCACCACCAGCCTGTCGCTGAAGGCCCACCCCTGCGGCTTCTTCCGACCGATGCTGAGCGAGTTGGGCGCGGTCCCGGCCGAGCGGCTGGCGGGGATCCGGAACGGCCGCAAGGTGTCGGTCGGCGGGCTGGTGCTGATCCGCCAGCGGCCGGGCACCGCCAAGGGCGTGGTGTTCCTGACCCTGGAGGACGAGACGGGCGTGGCCAATGCGGTGGTCTGGAAGGACTGTTTCGACGCCCACCGCCGCACGGTGATGAGCGCCTCGTTCCTGGTCGTCCACGGCAAGGTCCAGGCCGCCGACGGGGTGATCCACGTGGTCGCCGAGGGCTTCACCGACCTGTCGGCGCAGCTGGCGCGGATGAAGGAGGCCCCCGACGCGCCGGCCCCGACGATGCGCCAGAAGGTGTCGGGGCGGCTGCAGAGGAGTCGGGATTTTCACTGACCTCCGCCGTCATCCCCCGACTTGTTCGGGGGACCCAAGTGGCCGTGCAAGATAAGGCTGGGGCCGGCTCGGCTTGGGTCCCCCGCATAAAGCGGGGGATGACGACGATGGTGAATCTGGCGCCCTACACCAGCATCCCCGAGCCGCGCACCACCAGGCGGCCGGCGTTGAAGAACGGCAGCGACAGGGTGGCGGCGATCAGCACCTCGAAGGCCAGGTTGCTAAGGTTGAGGCGGCCGCCGGCCTTGTCGATCAGCAGCGAGGCGGTCCGACCCAGCGCCGCGCCCAGCCAGGCCATGGCCAGGGCGAAGGCCATGGCCGCCCCGACGCTGGACTGGTAGCCCAGGAACAGGGCCGCCGTGGCGTGCGACAGGATCAGCAGGCCGCCGAACGCCCGGCCCTGGGCCAGGGCGCCGGCGTCGGGAGCGCTCGGGGGAGCGTCGCCGCCGGCCAGGCCCGGCGCCGAGCCCGGCCGCGCCAGGGCCAGCCCGCCCAACACGCCGCCGATCACGCAGGCGACCACCGCCAGGACGAGCGAAAGACCGTAGCTCGACATCATCTCTCCATGCCCACTAGAGCGTTTCCCGACCTGATTGCATCAGGCCGGGGCTCTAGATTTTTGTTTTGGCGCATTTTCTTCACGCGAACCGGAATCCACTTCACTCGAAAATGCTCTAGGCGGGCGCGTGGCAGACCGCTTCCACGTTGCGGCCGTCCGGGTCGAGCACGAAGGCTCCATAGTAGTTGGGGTGATAGTGAGGCCGAACGCCGGGCGGGCCGTTGTCGGTTCCGCCGGCCGCCAGGGCCGCGGCGTAAAAGGCGTCGACCGCCGCCCGGGTCTTGGCGACGAAGGCGATGTGCATGGGGCCGACCTGCTCGGCGCCGCCGGCGATCCAGAAGCTGGGCTTGCCGGCCTGGACGTCGCGGCCGTCGGCGGCCGGGCCATAGCCCATATAGGCGACGCTTCCGCTTTCCTCGGCGCTGACCCGATAGACGACCGCGATCCCCAGCGGGGCGAAGGCGGCGTCGTAGAAGGCCTGGCTGGCGTCGATGTCGCGGACGGTCAGGCTGACATGGTCGATCATCACCGCACCTTGACCTGGAACACCACCTTGCGGTCGTCCGGCTTGTCGGGTTCCCACGGGCGCTTGAGGGTGAACGACAGGTCGGTCTTGCCGCGCCCGGCCGCGTGGTAGCTGTAGAGGGTCGTCACCGGCCCGCCGGGCATCTTGGCGTCGGTCACCCGGCTGGAGCCGCCGGCCAGGATCCAGGCCGGAGCCTCGCGGTCCAGCCGCCACGCGTAGCCGGTGCCGGCGTTCAGCGGCAGGGCGATCTCCAGCCCCTGGCCGGGCGTCAGTTCGATCGGGCCGGCGTCGGTGTCGGTGACCGTCCGGGCCGGCGGAGGGGCGCCGGGCGTGGCGCAGGCGCTCAGCGCGAGCAGGCCGGCCGAGGCCAGGGCGACGATGGCGAAGGGGCGGAGCGTCTTCATGGCGTCTTCTTTGATCCCTATCCTGATGGTCGGTTCGGGCGGGTGTGATTCACCCACAGCAAATCGGCAGGCGTCGTCCTTGACTCCCCCAACCCCCGGTCCTAACTCCTGCCCGGCGCTGGCACTCGGCGGGAGCGACTGCTAACAGCAACGCTCCCCCTGCCGGCGAACCGTAATTCTAACCGTCCCGACGGAGAAGACCCCAATGAAGTTTCGTCCTCTTGGCGACCGCGTCCTCGTGAAGCGTGTCGAAGAAGAAACCAAAACCAAGGGCGGGATCATCATCCCCGACACCGCCAAGGAAAAGCCGCAGGAAGGCGAAGTCGTCGCCGTCGGCCCCGGCGCCCGCAACGACAAGGGCGACGTCGTCGCTCTGGACCTGAAGGCCGGCGACAAGATCCTGTTCGGCAAGTGGTCGGGCAGTGAAGTGAAGGTCGACGGTGAAGACCTGCTGATCATGAAGGAAAGCGACGTCCTGGGCGTGATCGAGGCCTAACCGCCTCTCCCGTTCGACCCGCTCTCGACTCCTAAGTTTCTCTTTTAGAAGGGCTCTCACATGGCCGCTAAAGACGTTTATTTCTCCTCGGACGCGCGCGACAAGATGCTGCGCGGCGTCAACATCCTCGCCAACGCGGTGAAGGTGACCCTGGGCCCCAAGGGCCGCAACGTCGTGATCGAAAAGTCCTTCGGCGCCCCGCGCTCGACCAAGGACGGCGTCTCGGTCGCCAAGGAAATCGAACTGGCTGACCGCTTCGAGAACCTCGGCGCGCAGATGATCCGCGAAGTCGCTTCGAAGACCAACGACAAGGCCGGCGACGGCACCACCACCGCCACCGTCCTGGCGCAAGCCATCGTGCAGGAAGGCCTCAAGTCGGTCGCCGCCGGCATGAACCCGATGGACCTGAAGCGCGGCATCGACAAGGCCGTCCACGTCGTCGTCGACTCCATCAAGGCGTCGTCGAAGAAGGTCACCACCAACACCGAGATCGCCCAGGTCGGCACCATCTCGGCCAACGGTGACAAGGACGTCGGCGAGATGATCGCCAAGGCCATGGACAAGGTCGGCAACGAAGGCGTCATCACCGTCGAGGAAGCCAAGACCGCCGAGACCGAACTCGACGTCGTCGAAGGCATGCAGTTCGACCGCGGCTACCTGTCGCCGTACTTCATCACCAACGCCGACAAGATGGAAGTTCAGCTCGAAGAGCCGCTCATCCTGCTGTTCGAAAAGAAGCTCTCGTCGCTGCAGCCGCTGCTGCCGGTGCTGGAAGCCGTCGTCCAGTCGGGCCGTCCGCTGGTGATCATCGCCGAGGACGTCGAGGGCGAAGCCCTGGCCACCCTGGTGGTCAACAAGCTGCGCGGCGGTCTCCGCGTCGCCGCCGTCAAGGCTCCGGGCTTCGGCGATCGCCGCAAGGCCATGCTGGAAGACATCGCCATCCTGACCGGCGCTCAAGTCATCAGCGAAGACCTCGGCATCAAGCTCGAGAACGTGTCGCTCGACATGCTGGGCAAGGCCAAGAAGGTCACCATCACCAAGGACGACACCACCATCGTCGACGGCGTCGGTGAGAAGGACGCCATCGAGGCCCGCATCTCGCAGATCAAGAAGCAGATCGAAGACACCACCTCGGACTACGACAAGGAAAAGCTGCAAGAGCGTCTGGCCAAGCTGGCCGGCGGCGTCGCGGTCATCCGCGTCGGCGGCTCGACCGAAGTCGAGGTGAAGGAAAAGAAGGACCGCGTCGACGACGCCCTCAACGCGACCCGCGCGGCCGTGGAAGAAGGCATCGTCCCCGGCGGCGGCGTGGCGCTGCTGAAGGCCTCCAAGGCCCTGGCGACCCTGGTCGGCGAAAATGACGACCAGACCGCCGGCATCGCGATCGTTCGTCGCGCCCTGCAGGCCCCGATCCGTCAGATCGCCGAAAACGCCGGCGTCGAAGGCTCGATCGTGGTCGGCAAGGTGCTCGAGAACGACTCGGCCACCTTCGGCTTCAACGCCCAGACCGAGCAGTATGTCGACCTGATCGCCGACGGCGTCATCGACCCCGCCAAGGTGGTCCGCACCGCGCTGCAAGACGCCGCCTCGGTGGCCGGCCTGCTGATCACCACCGAAGCCGCGATCGTCGAAGCCCCCAAGAAGGGCGGCGGCGCTGGCGGCCCTCCCGGCGGCGGCATGGGCGGCATGGGCGACATGGACTTCTAAGAAGTCCTGTCGGCTTAGGCTGAAACAAAGAGAGGGCGGGACCGCGAGGTCCCGCCCTTTTTCTTTGTCCGCGGCAAGGGCGGAGAGATTCGAAGTCATTCTCACCCCCTCAACGACCGTCATCCCGGGCCTTGTGCCCGGGAACCCTCTCTCCGCCGCAGGTGCGGAGGGGTGGGCGCTGGCGCGCCAATTTACTTCACCGTCGGCTGAACCAGGGTTCCCGGGCACAAGGCCCGGGATGACGGTGAAAAAGGGGGGGAGCGCGTGTGGGGCGGCCTCAAAGCGCGCCGAGCATCTACCCCCAGTTGGGGATAACCGATCACGGTCGCGTTAACACTTGCAGCTTTTTTGTGGCCGCGCTCGTTGCTGACTCCGTTGAACGCGATGGCGTTCCCGGAGGGTTGGGCATGGCGCGACATGAACTTCAAGGTTACCGGGGCCGACGGCCGCCGCGCCCGGTGTTCATCATCCTCGGGCTTGGGCTGTGGCTGGCCCTGGGCCTGGTCAGCCAGGCGGCGTTCCAGCTGCTGGGCTAGGCCGCTGGGCTAGAACGAACGCGCCACCGGCTCGGTCGAGAACCGCGCCTCCAGCGGCGAGAGCTCGTGGCCCTGGCGCTGGGTCAGCACGCCATAGAGTTCGGGCCGGCGGCCGCGGATCCAGCGCCGCCCGGTCGACAGCGGCAACAGGTCCAGATCCAGGTCGGCGACGACCATGGCGTCGTCGATGGCGTCGGTCTCGGCGACGATGCGGCCGTAGGGGTCCAGGATCATGGCGTTGCCGGTGCGCACCTCGCCGGCGTCCTCGCCCACGCCGTTGCTGAACAGCACGAACAGGCCGTTGTCGTGGGCCCGGGCCGGCAGCCAGCGCAACAGCCAACCGCGCCCCTTGTCGCCCTGGAATTCGGCGCGCAGGGCCTCCGGGTCGCGGGCCCGGTTCCGCCACAGGGCCGGATCGATCACCCCCATGGCGTGCGGGCTGCGCGAGGCGGTCCCGCCGGTCTGGTGCGGGGCCAGCAGCACGTCGGCCCCCAGCAGGGCGGTGGCGCGGACGTTCTCGACCAGGTTGTTGTCCCAGCAGATCAGCACGGCCAGGCGCACGCCGAACGGGGTGTCGAACACCGTGAAGCCGTCGCCGCTGCTGACGTGCGGGCTCTCGAAGGCGTGCAGCTTGCGGTGCCGCTCGACCCGGCCGTCGGGCAGGGCGACGACATAGGTGTTGTAGAGCCGGCCGTCGTCGGCGACCTCGACCAGCCCGGCCCCGATGGCCATGTCGTGGTCGCGGGCCAGGCTCAGCAGGGCCTGGCTGCACGGCCCGCTGGGCACGGGCTCGGCCAGGGCCCGCCAGCCGTCCAGCGACAGGTCGCGGCAGTGCCAGTAGCCGGTCAGGCACATCTCGGGAAAGGCCAGGATCTTGACGTCCCGGGCGGCGGCCCGGGCGACGAAGGCCTGGACGGTGGCCAGGTTGGCGGCCTTGTCGCCAGCGGCGTGGTGGAACTGGACGGTGGCGGCGCGAAGGGAGGTCATGGGGCCCTTCTAGACGCAGCGGCCGCGAGGCTGGGGTCACAAGGCGTTTCCGATTCTGTCAGGCCTTTGCGCCGGAGCGCCCGGGGGCTAGACAGGCGGCCATGTTCCGCCAGCGCCCCGACTCCGATCTACTCGTCGAAGGCTGGGTGGTCGGCGTGATGGTCGAGATCGCCGGCGAGCGGCTGCCGATCCGCCACTACTTCGCCGTCGGTCGGCCCGACCGCGCCCAGGCCGAATGGGCGGCCGTCGACCTGGCCATGCAGACCGGCCCCGTCGCCTCCAGCCCGTCCGGCGGCCGCGAGCCCGTCGAGGCCCTGCGGGAACTGGTCGCCTACCGGATGCGCGAACTGGGCCTGAAGGTCGGGGAGTCGCGGGCGCTGGGCGACAAGTTCCCGCGGCGGTGGTTGCCGAGCTGAACCCCTCCTCCGTCATCCCCCGACTTGTTCGGGGGACCCAAGCCGCGCTGACCGATAACACTCGATGAACTCGGCTTGGGTCCCCCGCATAAAGCGGGGGATGACGACCGTTTTGGAAGCCCCCTTCCTTTCTCACCGCCGCCACGTCATCCTCCCGCGAAACAAGCGTTCGGACGGGGGCAAGAATGTCACGCAAGCTGTGGGCCGCGTTGGGCCTGGTCATGGGGCTGGGCTTGAGCGCGAGCGCCTGCGCGCAGCAGCCGGCCCCCGCCGCGCCGCCGACGCCGAACGACTATACGAAGGACGAGAACTGGCTGTGCCGTCCCGGCCGCCAGGACGCCTGCGCCCGGGACCAGACCGCCACGGTGATCCAGGCCGACGGCAAGGCCAGCGTCGAGGCCTTCAAGGCCGATCCGAACGCGCCGATCGACTGCTTCTACGTCTATCCCACCGTGTCCAGCGACCCCGGCGGCAACAGCGACATGACCCCCGACCTGCCGGAGAAGGCCGTCGCCGACCAGCAGTTCGCCCGCTTCGGCCAGGTCTGCAAGCTCTACGCGCCCAGCTACCGCCAGGTGACCATCGCCGCCCTGCGCAAGGTGATGATGGGCCAGGCCTCGCCCGGCGACGGCGCCCTGGCCTATGCCGACGTGCTGGCCGCCTGGAAGGACTACCTGACCCGCGACAACCACGGCCGCGGCGTGGTGCTGATCGGCCATTCGCAGGGCTCGCACATCCTGCTGGAGCTGATCGCCAAGGAGATCGACGGCAAGCCGGTGCAGAAGCAGATCGTCTCGGCCCTGATCCTGGGCATGAACACGCCCGTCGACCCGGCCAAGGACGCCTACGGCTCGCTGCCCCTGTGCCGCAAGGCCGGCCAGGTCGGCTGCGTGATCTCCTACGTCTCGTTCCGCGCCGACGTCCCGCCCCCGGCCACCAGTCGGTTCGGCAAGGTCGACCAGCCCGGAATGCGCGCCGCCTGCGTCAACCCGGCGGCCCTGGCCGGCGGCTCGGCGACGGTGAAGAGCTATTTCAGTGATCGGACGATCATGGGCACGGCGATGCGTCCGGCCACGGTCTGGGCCAAGGGCGTGGAGGTGGCGACCCCCTATGTGGAGCTGCCGGGTCTGGTCTCCGCCGAGTGCGTCAGCAACGGCGCGTTCGACTACCTGGCCGTGACCGTGCGCCCCGACCCGGCCGACCCCCGCGCCGACAACATCCCCGGCGACCTGCTGGTGATGGGCGTGCCGCTGAAGGACTGGGGCCTGCACCTGGTGGACGTCAACCTGACCATGGGCGACCTGGTGAGCGTGGTGGGGACGCAGTCGAAGGCTTACGCGGCGGCGAAATAGCCGGCGTTCACGATCGGGGACATGCACATGTGCATGTCCCCGGCCGCCTCCAAACGGCGCGCCCAAACGACTTCCCTTCGGTCGCCCTTGTCACCGCCGCCCTGGCTCGGTAACCCATTCCCATGGCGTCCAAGCCCGAAAGCCCGACCGAACCCTTCAAGCGCGCCCTGGCCCACGCGGCGCGTTCGCTCGCCGAGACGCCCGACCTCGAGGTGGTGTTCTCCGGCGAGGGCCCCAGCCTGGTCGGCAACCGGGCGGTGCTGCCGCATCCGCCGCGCGACCTGAACCCCAAGGAAGCCAGCCGCATCCGGGGCCTGGCCGACCAGATGGCCCTGCGCCTGGCCCACCATGACGCGGCCTCCCACGCCCGGGCCCGCCCCAGCTCGCCCGACGGCCAGGCGGCCTTCGAGGCCATCGAGCAGGCGCGGCTGGAAGCCATCGGCTCCAACGCCCTGGGCGGCGTCCGCCTCAACCTGACCGCCGCCCTGGAGGCCCGCCTCGAAAAGCAGGGCCTGACCCGCAACATCGCCACCGACCGCCAGTCGGCCCCGATGGCCGAGATCCTGTCGCTGATGGTCCGCGAGCGCCTGACCGGCGACGCGCCGCCCGAGGGCGTCAAGGCCCTGGTCGACATCCTGCGCGCCGACATCGAGGCCCGGGCCGGCAAGGACCTCGACCGCCTGGCCGCCGCCATCGACAACCAGACCGCCTTCGCCCGGGTCACCCGCGAAATCCTGCGCGACCTCGACCTGGGCGAGGAGATGTCCGAGGCCACCGAGCAGTCGGACGAGGACACCGGCGACGAAGACCAGAACACCGAGGCCTCCGAGGACGACCAGGGCGAAGGCGAGGGCGAGCAGGCCGACGGCGCCTCGCCCGAGGAGGCCGAGAGCTCCGACCGCGAGAGCGAGGCCGGCGACGAGGAGATGGTCCAGTCCGAGGAGCAGGGCGAGGCCGAGGACACCGAAGAGGCCCCGGAGATGGGCGACGGCGCCAAGCCGGCCCGTCCGGACACCGGCCAGGGCGGGGCCTTCGAGCCGGCCTACAAGGTGTTCACCACCGCCTATGACGAGGTGGTGCCGGCCGAGGAGCTGTGCGACGCTGACGAGCTGACCCGGCTGCGGGCCTATCTGGACCAGCAGCTGGCGGCGTTCTCCAGCGTGGTCTCGCGCCTGGCCAACAAGCTGCAACGCCGGCTGCTGGCCCAGCAGAACCGCGCCTGGACCTTCGACCTGGAGGAGGGGATGCTCGACGTCGCCCGCCTGACCCGGGTGATCATCGACCCCACCGCCCCGCTGTCGTTCAAGCAGGAGGAGGATGTCGAGTTCCGCGACACCGTCGTCACCCTGCTGATCGACAATTCCGGCTCGATGCGCGGCCGGCCGATCATGGTGGCCGCCGTCTGCGCCGACATCCTGGCCCGCACCCTGGAGCGCTGCGCGGTCAAGGTCGAGGTGCTGGGCTTCACCACCCGCGCCTGGAAGGGCGGCAGCGCCCGCGACGAGTGGATCAAGGCCGGCAAGCCGCCCGCGCCGGGCCGCCTCAACGACCTGCGCCACATCATCTACAAGAGCGCCGACGCCCCGTGGCGGCGGGCCCGCAAGAACCTGGGCCTGATGATGCGCGAGGGGCTGCTGAAGGAAAACATCGACGGCGAGGCCCTGATGTGGGCCCATCAGCGGCTGATCGGCCGGTCCGAAGCTCGCCGCATTCTGATGGTGATCTCCGATGGCGCGCCGGTGGACGACTCCACCCTCAGCGTCAATTCGGGCCACTATCTGGAGCGCCACTTGCGTCAGGTCATCGCCGAGATCGAGACCCGCAGCCCCGTCGAGCTGATCGCCGTCGGCATCGGCCACGACGTGACGCGCTATTACCGCCGCGCGGTGACCATCGTCGATGTCGAGCAACTGGGCGGCGCCCTGGTCGACCAGCTGGCCGACCTGTTCGACGAGGAACCCAAGGCGGTGAAGCGGGCGCGGGGGCTGCTGGGCCCGTTGCCCACCGTGCAGCCTTCCGCGCCGAAAGCCGTCCGCAAGGTTTCCGCGTGATCGGAGGTCTGCGGTCGCTGCTGGTCCTGGGCCTGGCGACCGCCATGCTGGGCCAGTGCGCCAAGGCCCCGCCGCAGCCGGCCGTGCTGCCGGTCGCGCCGGTCAAGGTCGGGCCCGAGATTTCGCTGACCACCACGCCCGTGCCGCTCAGCTCGACCAACCCACCCCCGCCATCCTTGGCTGGGGGCGCCATCGGCCGTTTCGTCTATGCCGGTGGAGTCGCCATCACCAGCGCCGACACCAGCCGCCTGCACGGCCTGTCAGACCTGAGGATCGGCGGCGACGGGGCCCTGATCGCGGTCAGCGACGACGGCGACCTGTTCGAGGCGCGGCTGAAGCTGGACGAGGCCGGTCGCCTGGTCGGCCTGACCGACGGGAAGCTCTCGCCGCTCAAGGGTCTGGACGGCCAGCCGCTGCAGGGCAAGGAGCAGGGCGACGCCGAGGGCCTGGCGATCCTGCCCAACGGCGACCGCCTGGTCAGCTTCGAGCGCGACCACCGCATCTGGCTCTATCCGAAACTGGCCGATGGTAGCTTCGGCAATCCGCGCGCCGTCAACAAGCCGGCCACCACCTTCCCCGAGAACGAGGGCATGGAGGCCCTGACCGCCTATCCGGTGGCCGGTCCCGACGCCTATCTGGTGGGCGGCGAGGAGGGCGAGGTCTGGCTGTGCAGGCTGTCGGCGCCGTGCGCCAGCCTGGCCCCGCAGTCGCCGCCCGACTTCACCTGGGGCTTGACCGGTTTCGCCGCCTTCGACGGCCAGGCGATCGCCGCCCTCTACCGGGCCTTCGACCCGATCCGTGGCTGGCGTGGCCAGGTGCGGTTCGTGGTCGACCCCCGCGCGCCCGCCGCCAGGCAGGCGGTGGCCGCGACCCTGAACCTCGACGGCGCGACCACCCGCGACAATTTCGAGGGGATCGCCCTGGTCAAGTCGCCGACTGGGGCTACGCGAATCTATCTGCTGACCGATGACAACGCCATCGCCGGCCAACGCACCCTGCTGATGGCCTTCGACTGGACCCCGCCGCCGCCCGCGCCGCCGGCCCCGCCGAAGAAGCCGGCGCGGAGACGCTGACCCTGACCCCGATGTCCCTCCCCTGTGGGGAGGGTGGCCCCGAAGGGGTCGGGTGGGGTTTGATGAGTCAATGCGTGCGCCGCAACATAACCGTTGATAAGTAACCGGCGGAAAGCTATATGCTGGACAAGGCGGCAGAGCGGGCGAGATCCCGGACCAGTCGCTTGAGGGGGAACGCGTCGGGATCGGGTTGAAAATTCAACCGCTATCCTGGAATCCGTCCCATGATCCGCTCGTTCGTCCTGGCCGCCTCGGCCATCGCCCTGTTCGCCGCCGCTCCGGCCGGCGCCGCCGAAATCCGCATCAAGACCGCTGGCAAGGCCCCGGCCGAGCTGCGCGCCGAAATCGTCAAGGCCGCCTCGAGCGTCTGCTGGCAGAACGTGCGCGGCGAGTCGCTGGCCACCTACCTGTACCCGGCGTGCGTCCGCGCCTCGGTCAACGACGCGGTCAGCAAGCTGAACAACCCGGAACTGGTCGCCTACAACGCCGCCACCCCGGTCGTCTATTCGCGCTAAGGCCTGTTCGAGGGGGCGGCGTACCGGCCCTCTCCCGCCTTTTCGGTGAATACAGGAAGCCCTCTCCGGAAACGGGGAGGGCTTCTTCGTTGGCGCTAGATGGGGCCAAGTGCAGCGCGTTTTAGTGGACTACGTGAGTTCCTGAAGGAACTGTTCTAGGCGAAAGGTTCTGGCGTAAACCCATCTCCATGCGTTCCGCTGGTTTTCCGTCAAGAACCCAACAGCCACCATATTTGGAACGCCAGAGTCGCTGAACAGGCGATTGCTGTATGATTCATCCAGGGAATTTTTCAGGTATTCGCCAGCATTTTGGGCCCAAAGATTGATCCTATCCTCAGGAATATCTTTGTTGGCGGCTGTGCATTCGCTTTGGAGGCTCTCGCCCTCCGAGAGGAGCTGGGCCAATCTAATTCTAATTTCGCGTTTCTTATCAACGGCAGTTCCGGTGAACGATGCAATGCGCTTCTCGGCATCGGTGATCTTATCGTCCTTTAGCGTGAGGCGCTCTTTGAGCGTATCGATCTGATGGCGCAGCAGAAAGTATGCGCCGCCCCATCCCGCAGCGGCCGACAGAGCCATAAGGCTTAGTACCGCCCACGGTGCTGCGGTGATTACCGACCAGTTCTTCTGAAGTTCGTTTAGCAGGTCCATGTGAAGGGCGTAGCATAAGTTGCCCGTTCAGTAGAGTTGCCGATCAAGAGCAGCTGTGTGGGTAAGGGCGCTTGGCTCCAGACGCAGAAAGGCCCGCGAGGCGAACCTCGCGGGCCTTGCCGTTCAGCCGAAGCTGGAAAGTCCTAGGCGGCGACGGCGGTCGCGGCGGCCTTGGCCTTGGCCTTGACCTGCGCCTTGATCTTCAGGGCGCGCGGCGACAGCTGCTCATCCTTGGCGCCCAGCAGGAACACGTCCAGGCCACCACGGAAGTCCAGGGTGCGCAGGGCGGCGTTGCTGATCCGCAGCTTGAAGGTCTGACCCAGCGACTCGGACTGCAGGGTGGCGGGCGACAGGGCCGGCAGGAAGCGGCGCTTGGTCTTGATGTTCGAGTGGCTCACATTGTGGCCGACCATCGGACCGATCCCGGTGAGTTCGCAACGGCGCGACATGGCGGATACCTTGGCTGGGCGAAGCCGACGGCTCCGCAAACATAAATTCGGGCACGCGAGGGACGGACCGCCGCGCGAGAGCGGGCGATATAGGCGAAGGCGGCTTGCCGAGTCAAGCCGCCCCGACAGATCCGAGGGGCTTGAGCGCCGCCCAAACATCGCCTTCAAGCCGGGTTCATCTGCCCCCTATATAGAGACGGCTCACAAGGAGACCGACCGCATGCGCTTGCTCGCCCGTGTTCTGACCGCCGGAGCCCTGACCGCCGCGAGCCTCGCCGCGGCCGGAGCCGCCAGTTCCGTGGCGACCGCCAAGCCGGCCCAGGCCGAAACCATCCTGACCGGCCAATGGGAATACAACACCCGCTTCGGGCCGATCCCGATCGGCAGCGACCAGCACTGCATCAAGCAGGTCGACGTCGACAACTTCAACCGGGGCATCTGCCTCAAGCGCTACACCTGCGACTACGACACCCGCGTGGTGCAGGACGGCAAGATCGCCCTGAAGGGCACCTGGACCGACAAGAAGGGCCGAGTGGCCCCGGTGACCGCCAAGGGCTCCTACACCCCCGAGAGCTTCCGGCTGAACGTCAACGGCAAGACCGTCAACGGCATCCCGATGGTCGCCACCGTGGAGGCCAAGCGGCTCAGCGCCACCTGCACGGCGGGATAGGCGCTCGCGCGTTCGCTGAACGTCGATTGCCAACCCTGGCGGGCGCTGCGAAGACTGTTCGCGCCGTCGGCGGGGATGGTTCCCGATCGATGCGGGGGGAAGCACTCATGTCTGACCACACCACCGTCAATCCGCAGATCACCGACGCCGTCACCCAGTCGAACGTCAAGGTGATGGGCGAGGCCCCGGCCATGGCCATGGGCTCGATCTATCAAAGCCTGGCGCACTCGACCGGCCTGCTGTTCGAGAACGCGGTGGCGGCCCAGCAGCAGCAGGCCATCCTGGCCCAGGCGGCGACCAATGTCGGCGTCATGCAGCTCTACGGCATGAGCGCGGCCGAGGCGGGCAAGATCGCCCAGTCCGACGTCCCGGACAACCTGCTGTCCCTGCTCGCCGCCTTGCGGGCCGCCACCGGCCCGATCACCGCCTCGCCGGTCGACCTCGCCGCGGCCCCGGCGGCCAAGCCTGCCGAGTCGGGCCCGGCCGCCTGACATGGCCTTCAAGCGCTCGCCCGAGGCGCCGCCCGAGCCCCCCGCCGGGAACGATCCGATGCTGGACGGCGTCCTGAAGGCGGCCTCGGCCCAGGCCGCCGGCCTGGCCCTGCTGAACGCCGTCCAGCACCTGCAGCGCACCACGGTCCTGGTGGAGGCCGCCATGGCGGCCAGCCTGGTCCGCGCGCTGCGGCCGGGGGCGGATCCGGACGACTGGTCCGGCGGCCTGCGGGCCTCGCAACAGGCCATGCGCGGGGCCATCGAGGCCTTTCAGGAGGTTTCCGCCGTCGTGGGCGACCTGACCGGGGCGGCGAGGTCCTGAACCGCCGCCCCGACAACCCCGTTTGTGGTTAATGCGAATTAAGCTACCATGGATAGTAGGGAACAAATCCCGAATCCGGCGAAGTCGCTGATTCGGTCATGATTCGTTTCGCTCGTGTTCGGCGAACGGTGAAGCTGCGTTAACCCGTTACCCGTTCCGGCGCCGCCAGGGCCTTGGCCACCAGTTCGGTGTCCATGTATTCGGTCAGCGAGACGATCTTGTCGCCCGCCACCCGGCATACCCAGCAGTAGTGGTTGTCGTAGCGCTGGCCGGCCTTGGTGGTGACCTTGCCCCGGCATTCGACCACCACCGTGTCGCCCTCGGCGATGATCGTGTCGGCGACGTTGAGGTACGGGTCGGCGAACTGGGCGAAGAGCGGGGTCAGCAGGTCGCGGCGGATGGCCGTCTTGCCGACATAGGCGCCCGACCAGGCGTTCGTGCCACCCAGGGTCCAGACGGTGGTCTCGTCCAGGGCGTCGAGGAACGGGCGGGCGTCGCCGCGCGCCAGGCCATCGAAGATCCGTTGCATCAGAAGCTTGTTGTCGTGCGCGCTCATGGCGGCTGTCTCCGTTGAAGTGGAGCCTCATCCTCCGCCGATGACGATCATTCATCCAATCGATGCTGATGATGATCTATATTCTCCAGATGAACCTCGCCGGCCTGGACCTCAACCTGCTGGTCGCCCTGGACGCCCTGCTGGCCGAGGCCAGCGTCGGGCGCGCCGCCCTGCGGCTGAACCTGTCGCAGCCGGCGGTCAGCCACGCCCTGCGCCGGCTGCGCGAGGCGACCGGCGACCCGTTGCTGGTGCGGATCGGGCCGCGCATGGAACTGACGCCGAGGGCCCAGGCCCTGCGCGCGCCTCTGGCCCAGGCGCTGGACCAGGTGCGCGGCCTGTTCGTGGCCGAGGGCTTCGACCCGGCGACCAGCCCGCGCGGCTTCCGGCTGATGATGCCCGACCTCTGCGTCGACCTGCTGATGCCGACGGTGCTGCAACAGGTCGCGGCGGCCGCGCCCGGCGTGCGGCTGGACGTCATCCCCTGGCGCGGCCCGGCGGTGATGACGCCCGACTTCGCCCGCACGGTCGACCTGGTGATCGCCTGGACCGGCGAGGCCTATCCCGGCTTCCACCGCCAGTCGCTCTATGTCGACCGCGACGCCCTGGCCGTGCGACGCGGCCATCCGGACGCCAGGCGGCTGTCGGACCTGGCGGTGTTCAACGCCGCGCGCCACGTGGCGGTGGTCGGGGCGGGCGAGCGCGACGACGCCATCGAGCCGTTCCTGCGCCAGGCCGGGATCGAGCGCCGCATCGCCCTGGCCGTGCCCAGCTACCTGCAGGCCCTGCGGATGACCGCCCGCACCGACCTGGTGGCCTTCGTGCCCCGCCGGCTGATCGCGGCGCTGGCGGAGCCGCTGGACCTGGTGACCGTGGAACCGCCGATCGATCCGGGCGAGGACCGGCAGTACCTGTTCCACCCGGTCCTGGCCCAGTTCGACCCGGGCGCGGCGTGGCTGCGGGAGCTGGTGTTGAAGGTGGGGCGGGGGCTGTAGACCCCCTCGGGTCAGCGTCCCCGCGCCGGCGCCACCGAGAAATCCATGTCGAACAGCGTCGGGACCGCGCTGGTCTTCGCCCGCTCGATGGTCAGCATCCGCGCCTTGGTCTCCACCCCGCCGGGCGCCGAGAAGCCGCCGGGCTTGCCGTCGGCCCCCAGCACCCGATGGCAGGGCACGATGATCGGCCAGGGGTTTTCGCCCAGCGCCTTGCCGATGGCCCGGGCCGCGCCGGGCTCGCCCATGGCCTTGGCGATCTGGCCGTAGGTCGAGGTCTCGCCCGGCGGGATGGCGCGAGCGATCTCGTAGACCCGGCGGTTGAAGGGGGCGACGATGCTGAAGTCCAGGACAATGTCCGTCAGGTCGTCGCGGCCGCCGGCCAGCAGGTCGTTGATCCGCTCGATGGCCCGCTGGATGGACGGCGGCGGCGGGGCCTCGGCGGCGTCCGGATAGCGGCGACGCAGGCGGGCCCAGGCGGCGCCGGGCGCGGCCTCGGGCAGCTGGGCCCCGACCAGCCCCTGCGGGCCCCAGGCCAGGCCGCACAGCCCGATCGGCGTTTCGAAGAGCGCGAACCCTTGTTCCATTCCTTAAACATAGCATCGCTGTTGCGGAGTTCGAGCGGCGCCCTACGATTTCCGTTTCTTGCTGTCGGGAGATCGCCTTGCGCCGCACCCTCGCCCTCGCCGCCCTGCTTGCCGCCACCAGCCTGGCGCATGCGACCGCCGGCGACCTGCTGATCCACGGCGGTCCGATCCACACCGGCGTCGCCGCCGCCCCCGCCGCCCAGGCGGTGCTGATCCGCGACGACCGCGTCCTGTTCGTCGGCGACCTGGCGGCGGCCCGGGCCAAGGCCGCCAAGGGCGCTCGCGACATCGACCTGAAGGGCGCCGCCGCCTTTCCCGGCTTCGTCGACGCCCATGCCCACCTGACGGGGATCGGCCTGCGCGAACTGACCCTCAATCTCGACAGGACCGCCTCGGTGGAAGACCTGGTCGCGGCCGTGAAGGCCTATGCCGCCGTCCATCCCGACGGTCCGATCTACGGTCGCGGCTGGATCGAGACCCACTGGCCGGAGAAGCGCTTCCCCGGCCGCGCCGACCTCGACCGCGCCGCGCCCGGCCGTGTCGTGGTGCTGGAGCGCGCCGACGGCCACGCCGTGGTCGCCAGCAGCGCCGCCCTGGCCAAGGCCGGCGTCACCCGGGACACCGCCGCCCCGGCCGGCGGCCAGATCCTCAAGGGCGACGACGGCCAGCCCACCGGCATGCTGGTCGATCACGCCCAGAGCCTGGTGGCCGGGGTCATCCCGCCGCCGTCCGAGATGATCAAGCGCCAGGCCCTGGAGAAGGCCGGCGCCCTCTACGCCTCGCGCGGTTGGACCGGCCTGGGCAATATGAGCGTCGAGGCGCCGGACCTGGCGATCCTGCTGTCGCTGGCGGCGGAGCGGAAGTTCAGCCTGCGGGTCGACAACTACATGGACCCCAGCGGCGCCGCCGAAGTGCTGGCCAAGGGGCCGAGCGCCGACCCCACCGGCCTGATCCGGGTGCGGGGGATCAAGCTCTACATGGACGGCGCCCTGGGTTCGCGCGGCGCGGCCCTGCTCGAACCCTACAGCGACGCCGAGGGCCTGGGCCTGCAACTGACCCCGCACGACAAGGGGCTGGAACTGATGAAGGCGGCCCGCAAGGTCAACGCCCAGGTCGCCATGCACGCCATTGGCGACCGCGGCAACCGCATGGTGCTGGACTGGTTCGGCGAGGCGCTGGGCGGCGACACGGCCGCCCGCTGGCGCATCGAGCATGCGCAGATCGTCGCCGACCAGGACCTGCCGCGCTTCTCGCAGATGGGCGTCGTCGCCTCGATGCAGCCCAGCCACGCCATCGGCGACCTCTATTTCGCGCCTGCCCGCCTGGGCAAGGACCGCCTGCACGAGGGCTATCGCTGGAAGGACATGCTGGACAGCGGCGCGGTGGTGGCCGCCGGCTCGGACGCCCCGGTCGAGGTCGGCGACCCGCGCATCGAGTTCTACGCCGCCGTCTACCGCCACGGCCTGGACGGCTTCGCCAACGCCGACTGGCATCTGGAAGAAGCCGTCAGCCGCGAACAGGCCCTGCGCATGCTGACCTGGGCGCCGGCCTACGCCGCCTTCGCCGAGCAGCATCGCGGCACGCTGGAGGCGGGCAAGAAGGCCGACGTGACGGTGTTCAGCAAGGACCTGATGACGGTGGCCCCGGCCGAGATTCTCAAGGCCGACGCCGTGCTGACGGTGGTGGACGGCAAGATCGTGTTCGAGAAGCGCTGAGGCCGCCATGACCCTTCTTCCCGATCGCCGCGCCGTCCTGGCCGGCGCCCTTGCCGCCGCCGCGACGCCCCTGACCGCCCGCGCCCAGGCCGAGGCCCAGGCTCAGGGGTGGCGCTGGCTCAACGCGCCGAAGACCTGGCGGCGGACCGCCGACGGCCTGGTCTGCGCCGCCGAGCCCGGCTCGGACTTCTGGCGACTGACGGCCGGGGCCGGGCGAATCGACAGCGGCCACTTCTTCCACTGCCTGGTGGGGGGCGATTTCGAGGCGTCGGTGACCCTGGCGGGCGACTACGCCGCCGACGCCGACCAGACGGGGCTGATGGTGCGGGTCGACGCCGCCAACTGGATGAAGACTGGCGTCGAATGGCTGGGCGGCCGGTTGCACGCGGCCAGCGTCTTCACCCGCGACTGGTCCGACGGCTCGTCCCAGCCCCTGGATGGACAGGCCGGCCCGGTGCGGGTCCGGATCAGCCGCAAGGGCCAGACCCTGGCCTGCGCCTACGCCCTGGCCGACGGCAAGTTCGTCGACAGCCGGATCGGCCACCTGCCGATGGGCGCCGGCGTCGAGGTCGGACTGATGTGCGCCGCCCCGACCGGCAAGGGGTTCGAGGCGCGGTTCACCGACCTGGGTTTGAAGGCCGGCTAGGGCGCGCCGAGGTGTAGCCAGGCGGCCTGGGTGGCGAGCCGGTAGTCCGCGTTCCACGGCGGGCCGAGCGCCGCGCCCAGGGCCTTCAGCCGCGCCTCCAGCGTCGCGCCGTCGATCCGCAGCGCCTGGCCCAGCCGGGCGGGCAGGTCGCGCTCGACCACCCGGCGGACCTCCAGCCCCAGCCCGGCGCACGCCGAGGCGACGACCTCGCGATAGAACTCGCCCTCGGCGGCGTGGATGCGGGCATGGACCCGCAGGATGTCCTCCAGGTCCTGTGGAAGCTTCGCGGTTCCGGTCGGGGCGACGGCGACGCGGACCTCGACGCCGTCGCGCCGCAGGTCGGCGACGAGGTCGCCGATTTCACGCGCCGCGTTGGCTTGCGTCGCCGCGTGAACCTCGGCGATCAGGGCGTGGGCCCGGGCCGGCTCCAGCGTCGCGGCCTGGTGATAGACGAAGCGTTCCCGGCCGGCGGCGAAGACGACCCGCCGACGCGCGACGACGCGCGGCGCGTCAAACGGTCCCGCGAGCGCGACGACCGCGGTCCAATAGGTGTGGGGCCGAAATCCCAGGACGGCCGTGGATGGCCTGTCGCCCATCGCGTCCTCCGCGAGGGCCACGGTACGCCCGAGCTCGCTACGGCGCCACCGCTCTGAAGTCCTCCCCGCGCCCGCTCACCATTCCAGCAGCGACAGGCCCGGCACATCCCGGAAGTCGGCGGCGTTGCGGGTGATCAACGTCGCGCGGTGAACCAGCGCCTGGGCGGCGATCATCCGGTCGAGGATCTTGCGTCGCGAATAGCCCGCCGTCTCAAGGATCGTGCGGTAGGCGTCCGCGGCCTCGGCGTCGAAGGCCAGGACGGGCAGGGCGTCCAGCATGACGTCGAGGCGGGCCCGCCGAAGCCCGGCCTCCGACGGCTCGCGATAGACCCCGCCTTCGAGTTCGACGCGCGTGACGATCGACAGCAGGATGGCGCCGTCGAGTTCCGCGATCTTCGCGGTGACCAGCGGGTCGCCGTCGCGCAGGTGGATCGCGACGTTGGTGTCGAGAATGTAGGTCACCGGCTGGACCGCCTAGAGACCGGGCCGTTCTGGCGGCGGCTCCTCGTCGCGCGCCTCGATGGCGGCGGGCCGGGGCAAGGCCGCCAGACGACTGACCAGATCGCCGACCGATACGCGGGCGGGGTAGATGGTCAGCACATCGCCGGAGCGCACCAGGGTAAGCTCGACATCGGCCCCGAAGGCGACATCGCGCGGCAGGCGAACCGCTTCGCTATTGCCGCTCTTGAAGGTGCGGCTGGTCACGATCGTCATCTCGATCCTCCGTCATCACGTGTATATACATCTATTGACATTCGCCGTCCACGCCGCCGCTTGCCTCGCCCCGATTCCCATCCCACCTTTAGATCATGAGCGACCGTTCCACCGGACTGGCCCCCTCCAAGCTCACGGCGGTTCTCGGCCCCACCAACACCGGCAAGACCCATCTGGCCGTCGAGCGGATGCTGGGCCACGCCTCGGGGATGATCGGCCTGCCGCTGCGGCTGCTGGCCCGCGAGATCTACGACCGCATCGTCAAGCTGCGCGGCAAGGCCTCGGTGGCCCTGATCACCGGCGAGGAGAAGATCGCCCCGCCGCGCGCCGCCTATTTCGTCTGCACCGTCGAGGCCATGCCCCTGACCCGCGAGGTCGAGTTCCTGGCCGTCGACGAGATCCAGCTGTGCGCCGACCCCGAGCGCGGCCACATCTTCACCCACCGGCTGCTGCACGCCCGGGGCCGGTACGAGACCATGCTGCTGGGGGCCGGGACCATGGCCCCGCTGATCCGCCGCCTGCTGCCCGACGCCGAGATCGTCACCCGCGAGCGGTTCTCAAGCCTGACCTATTCCGGGTCCAAGAAGCTGACCCGCCTGCCGCGCCGCAGCGCCGTGGTCGCCTTCTCGACCGACGCCGTCTACGCCATCGCCGAGCTGATCCGCCGCCAGCGGGGCGGGGCGGCGGTGGTCATGGGTTCGCTGAGCCCCCGCACCCGCAACGCCCAGGTGGCCCTCTACCAGAGCGGCGAGGTCGATTTCCTGGTGGCCACCGACGCCATCGGCATGGGCCTGAACATGGACGTCGACCATGTGGCCTTCGCCGGCCTGCGCAAGTTCGACGGCCGCCGCACCCGCTGGCTCTATCCGCAGGAGGTGGCCCAGATCGCCGGCCGGGCTGGGCGCCACACCCGCGACGGCACCTTCGGGGTGACCGGCGACTGCGAGGAGATGGACGAGGACCTGGTCGAGAGCGTGGTCAATCACCGGTTCGAGCCGGTGTTGGGCGCGGAGTGGCGCAACGCTCGCCTCGACTTCGGCAACCTGACGAGCCTTCTGCGCTCGCTGGCCGAGCCGCCGAACCGCGCGGGCCTGAAGCTGTCGGCCGAGGCGCTGGACGAGCGCACCCTGCGCAAGCTGGCCCAGCAGGAGGACGTGGTCGCCCGCTGCAAGGCCGACCGCTCGGCCCTGATCCGGCTGTGGGACGTCTGCCAGACGCCGGACTTCCGCAAGACCACCGACGACGACCACCAGCGCATGGTCCGCACCCTGTTCGACGACCTGACCACCGGCCGCCAGCGCCTGCCGGAGGACTGGATCGCCGGCCAGTTCAAGGCCCTGGACCGTACCGACGGCGAGATCGACAGCCTGGCGGCCCGGCTGTCGGGGGTTCGGACGCTGAGCTACATCGCCAACCGCGGCGACTGGCTGGCCAGCCCCGCCCTCTGGCAGGGCGCGACGCGGCAGCTGGAGGACCGGCTGTCCGACACCCTGCACGAGAAGCTGATGGCCCGGTTCATCGACCGGCGCACCAGCGTGCTGATGCGTTCGCTGGGCGACCGCTCGACCCTGCTGGCCGGGGTCGGGGCCGACGGGGCGGTAACGGTCGAGGGGCACGTGGTCGGCCGGTTGACCGGCGTGACTTTCGTCCCGGAAAAGGGCGCCAGCGCGCTCGAGGAGAAGGCCCTGCGCAATACCGCCCAGCGGGCCGTGACCCCCGAAATCGCCCGGCGCCTGGGCAAGCTGGCCAGCGAACCGGACACCGCCTTCACCCTGACCCCCGACGGCGCGGTGCTGTGGAACGGCGAGGCGGCCGGGGCGGTGCGGGCCTTTTCTGGAGGCGGGGGCGGCGACCTGATGCATCCCCGCGCCCGGCTGCTGGGCGAGCTGGGCGACGCCTCGGCGCGCGAGCGGGCCGAGCGGCGGCTGGACGCCTTTCTCGCCGGCGAGGTCGACCGCAAGCTGCCCGGCCTGCGCAGGCTGGAGCAGGCCCTGTCCGGCGGCGCGCTGAAGGGCCTGCCGCGCGGCCTGGCCCACCGGCTGCTGGAGGCCGGCGGCGTGCTCGACAAGCGCAGCCTCGACACCGACCTGAAGGCCATGAGCCAGGCCGAGCGCCGAACCCTGAAGGCCCTGGGCGTGCGGATCGGGGCGTTCAGCCTGTTCCTGCCGTCGGTCCTGCGCGACGAGGCGACGGCCTGCGTCCGGGCCCTGACCCCAGGCGGCTGGCGAGGCCAGTCCGAGCGGCTGGCCCTGGCCCCCGACCCGGCCCCCGACGCGCGGGCCCTGGCCGCCAACGGCCTGCGGCTGGTCGGCCGCTACGTGGCGCCGGTCGAGATGCTCGAGCGGCTCGACACTCTGCTGCGCGAGGGCCAGAGGCCCGGCGGGGTGGTGCTGACCGACGCGGCGCGCGACGCCCTGGGCTGGACCGCGGCCGAGGCGGCGGCGGTGCTGCGGGCCCTGGACTACACCCCGGCCATCCGTCCCAAGGAGGGCGACCCGATCGTCTGGAAGCGGCGCGGGGCGGCCAAGCCGGAGCCCCGGGTCGTGGCCCGCCCGGACTCGCCGTTCGCCGCCCTGGCCCAGCTCACCGAGCCGCCGCCGCGCCGCAAGCGTCCGCGCCGGAGGAAGCCCGACCCCATGAAGGCCGTCTCGTGACCGACGAAGGCCATTGCCGCGCCGACGTCTGGCTGTGGCGCGCCCGGTTCTTCAAGACCCGCTCCCTGGCCGGCCGCTTCGTCGACGAAGGCCGCATCCGCCTGACCCGGGCCGGGGCCGAGAGCCGGGTCGACAAACCGTCGCGCGGGCTGAAGACCGGCGACGTGCTGGTGTTCGCGATCGGCGGGCGGCTGATCAACGTACGGATCATGGGGTTCGGGGAGCGGCGCGGGCCGGCGAGCGAGGCGCGGGAGCTGTACGAGGCGGTGGAGGGGTGACGCACTTGCCCCCACCTGACCGCTTCGCGGTCTGTCCGCCCCCATAGGGGGCGGAGCCTAAACCGCGAGGCTCTTCCCCCTATGGGGGAGGAGCGCCGAAGGCGCGGAGGGGGCAAGTGCGCCGCTACCGCCCAAACCCCCGCAAATACTCCGGCACCATCCCTGCCGGCATCGGCCGCGAGAAGTGATACCCCTGGATCTGGTCGCAGCCGTAGCCGGCCAGGGCGTCCAGCTGGCTCTGGTCCTCGACGCCCTCGGCGACCACCTTCATGCCCATGCTGGAGCCCAGGGTGATCACCGCCTTGACGATGGCGGCGTCCTCGACGTTCTGGACGAAGGACTTGTCGATCTTCAGCCGGTCGATCGGGAACTGGCGCAGGTTGGCCAGGGACGCGTAGCCAGTGCCGAAATCGTCCAGGGCGATCATCACCCCCGCCGTGTGCAGCTGGCGGACGGTGTCGCTGACCATCTCCGAGCCCCAGCCCATATAGACGTTCTCGGTGACCTCGATGGTCAGGCGGTCGCACGGCACGTTCCAGCGGGCCAGGCGCGCCTGCACCTCCTCGGCCAGCTGGCCGCTGCGGAACTGGGCGGCCGAGATGTTGACCGCCACCCGGCCGAACTCGACCCCGGCGTCCATCCAATCGCGCATCTGCTTGAGCGCGCTCTCGAAGGCCAGGTCGCCGAGCTTCAGCGACAGGTCCTGGTCCTCGAAGGCGGCCATGAAGCGGTCGGGGGTCAGGACGCCCTGCTCGGGATGGTCCCAGCGCATCAGGGCCTCGAAGCCGACGACGGTGTGCGAGTCGATATCGACCACCGGCTGGTAGTAGAGCACGAACTCCTTGGCGGTGATCGCCGCGCGCACGTCGCGCAGCAGCTCGATCCGCTGCTCCAGGGCCGAGCGCATCGAGGGATCGAACACCACGCTGCGGTTGCGGCCCTCGTCCTTGGCCCGATAGAGCGCGATGTCGGCGTTCTTGATCATGTGGCTGGGGTCGGCGTCGAGGTCGCCATGCAGGGCCGCGCCGATGCTGGCGCTGACCGAGAAGCTGCGGCCGCCATGCTCGATCGGCCGGCGCAGCAGCTCTTGCAGGGCGCTGACCGGCCGCATCATGTCGGCCTCGGAATGCAGGCCGCGCAGAATCACCGCGAACTCGTCGCCGCCCAGTCGGGCCACGGTGTCGCCCGCGCGGAAGGCGGCGTGCAGCATCTCCGACAGCCGCTTGAGCAGGGCGTCGCCGGCGTCGTGGCCCAGGGTGTCGTTGATGTCCTTGAAGTGGTCGACATCGATCATGATCAGGCCGAACAGCTCGCCCATCAGCTCCGAGGCGTCGACCGCCTCCTGGAACTTGCGCTGGAAATAGGCGCGGTTGGGAAGCCCGGTCAGCGGGTCGCGGAAGGCCAGGTTCTCGACGGCTTCGGTCTGGCGGCGGCGGTCGGTGATGTCCTTGAACAGGTTGACCAGGCGTTCCGGCTTGCCGTCGGCCCCGAGGAACTTCTTTCCGACCGAGCGCACCCAGGTCTCGACCCCGTCGTCGCGATTGAGCCGGAACTCGAACACCTGGGCCTCGCCGTCCTTACGGTTGCGGACCAGCTCGGCCATCCTCTCGCGGTCGTCGGGGTGGACGATCTCCAGCGGATCGTCCTTGAACATGCACCACTTCTCCAGCTCGGGAGAGGTGTTGGAGCAATAGATCTCGCCGGTCCGCAGGTCGTATTCGCGGACCATCAGGTCGTCGAGCTCCAGCGCCATCTTCAGGCGCTGCTGGTCGCGCTCGGCCTTCAGGGCGGTCTCGGCGAAGCCGCTGACGTCGCGGGCGGTGACGATCACCGCCAGGGTCCGGCCCAGCTCCCCCGCTTCCCCGGGGGCGCGGGTGGCGGCGAATTCGGTGCGCCAGATGCGCGGCGCGGCCCCGGCGACGCTGACCGAGCGGTAGCGCGAGAACGCCTCCCCGAACGCCACGCAACGCTCCAGCCTGTCGATGTCCTCGGGATTGACCAGGGCGCGGCGGAAGTCGTCGCCGATCTCAATGTCGGGGATCACGCCGTGGGCGGCCCAGTCGGGGCTGACGGCGGTCAGCCGGAAGGCGCTGTCGACCAGCGCCGCGGCGAACGGCGCGTGGCGCACGAACGTCTCGAAGGCGTCCATCATCAGGTGCGGGGCCTGGGCGTCCCGCATCGGGTCGGCATGTCCGATCGGGGTCGAGACCTGGGTTCGCACGGCCGCTCTCATCCTGTGTCGGGTTCCCGACTTCTTGTTTATTTTCCTCGACTTGGTTGTGACCTAGCTTCGATAAGAATTGGTAACGTAACAACGGTCTCCGACGATCCGTCGCACGCGCCTTGCCAGGCAAGATGATATGCTGAGGCCCGCTGTGAGAATTCCTCGCCCCGCGCGCAGCCATGCCGCATTGACAAGCGGGCCCATGGCTTCGAAAACGCGGCCTCCGCGCTTAAGTCGAAAACTGCCGAGCCCTCGATGACCTACATCGTTACCGACGCCTGCATCAAATGTAAGTTCATGGACTGCGTCGAGGTGTGCCCGGTCGACTGCTTCTATGAGGGCGAGAACTTCCTGGCGATCAATCCGGACGAGTGCATCGACTGCGGCGTCTGCGAACCCGAGTGCCCGATCGACGCCATCAAGCCCGACACCGAGGACGAGCCGGACGGCAAGTGGCTGCGGATCAACTCCGAATTCGCCAAGATCTGGCCCAACATCACGGTCAAGGGCGTGCCCCCGGCGGACCGCGAAGAGTTCGAGCGCGAGACCGGCAAATTCGAGAAATATTTCAGCGAAAAGCCCGGAAAAGGCTCCTAGTCGCCTCCATATCGCGTTGACTCAGGCGGCTAAACAGGCCGCAAGCCTTTCATCAAGCTGAATTTTATGATATTGTCGTTTTCGACGTAACGGTCGCGATTGCTCGCGCCTGCCCGTCATGTGGACGATGTCAGCCGTTAATCCGGCGCGCCCGATCGAAGGCGAAGGGTGACTTAGCAGCTATTTCCAAATCCGAACGGTCTTGGCCCCGCACCTCTTTCGCGGTCGGGTCCTTATCGCCGTTTGGACACCCTTTGGAAGCCTGAGTGGAATGGTGTTTTGGGCCCCGGCCCGAACTTATTGAGGACGAACGAATGAGCAAGAGCGGTCTGGAATTCTCGGTCGGCGATCACGTCGTTTATCCCGCGCACGGCGTGGGCAGCATCCAGGGCGTCGAGACCCAGGAAGTGGCCGGGATGTCGCTCGAGGTCTACATCATCACCTTCGACCACGAAAAGATGACCCTGCGCGTTCCGACCAAGAAGGCCAAGACGGCCGGCCTGCGTCCGCTGGCCGAGGGCAATGTCGTGAGCCAGGCCCTGACCACCCTGAAGGGCCGGGCCCGCGTCAAGCGCACCATGTGGTCGCGTCGCGCCCAGGAATACGAAGCCAAGATCAATTCGGGCGACCTGATCTCGATCGCCGAGGTGGTGCGCGACCTGCACCGCGCCGAGAACCAGCCGGAACAGTCCTATTCGGAGCGCCAGCTGTACGAATCGGCCCTGGACCGCATGGCCCGCGAAGTGGCCGCGATCGAGCGCATCGACCGCGAAGCCGCCATCGGCATCCTGACCAAGTCGCTGGTCAAGACCCAGGCGGCCGCCGCCTAAGCCTTATCGGCCGAGCTACACGAAGCGCCCCCGGACCCCGGTCCGGGGGCGTTTTTCGTTCTGGCCGTCATCCTCGCCGCCGGCGATCGGTCCTGGTCCTATTGGGTCCTGGATGGCGCGGCGCCCAGAACGGACAGCAGGGCCTGCTCCAGGGCGTAGGGCGTATAGGGCTTGGCCAGGGCGGGCACGTCGGCGAAGTCGGGCGAGATTCCCGCCAGCCCGTAGCCGGTGGAAAACACGAAGGGCACGCCGCCGGCCGCGAGCCGCTCGGCGACCGGATAGACCTTCTCCCCGCCCAGATTGATGTCGAGGACCGCCGCGTCGAGCGCGCCGGCCGTGCTGTCGACCAGCGCCAGGCCCCGCGACAGGGTGGCGGCGACGTCGACCACCACGCAGCCAAGATCGGTCAGCATCGCTTCGATCATCATCGCCACGATCGCCTCGTCCTCGACGAGCAGCAGCCGGACGCCGGTCAAGGAAGCGGTCATCGCGTTCACGTCACCAGACTCAGCTTGGCCGAAAGCGGCAGGCGAAGATGGCACCACAGGCCCTCCGACAGGAAGACCAATCGGGCCTCGCCGTCCATTTCCCGCGCCAGGGCCTGCTCGATCAATCGCGAACCGAAGCCGCGCCGCGACGGGACCGCCACCTTCGGTCCTCCGGACTCCCGCCAGTTTATGGTGATCGCTCCGGCGTCGGCTGTCCATTCGACGTCCACGCGGCCGTCCGGCGTCGACAGCGCGCCGTATTTGATCGCGTTGGTCGCCAGCTCGTGAAACGCCATGTTGAGGGTGACGGCGGCGTTGGGTCCCAGTCGAACCGCCGGCCCCGACAGCGAGACCCGCGCACCCGAGCCGGGGGGCGCGTGAACCTTCAAGGTGCGATCGATGACGTCGGCCAGGGCCGCGCCCTGCCAGGACGCCTCGGTCAACAGCTCGTGGGCCCGGGCCAGGGCCTGAATGCGCTCGACGAAGGCGGTGGTGAAGGTCGAGGGATGCTCGGCGTGCCGCAGCGTCTGCATGGCGATGGACTGGACGCTGGCCAGGGTGTTCTTCGCACGATGGTCGACTTCGTCGAGAAGCAGCTGCTGGCGCTGTTCGGCGGACTTGCGGGCGGTGATGTCGAGGGAGATGCCCGCCAGCCGCACGGCGCTTCCATCTTCGAACGCCGCCCGGCCGCGCGCGAGAATCCAGCCGATCCGGCCGTCCGGCTTGAGCGTGCGATATTCGATCTCGAAATCCTCTCCCGTGGAGAGCGTCCGATCGATCGCCGCCTGGCGCCGCTCGCGGTCATCGGGGTGAACCCGCGCGACGACGTCTTCCAGGCGCTCGAACGGATCGTCCGGGCCAAGCCCGAAGATCGCGCGGGCATGGGCGGATGAAGAGAACATCCCGGACGCGACGTCGAATTCCCAGCTCCCGAGGCGCCCGGCGTCGAGCGCGAATTCCAGCTGCTGCTGGGTCTGGCGAAGGGCGGCCTTGCCCTGCTCCGCGACCAGTCGCGCGCCCAGATCCTGCTCTCGCTTGGCCGCTTCGCGCCTTTGTCGCGCCAGCTTGACGGCGCCGTCCACCCGGGCGCGCAGCTCGCGGGCGCTGAACGGCTTGACCAGATAGTCGTCGGCTCCGGCCGCCAGGCCCTCGACCCGGGCCTCCTCGCCGGCCCGGGCCGACAGCAGGATGACCAGCAGGCCCTCCTGGGCGGGGTCGGCGCGCAGGGCGGCCAGCAGGCCGAACCCGTCGAGCTCGGGCATCATCACGTCGCTCAGCACCAGATCGGGCGGCGGTCCCCGCTGGACGGCGGCCAGCGCCGCCTGGCCGTTCGCCACGGCTTCGACCTGGTAGCCGCCATCCTCCAGCAGCCGCTTCACATAGCCACGCATGTCGGCGTTGTCGTCGGCCAGCACCACGCGCGGCTGGCCGTCGATCGGGGCTGTCGCTTCGGTGGCCTCATGCCCCTGGAGGTCGGCGTCGGGCAACCAGCGCAAGGCTTCGGCGACATAGGCGCTGGCCTGCACGGTGGTGGAGGCCGGGACGCCTGCGGCCGACAGGCGTTCCGGCGGCAGGTGGGCCGTCCCCCGCGGGATCGTCACCTGGAACGTCGAGCCTTGGCCCAGGCGGCTGCGCACCCCCACGGCGCCGCCATGCAGCTTGACCAGCTCATCGACCAGGGCCAGGCCGATACCGGTGCCCTCGTGGGTGCGGCCCTTCTGCCCCTCGATCCGATGGAAGCGCTCGAAGACCCGAGGCAGTTCGGCCTCGGCGATGCCCAGGCCGGTGTCGCTGACGGTGAGCTCGACCGCCTCCGCCCCCGCCCCCAAACCCGCGACGGTGCGCAAGGCCACGGTGATCTGTCCCTCGAGCGTGAACTTGAAGGCGTTGGAGATCAGGTTGAGGACCACCTTCTCCCACATGTTCCGGTCGACATGGACCAGCGCCATCGACGGTTCGCAGTCGACGACCAGCGCCAGGCCGGCCCGCTCGCAGGCGGAGCGGAAGTTGCTGGCCAGCTCGGCGGTGAGCGCGCCAAGATCGGTCGGCTCGAAGCGGCCCTGGATCCGGCCCGCCTCGACACGGGAGAAGTCGAGCAGGGAATTGACCAACTTCAGCAGGCGCTGGGCGTTGCGATGGGCGACGTCGAGCCGCTCGCGCTGGGCCAGCGGCAGGCCGGCGGCCTCGTCCAGGGCGTCCTCGATCGGCCCCAGCATCAGGGTCAGCGGCGTGCGGAATTCATGGCTGACATTGGAGAAGAACGCGGTCTTGGCCTGGTCGAGGGCGGCCAGCATCTCGGCGCGGCGGCGCTCTTCCTCGAAGGTCTTGGCATTGGCCAGGCCCGCGGCCAGGGCCGCCGCCAGCAGGCTGTGGAAATCGCGATAGGGCGCGTCGAACGGCAATCGCGGGCTGGCGCCGGCGATGAGCAGCGCCGTCGGTCGTGGCGAACCGGGAACGAAGATCGGAAAGGCCAGGCCGATGGCCGGCGGCTCCTCGTAGGGCCCGCAAGGCGCTCCGCCCAGACGCGCCGAAACATCCTCCAGCAGGATCGGTTCGCGCGTCTCGCAAAGCGCCGCCACCGGCCAGGGCTCGCCAGGGGCCGACGACAGGACGGCCGGCGCGCCGGCCGTTTCCGCCGCAAGGCCGACATGACCGACCAGGCGATAGGTCTCGGCGTCCGGACCGGCTTCGTAGAGCAGCACGAACGGCAGGTCGAACGGGTGCTCGGCGAAGGTCTCGATGGCGCGGGCGTAGACTTCGGCCGTGGTGCGCGCCTCGCCCAATCGCGCGTTCAGGTCGCGCAGCAACCGCGTCCGTCGCTCCGACAGCGTGCTGGCCGTGGTCTCGATGACCGGCAGGAAGACGCCGCCGACACCGCCGCTTTCGTCGCGGATCGGACTGAGGGAGAAGGTGAAGAAGGCTTCCTCGAGATAGCCGTTGCGGAACAGGAACATCCGCTGGTTATCCAGGAACGAGGTCGCGCCCGCCCGGGCCTGATGGAAGGGATCGCCGATGGCCGGCCAGGCCGAAGCCCAGGTCACGTCATAGGGCTCGCCGAGCGACTGGGGGTGGGCCGCCCCGCACATCACCCGATAGCCGTCGTTATAGATCTGGTTGTAGTGCGGGCCCCAGATGATGTTGATCGGGAAGTTCGAGGCCAGGCACAGGCTCACCGTCGTGCGCAGGCTCTGCGGCCAGGATTCGATCGGGCCCAGAGGGGTCTGCGACCAGTCGCTGGCGGCGATCAGCTCCGCCATTTCGCCGCCACCGGACAGAAAGTCGGAATTCCTGAACGCCGGAGCGTCGATCCGCTTGTTCATGACGGCAAGCCCTTGACTCGTTGGGTCGTCAAAAACCGATGTGCGTGGCGATAGCCTGAACTTGAGAGTCTACGCAGAGTTGTGCGCAGGCCGCAATGGCGGGCATGGCGGTGGTCAGGCGCCCGGCGCCGTCCCCGGGCGCAGATAGGGCAGGGCGTGGGGGACGTAGTCGGGCTTGCCCAGCGGCACGCCGTTGTGGCGCAGGATGTCGTAGGCGGTCACCAGATGGAAATAGAACTGGGCCAGGGACCAGTCGCGCAGGAACTGCAGGCCGTTCATGTCGAAGATCAGGCCGTTGGCCATCTTCAGCTCGATCATCCGATCCTCGGCGCCGGCGAAGGCCGCCTCGGGCGTGGCCTCCAGGTCGGCGATCGTCCCGGCGATGACGGCCTTCAGCCCTTCGATCGTGGTCTCGTCCCCGGGCATGACCCGCGGCGCCTGGCCGGTCAGCCGGGCCACCGCGTCGCTGGCCTGGAAGCAGGTGAACTTCACCTGGGCGGCCAGCGGGAACATGTCGGGCGCCAGGCGCGACTGCGGCAGCACCGAAGGCTCGAAGCCCTTGGCGCGGGCCAGCTCGACCCCCTTGTCCAACTGGGCCGACAGGGCCCGCAGCATCTGGGTGAAGGTCGGGATCGCCAGGGTGTGGAGGTTCATCTCAAGGCCTCGTGAGAACGGCGTTCATTCCTAACCCGAGCGGATCGGTGGCGACAACGCCTGGTCCCGTTGCTGACAGCAGGCTGTCAGCAGGGTGGCGCTAGACACGCCGCATCGTCCCACCGAACGGAGTTCTCCCATGACCCTCAAGGCCCGCTGCCACTGCGGCGCGACCCAGTTCGAAGTCACCCACGCTCCGGAGTGGGTGTCGGACTGCAACTGCTCGTTCTGCTCGAAGCGGGGCGCCCTGTGGGCCTATTACACGCCCGACCAGTTCAAGCTGACGACGGCCCGCGACCGGGTCTCGACCTATCAGTGGGGCGGCTATTTCGGGACGCACCACCATTGCGGGGTCTGCGGCTGCGGCACTTTTTCGCAGTTCCCCAGCTTCGAGAACGGCGTCGTCGACTACGACGCCCCCCGCATCAGCCTGAACGCCCGCCTGTTCGAGGATTTCGACCTGGGCGCCGTGCCGGTGCGCAAGACCGACGGGCGAAGCTACTGATCCTTCGCCGGGGCGCGCTTGGCGAGACCGCCCTCTTGTCTTGCGGCGCGGGAGGCTCAAAGGTGCGGTGTTGCCCAGGAACCTGTCTTGTCCGCCTTCCTTCGCCTTTTCCAGACCGATCCCGGCCCGCGTCTCGAGGGCGACAAGGTGTTCCTGCGCCTGCCCAGGCTGCATGACTACAAGGCGTGGTCGGAGCTGCGCACCCAGTCGGCCCCGTTCCTGCGGCCCTGGGAGCCGACCTGGCCGGAGGACGACCTGACCCGGACCGCCTTCCGCGCCCGGCTGGCCGCCTACGCCCGCGAGCTGGAGACCGGCGAGGCCTTTCCGTTCTTCATGTTCCGCCGCGACGACGGGGCGCTGATCGGCGGCGTCCGGCTGTTCCACATCCGCCGCGGCGTCGCCCAGAGCGCGGTGATGGGCTACTGGATCGGCCAGCCCCACGCCCGCCGCGGCCACATGCTGGACGGGGTCAAGGCGACCATCGCCTTCGCGTTCGGCGAGCTGGCGCTCCATCGGCTGGAGGCGGCCTGCATGCCGGAAAACGGCCCGTCGGCGGCGCTTTTGCTGAAATCTGGCTTCGTCGAGGAGGGATACGCGCCCGCTTATCTGAAAATTAACGGCGAATGGCGAGATCATCGTCTGTTCGGGATGGTCGCGCCCCCTCCGGCTGTTTAGGCCGGTCTTACCCTTCGGGGAGGAATCCTAGCGCGGGCCCGGACATTGCGCCCTCGGGCGCGGGATCAGGGCATGTCGTTTAAGATTAGTCAGCGACGCGTTTGGGACGCCACGGCCACGCTGGAGGCGCTGGGCGCCGCCGAGGTGGCGTTGTGGCTCTGGGAGCCCGAGCTCGACCGGCTGCGGGTCAACGGCGCGGCGCGCGCCCTGGGCATGGGGCCGCTGGCCCCCGACTGTTCCTCCGCCGCCTTCCGCGCCCTGACCCTGCCCCAGGACCGCGCCCAGGCCGAAGACATCCTCAAGGTCCGCGAGCCGGGCAGCGAGATCGTCGCCCGCCTGCGCCTGCGCGGCGCGGGCACCTGCATCTGGCGCGGCGTCTGGCTGGAGGACGGCGTGCGCGCCGCCGGCGTGGCGGTGCCCGAGACCAAGTTCGCCGCCTCCGAGCGCGACAGCCTGACCGGCCTGCTCGACCGCAAGAGCTTCATCGCCCAGGCCCGCGAGCGCCTGGCGCGGCCTGGTGTCCACGAGCTGGTGGTCGCCGACGTCGACCGCCTGCGCCGCCTGAACGAGGCCCTGGGCCACGAGCGCGCCGACCTGGTGCTAGCCGCCCTGGGCTCGCGCCTGGCCGCCGCCTTCCCGTCCGAGGCCCTGCTGGGCCGGATCGGCGAGGACGAGTTCGCGGTGCTGTGCGACCCCACCGGCTTCGAGCCGGCCGAGCTGCTGCGCGCGTCGCTGGAGCAGCCCTTGCGGGTGGCCGGCTTCGACATCCATCCCACCCTGTCGATCGGCGCCGTGGCGGCCGAGGGCGGCGAGGACGCCCCCGAGGCGGCCGAACTGCTGCGCCGCGCCGAGCTGGCTGTCGAGGCCGCCGCGGCCGGCGGACGCGGCGGGGCCGCCGCCTACGGCCGCTCGATGGAGACCGACGGCCTGTCGCGCCTGGCCCTGGAGGCCGACCTGCGCGGGGCCATCGGCCGCGGCGAGATCACTCCCTATTTCCAGCCCGTGGTGCGCCTGTCGACCGGCGCCCTGTCGGGCTTCGAGGCCCTGGCCCGCTGGATCCATCCGCGTCGCGGCATGCTGCCGCCCGACGAGTTCCTGCCGCTGGTCGAGGAAATGGGCCTGATGAGCGAGCTGGGCGAGCACATGATGCGCACCTCGGCCCGGCAACTGGCCGCCTGGCGCGCCAGCCACCCGGCGGTCGGCGCCCTGACCGTCAGCGTCAACCTGTCGACCGGCGAGATCGACCGTCCGGGCCTGGTGCAGGACGTCGCCCAGGTGCTGCGCGAGAACGGCCTGCCGCGCGGCGCGCTGAAGCTGGAAGTCACCGAGAGCGACATCATGCGCGACCCCGAGCGGGCCGCGGTGATCCTCAAGACCCTGCGCGACGCCGGGGCCGGCCTGGCGCTGGACGACTTCGGCACCGGCTTCTCGTCGCTGTCCTACCTGACCCGTCTGCCGTTCGACACGCTGAAGATCGACCGCTATTTCGTGCGGACCATGGGCGCCAACGCCGGCTCGGCCAAGATCGTCCGCTCGGTGGTCAAGCTGGGCCAGGACCTGGACCTGGAAGTCGTCGCCGAGGGCGTCGAGAACGCCGAGATGGCCCGGGCCCTGCAGTCGCTGGGCTGCGACTACGGCCAGGGCTTCGGCTACGCGCCGGCCCTGTCGCCGCAGGAGGCCGAGGTCTATCTCAATGAGGCCTATGTGGACGGCGCGGCGCCGGTGAAGGCGCGGGGCTAGACACTCCCGACGCCTTCTTCCGTGGGGGCGGTGTCGCCGAAGGCGACCGGGGGGAACGGGACCCCCTCACGCCCATTTTCTCCTCCGCCGGTCGCCGCGCGATCACTTCCTTCGCGGGGCGCGTCGGCCGTCGCACGATCGTCTCCTTCGCAGGGCCCGCCGGTCGCCGCACGATCGTCTCCTTCACAAGGCGCGCCGGGCGCCGCGCAATCGCCGCCTTCACAGGGCCCGCCGACGGTGGCGTGATCGCCGCCTTCACGGGGCTCGCCGATGGGCGGACGATCGGCTCGCTCTCGGGGGGAGGGTTCGTGAGCGCCTCATCCTGCAACAGCAGCGCCGTCGCGGTCGCCCGCAGGCGCCGTATCCGCTCCTGATAGGCCGCCAGAAGATCCTCCGGCGAAGACCGCGCCGCCGCCTCCCGCACCAGCATCCAGCGCGCCTGCGACCGCCCCAGGGCGGCTTGCGACGCACCCGCCGCCAGCACCGCTTCGTAGGCGTCCGAGGCCTGACGGTCGGCGGCGGCCAGCATGGGATCGACGCAGACCATCTGGGTGGCCATGCCGTGCGCCTCGCGGCAGGCGGCGGCCTGTTGCGTCGCCGTGCGGGGGTCGGCCAGGGGCGTGGCGACCACCGGGCCGTCGAGGGCGGTAGGCAGCACGGCCCAGGTCTCGGGATGGGTGGTGATGGCGGCCGACGGGGTCAGGACGATCTTCAGGCGCTGCGCCGACGTCGGCGGCGGATCGGGTTCGAAGCGTTCGGGCTCGCGAACCGAAGGGACGGCCGGCGAAACGTCGCGCGCCTCGCTGAGCATCAACTGCATGCCGTAGAGCCCCAAAAGGACGGCGATCGACAGCGAGAGGATCGGAAGCGGGGGCCGCGCGGGCGACGGCTCACGGCGCCGCGGGGCCCAGTTTTCCACGTCCGGCGATATCACGCGCAGGGAGGTCATGAGCGTCAGCCAGGGGTCACCTGCCCGCGCGAACGAACAGCAGACCTGAACCCAGCTTAAGAATGAAAAGCCCGTATTCCGGGGAATGCAAGCGTTGCCGTGAGTGTTTGATCGGACGCGAAGATTGGCCGCAGCGTGGGCTCCGGACGCGCTTCCGCGGCGTCGAATCGCGACGATGTCGACGACCCGCGCCGCGGCGTTTCGGCCGGACTAGTGAGCGGCCGCCGAGACCGGAACCTGCGCGACCACCGGTTCGCGAGCCAGGCCGGCGATGCCGCCCAACTGCATCGAATCCAGCGCCGTGCTGGGCACGATGACGAAGGTCGAGTTCTGCTTCAGCCCTTCGTAGAGCATGTTCATCGCCCGCAGGTGCAGGGCGGTGGGATTGCCCGCATAGCCGCGGGCCGCCTCCTGGAAGCTCTCGGCCACCTGGCGTTCGGAATCGCCCAGGATGATCCGGGCCTGGCGCTCGCGCTCGGCCTGGGCCTGCATGGACATCGCGTTCTCCAGGGCCTCGGGGATCAGGACGTCCTTGAGCTCCACCGAGATGACCTCGACGCCCCAGGGTTCGGTGCGTTCGTCGATGATCCTGCGCAGTTCCTTGCCGATCTGTTCGCGACCCTCCAGCATGGCGGCCAGCACGGTCTTGCCGATGACGTCGCGCAGGGCGGTCTGGGACGCCCAGGCGATGGCGCTGTGGTAGTCCTCGACGTCCAGCGCCGCCCGCTGCGGATCGACCACCCGCCAGAACAGCGCCGCGTCCACGTCGACGGGCACGGTGTCCTTGGTGAGGGTCTTTTCGGCCTTGAAGGTGGAGGTGATCACCCGGACGTCGATCCAGTAGGGGATGACGTCGACGATCGGGATGATCCAGAACAGGCCCGGGCCGTTGAGGGCGCGAAACCGTCCCAGGCGCAGGACGACCGCCCGTTCCCACTGGCTGGCGACCTTGATCGCCGCCGCCAGCAAGGTCGCCGCGACGACGAACATGGCCATCAGGGCGCCCGCCGTGGTGGCGTCGTCGCGGAACGGCCAGGATATCGCCGCGCCCACGCCGGCGACGAGGAAGAAGAGGGTGAGGGGAATAGCACTGGGCTGGCGCATGGGCCTGCTCCCGTGATGGATGCGGAGGCCCCGGCGCGGCGCGCCGCGACTTGCATCACCCCATTAAACGCTCATCCAAAGCGAAGGTTGCGGCGGGGAGGGGTTTCGCCGCCTAGGCCCGCCCCGATTGAGCCGACAGGTGATCGGCGGTGATCCCGATCTTGGCCAGGGCGCGGGTCCATTTGTTCTCGTAGTCGTCGCCGAACAGCAGGGTCTCGTCGGCCTCGCAGATCAGCCAGACATTGTCGCGCAGTTCCTGCTCCAGCTGTCCCGGGCCCCAGCCGGAATAGCCCAGGGCCAGGATCGCGTGGCGCGGCCGCCGCAGCCGGCTGCCCAGGGCGTCCAGCACGTCGCGGGTGACGGTCAGGGCCAGGCCGTCGGCCACCGGCACGGTGGAGTCCGGGGAGACGAAGTCGTCGGTGTGCAGGACGAAGCCGCGCTCGCGCTCGACCGGTCCGCCCAGCATCACCAGGTCGCTCAGGGCCCCGGTGTCGGGATGGACGCCCAGATTGTTGAGCAGTTCGAACAGGGTCAGGCCCTCGACCGGGCGGTTGACCGCCAGGCCCATGGCCTGCTCGGCGTCGTGGGCGCACAGATAGAGCACCGCGCGCTCGAAACGGGGATCCTCGATACCCGGCATGGCCACCAGCATCTGTCCGGCAAGAAACGCGGGCTCGGATTTCACGCCAAGGTCAGTGTGGGTCGGGTCCATAAGGAGAGGATCAGGCTGGAAGGCGCCGGTTTCAAGTCCAACCTTTCCTTGGCGATCGGCCTTCGGGGCTTTATCTCCGATCGGCTCCCTCAACGAACAGGAATCCCGCACATGGCGATCAAGGTTGGCGACACCCTTCCCTCGGCGACTTTCATGACCTTCACGGCCGAAGGCCCCGCGCCGCTGACCAGCGACGAGCTGTTCAAGGGCAAGACCGTGGCCCTGTTCGCCGTGCCCGGCGCCTTCACCCCGACCTGCTCGGCCAAGCATCTGCCGGGCTTCAAGGAGAAGTCGGCGGACCTGAAAGCCAAGGGCGTGGATGCGATCGCCTGCGTCTCGGTCAACGACGTCTTCGTGATGAAGGCCTGGGCCGCCGACCAGGGCATCACCGACGAGGTCCTGCTGCTGGCCGACGGCAACGGCGCCTTCACCCAGGCCCTGGGCCTGGAGTTCGACGGCAGCAAGTTCGGCATGGGCCTGCGCTCGCAGCGCTACTCGCTGATCGCCAAGGACGGCGTGGTCGAGACGCTGAACGTCGAAGAGGGCGGTGAGTTCAAGGTGTCGTCGGCCGACTACATGCTGGGCCAGCTGTAGGGGCTGTTCAGCCACAACCCAATTTCGTCATCCCCCGCTTTATGCGGGGGACCCAAGCAGAGTTGATCGAGGACTATCGGTTGGCGCCGCTTGGGTCCCCCGAACAAGTCGGGGGATGACGTGATTTTTGAGAGGCGGCGGATCACTCCGCCGCCTTTTTTGATCACGCCCCCAGCGCTTCCGCCGTCACCGCCGCCAGATCCTCCGCCCCCGCCGTCACCGCCGCCGCCTGGCCGGGTACGCCCGCCAGCACGTTCTGGGCGTAGACCCGCGCCAGGGCGATCTTCACGGCCTTCCAGTCGGCGTCGCCGCCTTCCATGGCCAACACCGCCAGCGCCCCCTTGGCCAGCATCCAGCCGCCGACCACGTCGCCCAGCAGCTTCAGATAGGCCGTCGCGCCGGACAGCGCGTCCGGCATGGCCCGGGCCCGGCGCTCGATCAGCCAGGCGGTGGCCCCGCTGGCGGCGTCCAGGGCGGTCTTCAGCCGCGAGGCCACCAGGTCCAGGGCCGGGTCGCCGGCGGCCTCGATCGCCTCGACGGTGTCGCGCATGTCGTCCATCAGGTCGCCGATCGCCTGGCCCTCGCCGAGCATCAGCTTGCGGCCGACCAGGTCGATGGCCTGGATGCCGTTGGCGCCTTCGTAGATCGGGTTGATGCGGGCGTCGCGATAGTGCTGGGCCGCGCCGGTCTCCTCGATGAAGCCCATGCCGCCGTGGATCTGCACGCCCATCGAGGCGACCTCGACGCCCATGTCGGTGGACCAGGCCTTGGCGATCGGGGTCAGCAGTTCCTCGCGCAGCTTGGCGGCGGCGCGTTCGGCTTCGTTGGCCCCGTGGCGCGACAGGTCGGCGGCCACGGCGGTCGACAGGCAGACGCCACGCGCCGCCTCGATCCGGGCCTTCATCAGCATCAGGGTCTTGCGGATGTCGGGATGGTCGAACAGCCGGGCCGGATAGGCGCCCGTCCAGGCCGACCGGCCCTGGGCGCGCTCCAGCGAGAAGGCCAGGGCCTGCTGGTAGGCGCGCTCGGCGATGGCCACGCCCTGCGTCCCGACCTGCAGGCGGGCGGCGTTCATCATCGTGAACATGTGGGCCAGGCCCTTGCCCAGCTCGCCGACCAGCTCGGCCCTGGCCCCCTCGTACAGCATCACGCAGGTGGGCGAGCCGTGGATGCCCAGCTTGTGCTCCAGGCTGCCCACGCGCAGGGCGTTGGCCTGGCCCAGCTTGCCGTCGGCGTCGACCAGCACCTTCGGGGCCAGGAACAGCGAGATGCCCTTGACGCCCGGAGGGGCGTCGGGCGTGCGGGCCAGCACCAGGTGGCAGACGTTGTCGGCGACGTCGTGGTCGCCCCAGGTGATGAAGATCTTCTGGCCGTTCAGCGTGTACGCGCCCGCGCCGTCCGGCGTGGCCATCGTCGTCAGGGCCGCCAGGTCCGAACCGGCCTGGGGCTCGGTCAGGTTCATGGTCCCGGTCCATTCGCCCGACACCAGCCGGGGCAGGTAGTTGGCCTTCTGGCTGTCGGAGCCATGGTGGGCCAGGGCCTCAATGGCCGCCAGGGTCAGCATCGGGCACAGGCCGAACGCCATGTTGGCGGCGTGGACCATCTCGAAAACCGCGATCTCCAGGGACTTGGGCAGGCCCTGGCCGCCGTGCTCGGGATCGGCCGCCAGGCTGTTCCAGCCGGCTTCGGCGAAGGCCTTGTAGGCGGCGGCGAACCCCGGCGAGGTGCGCACCACGCCGTTTTCCAGTTTGGCGGGGTTGAGGTCGCCGGCCCGGTTGATCGGGGCCAGCACCTCGCCGGCGAACACGCCGGCCGCTTCCAGCACCGCCTCGACCGTGTCGGCGTCGGCCTCCGGAAAGGCGGCGGCCAGGTTGTCGAAGCCGGCCACATGGCGCAGGGTGAAGGCTAGGTCACGAACGGGCGCGCGGTAGGACATGGTCGTTTCCGATCTCGACTCTTGAGTTTATGGCCCTCGTTTAGAGACATGCGGCCGGCGTGCAAAGTGAGGGTGATCACGGCTTCGTGAACCCCGCCCCCTTCTTCTACACGCCAAGCTTCTTAAGTCGGGGGTTCAGCAACTGCAGCTGTAACAATTTGGAGACTTTCATGAACCGCCGTTTCGCCCCCTCGCTCTTCAGGGGCGCCATCCTGGCCGGCGCGCTTCTGTCCGCGTCCGTCACCATCCCGGCCGTGGCTTCCGCCCAGGTCGCGACCGATCCGGCCCAGGCTCCGGCCGGCAACTGGACGCTCGACAAGCGCCACGCCAGCCTGACCATGAAGGTCACGCACTTCGGCACGTCGCACTACACCTTCCGCTTCGCCCAGGGCGCCATCGACGGGTCCTACGCCTACGACCCGGCCAAGCCGCTGGCCACCAAGGTGTCGATCACCATCGACGCGACCAAGGTCGACACCGGCCTGCCGGACTTCGACAAGGAAATCGGCACGGACCCGAAATTCTTCAACGGCGCCCAGTTCCCGAAGATCACCTTCGTCTCGACCAAGGTCGAGCCGGGCAAGCTGACCGGCGACCTGACCTTCCGCGGCGTGACCAAGCCGGTGACCCTGGACGTCACCTATAACGGCTTCGCCAAGACCCCGTTCGGCTCGCAGATCATGGGCTTCTCGGCGACCGGCAAGATCAAGCGCTCGGACTTCGGCTTCACCCACCTGGTGCCGATGGTCAGCGACGATGTCGACCTGGCGATCGAAGCCGAGTTCAATCCGAAGAAGTAAGATTCGGCCGAGCCAGTAAGCTTCAGAGACGAGGACGGCCATGACCGCCGAGACGACCCACGAGACCGCCTCGGCGGCGGCCGCTCCGAATCCCGCGCGCCCAGATGCGCGCAAACGCTACACGACGGTGGCGATCATCCTGCACTGGCTGATCGCCGCCGCCATCATCTTCCAGGTCATCCTGGGCTGGCGGATGGGCGACGAGCCCAAGGGCCCGGCCACCTACGCCATCTTCCAGCTGCACAAGTCGATCGGCATCACCATCCTGCTGCTCAGCCTGGCGCGGCTGGCCTGGCGGCTGTTCAACAAGCCGCCGCCGCACCCGGTCGGGCAGCCGCGCTGGGAGACGATCGCCTCGCACATCGTGCACGTGGCCTTCTACGTGATCATGATCGGCCTGCCGGTCACCGGCTGGATCATGGTCTCGGCCAGCAAGCTGAACATCCCGACCCTGCTGTACGGAACCGTCCCCTGGCCGCACCTGCCGTTCCTGCCCGAACTGGCCACGGGGCCCAAGCACCTCTGGTACAAGGCCGGCGAGATCAGCCATGGCCTGCTGGTCAAGACGACCTATCTGCTGCTGGCCCTGCACCTGGGCGCGGTGGCCAAGCACCAGGTCCTCGATCGCGACGAGGTGCTGGGCCACATGGCCCCCGGCGCCAAGCCGGGCTGGAAGGAGCCGCGCGCCTGGCTCGCCGCCGCCGGCCTGATCGCGGTGATCGCCGCCGGCTATCTCTACAAGCCGGCCGTCAAGCGCCCGACCGCCGCCCCGGCCGAGATCGCCGACGTCCAGGCCCCGGCGCCGAGCGTCGAGCC